>NZ_CP092334.1:691033-991550 GCF_018595685.2 Flavihumibacter rivuli
ATGTATTGGGAAGGGAACTCCACCTGCTGTCGGATGCAGATGCTTCAGCAACGGGTGCCTGCCTGCTCGGGATGAAGGCCATGGGCATTTTCACGGATTGGCCGGTGGTCAGGCAAATGCTGCCGATGGAGGCTAAGGTCTTCTATCCCAATCCTGCCTACACCCATGTTTATGAAAACGGGTTTGAAAAGTATTGCCAGCTGCAGGCATTGTCGATCACTTCCTAAACCTGTGCCGCATCCTAATTGCCCCATTTGGCCCAGATCACGCAATGGGCGGCATTATCTGTCCCGGTCAGGGCACGCATCGTTCCTCCATAGACAGGGTTCATCACAGCCCTTGGCGCATAATGGATCTTTCCCTTGTTGATGAAGGCCTTGCCGGCATGGTGGTGGCCGAGGGAATGCCCGGTCTCATGCAAGGCGATGGATTCTATATCTACCCCAATGGTATTATCGGTCGCCCAGTCGAAGCGCTCATTGTAATAAGTTTCGTAAAAAGCAATATCGGCCAGGCCATCATTGTTGATATCGGTGGTCATGCCATTATCATCCAGGTAAACAAAGGAGAAGGTAACAGCGATGATGTAATTGGCGCCTCCCGGTGCCAGCACATCAAAGAAGTTGGCATCCATGAAACCGGCATGCTGGATATCTGCATCATTATAGGGGCTGCCGCCGAATCCGAATAAGTAGGAAGCATAGCCCATATCGGAATAGGCAGGCGATTTTAGTAATTGCAGTTTAGAGCAATTGACCTTGTTCCAGGTCTGCATGGCCCTGTCGATGGAGTGGTTTACCCCTTGACGACTCAGGCCATTGTCTGTGGTTACTTGTTCGTCTACGGCATAGGTCAGGTAATTCCTGCCCGCCCTTCTGGGATCGAGGGGCACGAAATTCCCTTCTGCAAATTTTTTCCTGCCGGGTTCCCGGAAGATGATGGTCTTTCCTTCCTTCTCGGATTGCCCATCTGTCAGGTATTCTGCTTTCCAGATCGAAACTTTGGGCTTGACGGTGCGGCTGGTGGTGGAAGAGAGGTTGCCATCCTGGATGGCCAATGAAGATGGGATGGTTTCAGGTTTGGAGCAACTGGTCATGGCAAGCACACTCACTGCCAGGCATGCACAGGTAAGGCTGGATTTCATAAACGGCTTTTTGGGTTAGTAAGGTCTTTCTAGCGGATACAGGCCAGGTACACTTGACTTGTATGCATACTAAATTTAATACAAAAGCAGTTTATTTCCATAAAATTCGATGCCTGTAAAAGCTATAAATGGGAAAGGGTTTTTTAATAACGCAAAGTGCGCTTCGCCTGCCAAAGCTATAGCGTCGGCAGGCAAGGACCGAAGAATCTGCAAAAAATGACCATTGCGTTCTTAGCGTTTCTTTGCGCACTTTGCGTTACTCCTCTCAACCTCAAATGCCTTCACCTCAGCAGGGTCTCCCGCAGGGGATCCTGATGAATGGTAGGATGGAGATCTATCGGGGACTCTCGAAGTGAAGGCCTATGTGGTGATAATATGTAATCGCCCCTTGTCGCCCCCGTTGTGTCTTATGACCAACGGGTAGTTGGAAAATGAGCTTAGCTGTTGGATGCATAAATATTTCGCTTTTTTACATCGGGGTCCCCTTCGGGAGACCCCAATGGGGTTAAAATATATCCTCATGAATAGTAGGAAGAAAATTCATCGGGGTCCTCTGCGAGACCCCAATGGGGAAAAAATTACTAAAAGGATCGATGATCGGGAAACAAAAATGAATGGGCGATCCCGATGGGTATTAACCATTACTACATTGGCGCAGCCAATACGTTGCGTCCTATAGTTCCTCAAAAGAAGTTCGTCCCTTCTCGCCTTCCCGCCTGCGCATAGCTTCGGCGGGCAAAGTGCGGCTTTTCGTGAAACCACCTCCTCACTCCCCATGCTTCTTCATAAAACCGATCAACCCCTTCATATACGTCTCCTGGTCATCCCACATACTCATATGGCTGCCGTTCGGGCAATAGAGGTATTCTCCCTGCTTCACCTGTGAAGCCATCCATTTCATGTGTTCAGGGTCCATGGTATCGTATTGCGCGCCAATGGTAAGGGTTGGAACGGTAATAGACGGCAGGTCAGCCTTCCTGTCCCATTTCTCCAGCTTGCCGGCAATACCGAATTCGCTGGGACCCTGCATGGTCACATACAGCGACTGGTTCGTCTTGCTAAAGGAACGGTTCACCGGCTCCGGCCACTGGTCCAGGGGCAGCCGGCAGACATGCTTCGCATAGAAATTAGGCATCAGCAATTCCATATACCGGGGGTTACCAAAATCCTTCTTTGCCTCGATGGCCCTGATCTCGGTCAATACCTTCTGGTCCATTTGCTTGGACAGTACATTGGCGGCATAGGCACCATAATCCGGGCAGCTCGACATCATATTGGAGATGATGAGCCCCTTCAGGTGTTGCTGGTATTTGAGGGCGTATTCTAATGCAAGTATACCGCCCCATGAATGGCCCAATAAAAAGAAATTATCCTTGTCGAGGTGGAGCGCCTTCCTTACCTGCTCCACTTCTTCCACATAACGCGGAAGGTCCCACATGGACGTATCCTTTGGGTTATCCGAATTGCCGCAACCCAGCTGGTCATAATACACGATCTCGATGCCTTCTGCCGGCAGGAAATTCTCCATGCATTCAAAATATTCATGGGTGGCTCCGGGACCGCCATTCAGCAGGAGCAGCTTCATTTTGGGGTTATTGCCGAAGCGTTTGGTCCATACCTTGAAAGTGCCTTTGGGTGTTTCGATGGGGACCATCTTTACGCCGCCGGTCTGCAGGCCGCTATCGGTCCTGGCAAAGTAGGAGGCAAGGGATGGTATTGATGTTGATGGCGCTGTTTCTTTGTTGCCCTGCTGACAGGAATACATAGTGAATACTACCATGAACAGGGCCATTAACCTGGAAAAAACTTTGGTCATAACAAGCAGTTTTGGATAGAAAAGTTAATCAATTCCCTGCAGAAAATATCCTGCATGGAATTGTTTGCCCGGGCTGTTATGGAAATGATGAATGGTTCGATCCCCAATTCATATTGTAGTACATTCAGGTCATCAAATGAACCTTATGCTTACTTTCCTGCTCTGGCTCATCCTCCTTGTACTTTGTGCGCCCCTGGCCATCCTGGCACTGGTGCTCTACCCGATCGTATGGCTTTTGTTGTTGCCCTTCCGGCTGGTTGGTATTGCAGTTGATGGGGTGTTCTCACTGTTGGGGGCCATTATTGCCTGGCCTGCAAAACTGGTTAGGAAAGCCACTTCTTGATACATTATCACGTGAACTGCTTTATCCACTCCTGGATAGAGCATAGTCAGTTCAATAGCAATCCTTCTTTTATGGCTATTTCAATCCTTCCTGGATATTGCCAATCCTTTCTTTTACAGTCTTGACAACAGACTTTTTAATGAAGGCAAGGATGATCATGCCAATGCCGGCCATCAATACCTGTAAACCCAGGATGGTGCTTATTCCCGTGGCCGCCATGCCCATATTGAAGAACATCATGATGCCGGCAATGAGGGAAAGGACCCCGATGATGAGCAATGCCCAACCACTGTTGCTGACTGATCTTAATTCCCAGCCGGTAGAGGCCAGCATCCATCCTGTCATTGCCATCCAGGCGCCAAAGAAAAGGGTGACTGTCTTCATCGTAATGAAAAGGTTGCCTAGCATCAATATCCCGAAAAGGATGGTAGCGATGGACCATAAAAGGGCCCCGGTATCCCTGTCTTCTTTTTCACTCACCAGCCAGGCAACAAGGCCAGCAATGCCTGCTCCAAGGACCAGGATACTGATCCAAAGGGAGATGCCCGTTAAGACAACGCCGGGATTATTGAAGATGTAAAAGGACAATAGGATCATTAAGATTCCCTGGATCAGGATGACCCACCATTTCCTGAGGATGGTTTGCATGATGTTGGTTTTGTTGTTCTGGTAATGTTGAATTACAGGTGGGTACCTACCTGCTTTTTCACAAGGAATGGACCCTACACTACAAGGGGACCTTGTCATGCTACCAATGAAATCCTTAACCCTATTAAAGGAATAGTCTTCTAAATATAGGTATTCTTTTTAATTAGTGATGATAGGGATCATTATGCTGTATGTCGTTTCCAGGAATGCTAGCCTCCTGTGAAACAATAGCATCAATACCGATAACATACCGCATTGATGTTCATGCCTGCGCCAACGGATGCGAACATCACCAGGTCCCCCTTCTGCAATTGGTAACCGGGCACTTCATGCTTCTTCACCAGGTCGTAGAGCGTGGGTACAGTTGCTACAGAACTATTTCCCAGCCATTGGATGCTCATGGGCATGATCTTTTCGGGAACGGGTTGGTGACCATATAATTTGTAGAAGGCCTTGATGATGGCTTCATCCATTTTCTCATTGGCCTGGTGGATAAAGATCATCTTCAGTTCTTCAATGCCTGCGCCGCTCTTGTCGAGGCAGTCTTTCATGGCTGCGGGAACATGGGACAAGGCATATTCATATACCTTCCTTCCCTTCATTTTAATGAAGCAGTGATGGGGATCTGATCCCGGGTAATAGGAGGGACCAAAATTGATGAAGTCTAATTCGCTAAGGCAATGGGATTGCACGCTGGTGCTGAGGATGCCTTCACCTGTGGCCGGTCCTTCCCTGGATTCCACCACAGTGGCGCCTGCGCCATCTGCGAAGATCATGGAGTCGCGATCATGGTTGTCAATGACCCTGCTCAGGGTTTCCGTTCCGATGATCAGCGCCTTCTTTGCCGTACCCGCCTTGAAATAAGTGTCTGCTATGATCAGGCCCTGCACCCAGCCGGGGCAACCAAAGAGGATATCGTAAGCAACGCAATTGGGATTGCGGATGCCCAGCATATGTTTGATCCTGGCTGCAAGCGCCGGAACGGTATCCGATTGGCGGCTTAATGGGTCAACATCCCCATAATTGTGGGCCGCTATAATGAGGTCGAGTTCCTCTGGGTTGATGCCACTTTCTTCAATGGCCTTTTTCGCTGCCTCTGCTCCCATATGGGAGGCTTTCATGGTTGGATCGGCATAGCGCCTTTCTTCAATACCTGTGATGTTCTTGAATTTCCTGACCACTTCCGCTGCAGGCGTTTCAATGGGTTGGTTGTCTTCGGTGAAGAATTGGCTCTGGCCGAAATCTTCATTCTTCTTGATGTGGTTGGGAATAAATTTCCCTGTTCCGGTAATAACACTACGTTGCATAAAAAATAAGGGCATCCTATGGTGATGCCCTTAAATTACATGATTTACCAGTATTAATTCAAAGATAGTTTCGTGATATCTGAACCGGCGAATATCCTTGCCAGGTTATTGTCCTTATTCTTAAGGTAGTTCTCGATATTACCTTCGGAAACGATCCTCCAGAAATTCTTCGATTTCAGCTCTCCGAAATCATTGGTCTTGATAAAGATCCCCAGGAAGGGTTTCCTGCTTTTCAGCGTAATGCGAATGGGTTGTCCACTGCCTGCTTTCTCGTCCAGGAACTTCTCAATTTGAATGTTTGTCATAATTTTTTGTTTTCCTTTCTGAATGAAAATGTCCGCCAGGCCTTGCTGCTTGCTTATTGCCTGATGGCTTGTTGCCTGACCTGTATGGATTCCTTCCCTGGTTGGGTTGCAAGGGTCTTGCAATGGCCGGTTGTTCACCCGGCTGGGGAAGGTAGGGGTGCTCTTGTACCACCGGTATGCTCAACTTGGTCGTTTTCTCAATATCGCGCAGGAAAGGTCTTTCTTCCCTGTCACAGAATGATAGGGCTATACCACTATACCCTGCCCTTCCCGTACGGCCGATACGGTGTACATAGGTCTCGGGGATATTGGGAAGGTCGAAATTGAATACATGGGTAAGCTGTTCGAAGTCGATACCGCGTGCGGCTATATCCGTTGCTACCAGGATCCTGGTGGTCTTGTCTTTGAAATTGCCCAGTGCCCGCTGGCGTGCATTCTGTGATTTGTTACCGTGGATGGCTTCCGCAGTAATGCCGGCCTTGTTCAGGCCCTTCACTACCTTGTCTGCGCCATGCTTGGTGCGGGTAAAGACCAGCGCCTGATCGATCTCCGGGCTTTCCAGTAAATGGACCAGCAGGTCTTGTTTTTTTATCTTGTCCACATGGTAAATGGATTGTTCCACTTTCTCGGCGGTTGAAGAGACCGGGGTCACTTCCACATAGGCCGGGTCACGAAGCATGGTATTGGCCAGGCTCCTGATCTCTTGCGCCATGGTGGCGGAGAAGAACAGGGTTTGCCTTTGGGCAGGCACATTCGTGATGATGCGCTTTACATCATGCACAAATCCCATGTCCAACATCCTGTCGGCTTCGTCCAGTACCAGGAATTCAATATCCTTCAGGCTGACGATCTTTTGTTGCATCAGGTCAAGCAAACGGCCGGGAGTGGCGACAAGGATATCGATTCCCCTGCGCAATTCCTGCACCTGCTTCTCCTGTGACACGCCGCCGAAAATAACGGTATGGCGCAAAGGCGTAAACCTTCCGTAGGCTTTAAAACTCTCTTTGATCTGTATGGCCAGTTCCCTCGTTGGGGTCAGGATCAATGCCTTGATACCCTTGTAACCGGGTTGCTGTGACTTTTTGGCCATCAGCAATTGGATCATCGGGATGGCAAATGCTGCTGTCTTACCTGTTCCTGTCTGTGCGCAACCAAGCAGGTCGCGTCCTTGCAGGATATTGGGAATGGCTTTTGACTGAATGGGGGTGGGTTGTGTATAACCCTCATGCTCAAGCGCTTTTAAGATAGGCTCAATGAGCGATAATTGTTCAAATAACAATGTTGCTGAATTTGGTGAAAAATGTTTTGTTGGTAAGGCTGCCAGCTGTTGTGGCACTTTACCCGCCTTACTGATCTAAGCCTGCACAAACATTTTGAATGGGACAAATGCAGAAGAAGGAAAAGATAGAAGTAGTGCAAAGCTAACCTAAATTTTCGGGAATCCCGCTTCCTGCCTGAATTTTAACAGTTTCCAGCCTTTAAGGGAGGCTATTTGTTAAGGGATGGGACCTGGTTTATGTAGGTAAATGGCAATAAATAGCCCTTCCGCATCAAAGGGAAGGGCCTCATGGATTGTTCGCTGTTACTATGGTAAGTGGATCAGTTTACCGGAACCGGAAACGGAAAGGTTGATCTGCGGACTGCCTTTATAGGCAACATTGCCACTGCCTGATATGCGGCAATCGAGGTATTCCCTTGCCCAAAGGCGGATATCACCTGAACCATTGGTCTGGGTATAGGCCGTATCTGCTTCCAGGTTCAATAACTCGAACCGGCCACTTCCGCTGATGACGGCCTTTTCTTTCCTCAGCCTCCCCTGTGACACCAGTATATCACCGGAGCCCTCGATGCGCGCATCCAGGAAGCCTGTTTCCAGTTGGTCGATGCTGATTCGGCCCGACCCATTTGACTCCAGGCGGAGGTTGGCAGGTTGGAACCTATCCTTGATGTGGATCTCCCCTGAGCCATGCTGGCTGATCTTTTCAGCCATCGGCCCGGAGACCAGTATCCTGATCTCCTCATGGTTACGGAGAACGGTATTGTCGCGCACTTTCACCTTCAGTTCATTTCCTGAAATATAGGTTTCGATCCGGTCAATGATGTTCTGCTGGGCTTCAATGACCACCCCTGCAGCATTCGCGTATTGATAGGTAATGGTACCCGGTACGGCAAAGTATACAGAACTGAAATTGCTGCCGATGCTCCTGGTCTCCGTTACTACTGGCCCTTTTCCGCTGACCTTGGTGCAGGAGGGAAGGACCATGCTGATTGCTGCTATAATTAGTGTAGCTGAAAGAATTCGGTTGTATTTCATCGTTATATGTTTTTTACAGTTCGATCTTGTAATTCAATACCGGGATCAATCCTGCCTGGTAGCTGTTCTCTACCTTGCCTTTCACCGGGTCGAAATAGCTGCCATAGATGTTCTGGCGGTTGGTGAGGTTTTGGATATCCAGCGACAGGGTGCTGGTATGCCTTGCCCTGTTCCACTTCATGCTCAACCTCAGGTCGGTCCTGAAATAGGCCGGGTTCTGCAAGCTGAAGGCTTCTTTCTCCTTGTAAACCGTATAACCCTTTGCCATCGACTCTTCTACGTTGATGGGTGTTTGGCGATAACCACCGGCATAGATGGCCTTGATGTTCACGCCGAAGCTTTTGCGGTTGTTGCGAAGCACGAATTCCTTTCCTGCGGTCAGGTTGCTGAGGTAGCGGCCATTGTAGCGCGTATTCCTTTCCGTGCCATCTGCTGCTGTATACCTTGAGGTATAGATCGACTGGTTAAAGAGGAAATAGAAATAGTTCTGTAATTGCTTCTCCAGGGTGAATTCAATACCGTAGTTCTTTCCTTTGCCCTTGTTGGTCAGGGCATCGGTGATGAAGCCCTGTTCAATATTGAGTGTTGAGAAAGTGCTGGAATCGTAAACGCTTACCGGAACATCAAACAAGTGCTGGTAATAAAGCTCTGTCTTGAACTTCAGGAACCTGGAAAAGGCATGCGTATAGGATAATACCAGGTGGTGCGATTTCGTCATGCCCAGGTCTTTATTGGGCTGGTACCAGTTGCCATTGAGGTCCTGTGCCTTGGCGAAATATACACCCATGGCCTGTACCTGGCCATGGAGGCCATAACCAATACCGAGGCTGTTCTTCTTGTTGATATCCCATTTAACGGATGCCCTTGGTTCAATAGAGGAGCTATTGTTCAATTGCAACCTGAGGTAGTGGATGCCTGTAGAAAGGGTCAGCTGGTTGGTGGCCTTGTATTGCCATTGGGCGAATGCCTGTATCGTCTGGGTCTTGTCCTGCACATTGATCCTTTCCAGTAGTGGTTTGCCGGGGTTTTCCCTGGAGCGGTCATAATAGTTGAAATTGATCAGGTTCACGATCACGCCTGTCCTGATGGCCGTCCTCAACCCGATCTTTTGGTTCAGGGTACTGGAGAGGATCAGCTTTTTTGTCTTGAATTGTTCCGAACTGGATGTGGTGATGCTGTCGGGTGTCTCTGCATATTTCTCATCAACAGTATTCTCCTGGTAGGAGTAGGCTGCCGATGATTTCAGGTAGGTATTCCTTCCCAGGTGGATGGAATGGGTGATTCCTGTTGCGCCTGTATTGCCGGAGAACTTACCACCATAGCGGTCAAATTCATTTTCCCATTTGGCAGGGTCTTTCTCAGTGTCGATCTGCTGTGAACTGAGGCCGCCAAATCCGAAGATGCTGAAGGTTCCCAGTTTCCTGGTGGGCAATTGGATATTGTAGGAGAGGTCCTGGAAATTGGTAGTGGCCCCGGTTGCCACATCCATCCCGATCTTACTCAATAATTCGAGTGTGGAATACCGGTAGTTGATGAGGTAGGAACCCTTGTAGTTCTTGGAGAAGGGCCCTTCTGCCGCCAGGTTGAGGCCCAGTAATCCTGCCTGCAAGGTATATTCCCTTTTTTCATTATTGCCCTTCCTGAGCCTGATATCGAATACGCCACCTACTGCATTGCCATACTCTGCAGCAAATGCACCAGTTACAAAATCTGAATTGGCCAGCAATTGGGAACTCAGGATAGAGATCCCTCCACCTGTACTGCCCGCCATAGCGAAATGGTTGGGGTTGGGGATATCTACGCCTTCCATCCTCCATAACAATCCTGTGGGTGCATTGCCCCTGATCACGATATCATTGGAGCCATCATCTGCCGACATCACCCCGGCAAAGCTGGTGGCCATCCGGAGCGGGTCATTGATGGCTGCCGCATACCGCTGGGTCTCTTCCACCGTGAATGCCCTGGCGCTCACCAGGCTCATATCATTGATGGGCTTGTATTTCCTGCTATTCGCTTTGACCACCACTTCTTCCTGCTCTTTCACGTCAGGCTCCATGTTAATGGACAGCACCATTTCCTTGCCCGCATTCAGCGTAAGGTTATCGAGTTGCACCAGCCGGTAACCTGTATAGGTGATCCGCAATTGGTGAAGGCCGATGGCTACTTTGGAGAACCTGAAACTGCCATCGGCGCCGGTGATCACAGACTGTCCTGTTGAAAGAAGGGTGACGGTTGCTCCCTGCAATGGCTTTTGCAACAACTGGTCCATCACCGTTCCGCGCAGGGTTTGGGTGGACTGCGCGAAACCAGTAGTGTGGACCAGTAGGATAAGGAGGATAAGGATAAGGTTTGTTCTTTTTCTGCTGCTCATATTTCCTGTTTTGGAATTACGACAGCCTGCATGCCTTTTACCCCTATTCCTTCATGATAACTTGATCAAAAAATATGGATACCGGCATTCCAACCGATCCAGCCGGTCAGGTTTTTCCCCATATCATAGGTCTTGTAACCGGAAGAAGGTAGGGTGGAACGGTAACCCTTGAACGCTACATCCTGGTCGGAATAGTAAACGTTGAACACTGGGCCGGCAAACAGCGCAAAGGCCTTGCCGATCCTGACATGGAAATTGATGGTAGCCCTGTTCAACAGGTTCAGGTAGTCCCATGAACCGAGGAATACATATTGGCAGCTGGCTTCAGCATTCAATCCTAATGTCTTGCCGAAATGCCATTCCGAACCAATGCCATAACCAAAGCTCACAACTCTTTTGGCTGTATCGGGATGTACGCCCCCCATCAGGATACTATAAAGCTTATGATTACCGGTCTTGAAGGCAGCATTGAAAGGTGTGACCTCTGTTGCATAGAAGGCAAGCTTGTGGTAGCCTTTCAATACCACATTGATCAGTCCAATGCTGTAGCCTTCGGAAGTGTCGGCAATATTGATGAGGCCAATCTGCACGCCTTTCAGTTTCCTGGTGTAGTTCACGATACCCGATACCTGCACGCCCCTTGTTTCCTGGCTGCTGATATTGGCAATACCAGCCAACTGCATACCTGTTGTCCGGGTATTGGTGAAATTGGTAATACCGGCAAGCTGGAATCCTGTCATCTCCTTTCCCACATGGTTATAGATGCCGCCCAATTGAAAGCCGGTATATTTTCCTTTTACAACATTGGTGATACCACCGATCTGGAAACCGCCGACAGAATCGAGTACGGTATTCGAAATGCCACCAATCTGTAAGCCTTTCATGCTCCCGCCTACAATATTGAACAAGCCACCGATCTGCACATATTGTACATCCTTCTTGTCGATATTGAAAAGTCCCCCTAATTCAAAACCGTTCACCCCTCCTGAATATCCGCCGAGGATATTGAAGGAAAAATTATTGATGACCTGCGCATTCATTTTACCATTGGTACTTAGGCCTGGCGTAAACGATACCTGCACCGGTCTTGCCGTGAAGAATTTGCCGAGGTTGATGCTTTGCACCTTTAGCCTGGTGGACAAAAGGAACCTCCCCATACTGGTTCTTTGTACACGGATGGAGTCTAGTTTTTTGTACAGGTAGATGATGCTTGAACTGTCGGGTTGCGGGACTTCTATGTAGATGGAATCTGCCGCGGCGATCTTACCGGGGCTGATGATCACGGTCTGGCCGGTCAAGTCAGCAGGGGAGAGGGTGATGCTTACTTGCTGGTTATAGCCGGCTTCGATTTTTACAGTAGTGTCTTCATAGAACTCCTTACTAACGGTCAGGGCTGCCTGCCTGTATTTCTTTTTCAATTTGATCCTGAAATAGCCCTGCCTGTCGGTAAGTGCGGAGCTGAGCATGGTCTTTTCATAGACACTCGCATCCATTAATTTCTCGCCGGTCTGGTCATCGCGTACATAGCCGCTGACGAGATAGATATTATTCGTGCTAGGTTCCTGTGCCGTTACCAGGGTCAGTTGAAGCGGCGCCCTGCGGATGATGATGTAATTCCCGCTTTCCTTGAATTCATACCCGCTGCGGAAGAGTTGGTCCAGCAAGGCCTTCAGGGGTTTGTTATTGGCATGTACAGTTACCAGGCTGTCCTTCCTGATTATGGAACTGTTATAGGAAAAATAAAAATTACCCTGGTTGCTGATCAACTCCAGTACATCGGTCACTGGCATATTGGTCACATTGAGGGTTATGCTCCTGTTCAGCAAGGTTTGTGCTGCAACCGGTCTTGCCTGCAAGAGGGTAAACAGGATGATCACCATCGCGATGATGGATTGGATAGGTCTTTTCATGTTCTTGCCTTCGGTCTATTTTAGGATGATCTTATTATTGGCTTTCTCGATCTTGAGGTCAAGGGTTTGGGCGATCACTTCCAGTACCTGGTCGAGTGATTCATCCCTGAAGGTAGTGGTGAGTGGGAGTGAGGCTTTGGCCGGACTGGCCACCTCAATGTTCACTTCATAGGCTTCATTGAGCGTAGCTACCAGTTTCCAAAGGGGTGTATTGTCGCAAACAAATGTCTTGGTGCGATAATAGTTGTACAATTGGTTGTCCACTTTTTCTTTCTTTTGGCCAACCCCGTCTTGCTGGACAAGGAGTTTTTCACCTGCTACCAGGCGATAACGCTCATTACCTCTGCTTACTTCCACGATCCCGGTTTCTACGATCACCTCGGTCTGGCCTTTCATTTCCCTGATATTAAAGGAAGTGCCTACCACCTTTACTTCAAGTTCGTTCACTGCTACGATAAAAGGTTTTGACTTGTCTGATTTGATATTGAAAAACCCTTCACCTTTTAGCTCAACCTTTCTTTTCTTGCCCCTGAAAGCTTCCGGGTACCTGATGGAAGCGCCCTTGTTCAGGTATACGGTGGAACCATCCGGTAGTCCTTGCTGCACGGGTTTGTCCTTGCTTGCTACCAATAGCTCTTCGGGTTGGCCAAGGTAATTGAACAATAATGCGCCGAGGCCGAGGACCCCTAACAATACCACCACCATGGCAGCGATCCGGAGAAAGGGGGTAGATCGGATATTGGCCAGTTTCCCTTGTTGGGGTTGGTTTTTGGCCCTTTCCAGGAACCTTTCCCAGGCGGCATTTTCATCAATGCTGCTGTTGCCTGCCAAAGAACGGCTTTGTTCCCATATGAGCTTCATATGGTTGAAATAGGCCTGGTTGTCCGGGTGGGCAGCCAGCCATTGCTCCAGTTCAGACCGCTCTTTTTCATTGGCTTCCCCTACCAGGTTTTTTACCAGCAGGTCATCGATCAGATGGTGTTGCTTGTCGTTCACTTGCTGTTAAAGGTTTAGTAAGGTTAAAAGGATAAGCGGTAAGTAGTCGGCCAGCTTTTGGCGCATCAGTTTGAGGGCCTTGCCCATCTGGTTTTCCACTGTCTTGATGGAGAGCCCCAGTTTATCAGCTATTTCATGGTATTTCAATTCCTCGAACCGGCTCATCTGGAATATGGTCCGGCATTGTTCGGGCAGTTCGTTCAGGGCCCGGTCTATATGCCCCTGCAATTCGGTCAGCTCAACCCGTTGTTGGGCGTTCCCGTCCACATCCTGTTGCCTGGCCGCTTCATAGCTGGCATGGGCTGCCCTCACCTTCAGGTGTTGCAGGTAATTAAGGCATTCGTGGTAAACGGAACGGTACAGGTAGGCGGTGCCTGAACGGTGGATGTCCAGGGTGTTTCTTTTCTCCCAAAGCTTCAGGAATACATTCTGGACCATTTCCTCTGCGGCCACCTCGTCTTTCACAATGGTAAAAGCGTAGGCATGGAGGGGTTTGAAATAGGTCTTGAAGACCTGCTCAAAGCCCAACTGGCCATGGTCGGTTGGTAGAATAAGGGTTTCTTTAACAGGAAAGGTCATGCCAAGGGTTTGGTAGCCGGTCCCAAAAATAGCTGCTTCGTTCAACTCTGCCTTTTACAGTTCGACAAGCGGCAAATGCTTTACCCCTATAGCCTGTAAAAATATTTCTTCAGGACTACAGGCAGCTGTCGCGCAGGAGCTTCATATAGGCCAGGCCCTTCTCCCTGGCGAATTGGATATTCCTGGCCGGGATCTCGTCCGGGTCACCGGCATAATGGTCAAGGGCCTCCTCGATGCTTTCTTCCCGCAATAAATGCAGCATGGGGTAGATGGAACGGTTGGTGAAATTGGCGGCGTCCTCCTCAGGCGAGCCCGCAAAGCGGTAATCCGGGTGGAAACTGGCCACCTGGTAGGTGCCTTCATAGCCTTCTTCTTCCAATAGCTGTTCGGCCATATCCACCAGGTCAAGGTATTCCTCGAAATCCTTAAAGGCATTGGGGAAGATCAGCAGGCTGGTCTCAACGGCGGCATCATCATCCAGCCGCTTGCATTCGTCGAGGAAGCTTTGCAGGCAGCGTTCCAGTTCTGTACTTTCCTCCACCTGGTAGTGAATGGAATTGCGTTTGACCTCCCTGTTCGCAAAGGGACAAAAATTACAACCCACTACTACTTCCCTGATCCAGTTCTTCGTTTGCTCAATAGCTGTTGCTGCTGCTGTCATGGCTGCAAGTTAAGGCCTTCTTCCAAGTGGTGTGAAGTGATTATTATCCCAGCGAGGCAACTGTTGCTTTAACCCCTTCTTCAGGCGTGGTGGGGGAGAACTGGAAATGGCGGTTGAATTTGGCGCTGTCAAAGAAATAGTCGCGGTCGTACTGGTAACACATCTCCGGCATTTCTTTCAGGATGGGGATGAAGAGCCCCAGTATCCTGAGCATCCATACCGGTATGGCCTGGCTTTTGGCCGGCCGGCCCATGGCACTCGCGAATAGCTCGATCCATTGCTGGCCGGTCAGCCTGGCCGGGTGGGTAGGCAGGTTCCAGACCTGGTTGAAGCATTCCCCATGGTTGCCCAGCATCGCCATTCCCTTTGCTGCATCCGGTACATAAGTGAAGGAATGCACCTTGTCCGTCCTGCAGAACCATTGGGCTTTCTTGCCCTTCTTCAAACTTTTGTAGACCATCTCGGTCATAAAACTATTCTGTCCACCCGGACCATAGAAATCTGCACTTCGTGCAATGATCCCCGTTAGTTTCCCCCTTTCCACCTGCTCCATGATCAGCTCATCGAGTTGTTGCCTGACTTGGCCCTTCCTGCTGGAGGGGCTGTAAGGGGATGATTCCGTGATGTGTTGTACATTATCCCCACCGATGGCATATACATTATCGAAGAAGACCAGTTTGGATCCGGTCACCTCGCAGGCGTGCAAAACATTGCGTATCAATAAGGGCCAGCTTTCCTGCCACACTTTATGGTTGTAGGCCAGGCCCACACAGAGATAGGTGATGCTGGAGCCTTCTACGGCCCTGATGGCTTCTTCCGCATTGAGGAGGTTGGCAGGGACCAGTTCTTCCTGTCCATTAACCGGTTTTGGTTCCCTGCTGACCAGGCGGATGGATGTCGTAAATGCATTGAGCTCCCTGGCCAGTACTGTGCCGATGGGACCGGTGCTGCCTAATATGGTTTGCATGTGGTTGGGGTTGAAATTTTTGGAATGGGCTTGAACTTTTTATTGATAGACCCTTACATAATCTATTTGCATGGCCTGGGGGAAGATGCTATCGTCAATACCTTTCTGACCACCCCAATTGCCGCCAACAGCAATGTTCAGCAGCAGGTGGAAGCGTTTGTCGAAAGGCCAGACCTTATGGTCGCCCGCTTCTTTGCTGAAACGAAAGACTTCCCTGTTGTCCAACAGGAAGATGATCCTTTCTTTTGACCAATCGATCGCATACACATGAAAGTCTTTATCGGTGTCTTTCAGGTAGATGCCCCTGGTTTTCTGGGTGCCTATGGAATGGTTGTAGGATTGGGTATGGATGCTGAAGAAGACGGAGTCGGGCATATAACCCACGAACTCCATGATATCGATCTCGCCGCTTTCCGGCCAGCCGCCATAGGCCCAGTCGGTAGGCAGCATCCAGATGGCTGGCCAGATGCCCCGGCCTGCCGGTAACTTGGCCCTTACTTCGATGCGGCCATAGGTCCAGTCTCCCTTGTTTTTACTGACCATCCTCGCAGAAGTATAACCGCCATCCGCTTTTTTGCGGGCTGTAATGTGCAGGCTGCCCTCCTTCACTGCAACATTGGATGGGTCTGCCCTTGTGTAGAATTGCTGCTCATTGTTCCCCCAGCCATGGCCGCCCACATCATAGCCCCATTTGGAACTGTCGGGGAGACCCTGGTAATTGAATTCGTCTGACCATACCAGTTTCCTTTCTGGTGGGCTTTGGGCAAATGAAGAAGTGGAAAGAATGATCCCGGCGAGGAGCAGGTAGCATGTTCTCATGCTATCTAAGTTAATGATTCTGTCCCGGTATTCTAGGAGGTGCCGGAATGAAAAATCCCGGTCATGGACCGGGACTTTTCAAATAGTAGGAGTGATGGATCAGGCGGCTGTTACAGCTTTGTTCACCAGTTCCGCTGCTTCGCTCAGCAGGATGGCGCTCTGTACTTTCAGGCCGCTCTCATCGATCAGTTTCTTGGCTTCCTCAGCGTTGGTACCCTGCAGGCGCACGATGATGGGCACTTCGATATTGCCCATGCTCTTATAGGCATCGATAACACCCTGTGCAACCCTGTCGCAACGTACGATGCCACCGAAGATATTGATCAGGATAGCTTTTACCTTGGGGTCCTTCAGGATGATGCGGAAACCTGCCTCAACAGTCTGGGCGTTGGCTGTACCACCTACATCCAGGAAGTTGGCGGGCTCACCGCCGCTCAGTTTGATCATGTCCATGGTCGCCATGGCAAGGCCGGCGCCATTTACCATGCAACCCACGTTACCGTCGAGCTTAACAAAGTTCAGGTTGAACTTGCCGGCTTCCACTTCTGTGGGGTCTTCTTCAGTGATGTCGCGCATGGCAGCCAGGTCTGGATGACGGGTGAGGGCGTTGTCGTCGAGGTTCATCTTACAGTCAACCGCGATGATCTTCTCATCAGAGGTCTTGAACAAAGGGTTGATCTCGAGCATGCTGCAGTCGAGGCCAACATAGGCATTATAAAGATTGGTCACGAACTTCACACAGCTCTTGAAGGCTTCACCACTCAGGCCGAGGTTGAAAGCGATCTTGCGGGCCTGGAAACCTTGCAGTCCACCGGCCGGGTGTACCCACTCCTTGAAGATCTTATCGGGGGTATGGTGGGCAACCTCTTCGATATCCATACCACCTTCGGTGCTGTACATGATCACGTTCATGCCCTTGGCACGGTCCAGGAGGATAGAGAGGTAGAATTCCTTTACGGGATTAGGTCCTTCATAATATACATCCTGCGCAACGAGTACCTTGTTCACCACTTTTCCCGCCTCACCGGTCTGGATGGTCACCAGCGTACCACCAAGGATGTTCTGGGCTATTTCCTTTACAGCTTCTGCATTCTTTCCCACAGCAACACCGCGCTGCTCGGTACCACGGATCTTACCCTTACCACGGCCACCTGCATGGATCTGGGCCTTTACCACTGCGAAACTGCTTCCGAACTGGGTCTTGATCTGTTTGTAAGCCTCTTCCGCTTCACCGGGGGTACTGCAGGCTATGCCTTCCTGCACCGGGACATTGTATTTTTTCAATAATTCCTTTGCTTGGTATTCGTGCAAATTCATATAGCAAAATTTGCAGCGAAGATAATAGAAAATGAAGGAGGGAAATAAAACTTTCTACAATAAGGAGTTGTAAACAGCGATCGTAATTTTGGGTATGGATTTTAGTCAGGACCTTGAAAATTGTCTCGATGCCCTGAGAACTGGCGGGCTCATTGGTATCCCTACCGTTAGCGGCCGGATGGTGGCCGCGGATGCTACCCTCGATGATGCGGTGAATGCCTTGCGCGAAGGCAGCCAAGGGGAAATGCCGGTGGTCTTGCTGGCGGATGAAAGGGACCTCCTCCAATATGTCAGTGCCCTTGATCTGGATGTGTTTGACCGCTTTGAAAGTTTTGAACTGCCTACAGCCATCCGTTTTGAGGGCATTATAGGCCTTGCCGATGCGCTGACCGGACCTGAAGGAACTGCCTGCATCGCCCTCATTGCCGATGATTTTTGCCGTCACCTGGTCAAGCGCTTCAGGAAGCCCCTGGCCGTTTTACCGGAAGGCAATGGCCCGCATTGGGGCACTATCCTTTACCGGGCTGCCGACCACACGAATGCACTGGCCGATAGGTTCCGCTTGATATGATCATTTTCACTGATTTTGTTGGAAAAACACAAGCCCCTGCAACCCTTCCCGTGGTTTGCCTGTCACGGGTTTGATAAAAATATTGTGGTCGATCACTAACCTAAGTAGATATAGTTGCTAATTGTCATGCTTACTGAGGTGGTTATCCACGATTGAACAAATTGGCCATGCAAAATTTCTTCGATTGGAATAAAATTGTGACTTTGCCGGCTCGAAATCGAAAACCTTATCTTCTCGTATGAAAGAGATCTCTGTGGTGTTTATTGCCAGGAATGAAGCCCATATTCTGGGCGATACCATTCGAAGCCTTCAAGGACTGACCAATGATGTGGTCGTGGCAGACACGGGAAGTACAGACAATACCATGGAGATCGCCAGGGCCATGGGCGCCAGGGCTTTTTCCATTGGCTGGGACGGTTTTGGCAAGAGCAAGAACAAGGCATTACAACTGGCACGCTACGATTGGGTCCTTTTCCTGGATGCGGATGAATCTATTGATGAAGGGTTGAAGCAATGCCTGTTGCAAAATGATTTTACAGATCCTTCCATCGTATATAAAGTAAGGGTAAAGAATTATGCAGGGGGGAAGGAGATCAGGTTCGGGGAGTGGCGGAATGAAAGGAAGGTCAAGTTTTTCAATCGACGCTATGCCCGATGGGATGATGCGGAAGTCCATGAAAAGGTAGTGGTTCCGGTGAATGGTGGTACCAGGACACTCAATGGTTTTGTTCGCCATTATCCCCTGCGCGATACGAGGGAATATGCCGAGAAAATGAACCGTTATGGCGAACTGATGGCCCACCGCTACCTGAGGGATGGCAAGAAGGCCAGTTTCTTCAAACTCTACCTATACCCTGCATCAAGGTTTATCCTCAATTATTTTTTCCGCCTGGGTTTCCTGGATGGAAGGGTTGGTTTTACTACGGCTACCCTGAACTCCTATTACGCATTCCTCAAATACCATCGCCTGAAAGAACTCCAGGAAGGCGCCCGGGAAACAGGAATTTCCTCATATTTGCGGCATTATGCTCAAGATTCTGGTCATCCAAACCGCGTTTATAGGTGATGCTGTACTGGCCACGGGTATCCTCGAAAAATTGCATACCCGCTTCCCCGATGCACAGATAGATTACCTGGTAAGGAAGGGAAATGAAGGCTTGTTCAAAGGCCATCCCTACCTGCACGAGTTGATCGTTTGGGATAAACAGCAAGGCAAGATGGCCAATCTCTTCCGGCTCCTCGCCAGGATCAGGACCGCCCGCTATGATAAGGTGATCAATGTACAACGCTTTGCCGCCACCGGTATGCTGACGGCTTTTTCAGGGGCTAAAGAAACCATCGGCTATGATAAGAATCCCTGGAGCAGGTTCTTCACGACCAGGGTTCCCCATATCATCAGTACGGCCGAACATCCCAAGCATGAGGTGGAAAGGTGTAATGACCTTATCAGGCATTTTACAGATGATGAGGTATACCTTCCCAGGCTCTATCCAACAACTGAAGATTTTGCGAAAGTGGCGGGCTTTAAGGCCCAGCCCTTTATTTGCATTGCGCCGGCTTCGGTATGGTTCACCAAGCAATACCCCGCTGCCAAATGGATCGCTTTCCTGGACAGGGTTCCGGCTGGTATTAAAGTATATATCCTGGGGGCTCCCGGCGATAAGGAACTGGCCAAGGAGATCATTGGGGGAACAAAACATCCTGCCGTGGTGTCGCTATGCGGGGAACTGGGCATGCTGCAATCTGCCGCCCTGATGAAGGATGCCCTGATGAACTATGTCAATGATTCTGCCCCCATGCATTTTGCCTCTTCGGTGAATGCGCCTACTGCTGCCATCTATTGCAGTACCATTCCGGCTTTTGGCTTTGGCCCCTTGTCTGATGGTGCCGCCATTATTGAAACCAGGGAACAGCTTGATTGCAGACCCTGTGGATTGCATGGTCATGCGGCCTGTCCAAAAGGACATTTTAACTGTGCCTATACTATTAAGGAAGAGCAACTGCTGGGTCTCTTGCCCCAATGATCATTTCTTTAAGGCTGATTCATATAATGCGATCCACTGCTTAGGGGTCATTTTACCGGCCAGCTCACCGATCAGTTCGAAGGGGATATGTTCTGCTTTCTTGAAGCGGATACAACTCTTGCCCATATCCAGTTTTGCCTTCCCGAATTTTTCGTAGGCAGCAATAAACCAATCCTTCAATGCCGGGTCGCTGTAGATGCCCATATGGTATAGGGCATAATGGTTCTTCTGGGCTGCGATGCCCATGAAAGGAAGGGGCTGGCTCGGTTGGCAGTGATAGCCGGGCGGATAGAGGGAATGGGGGACCACATACCCGATCATCCCATAATTCATTTCCTCGCTAAAGCCTTTGGGTAGGTGCTTGAGAATGGCTTTACGCAGTTTTTCCATGGCTTCCTTTCTTTCGGGGTCAAGTTCCCTGAGATATTGTTCTGGGGAACTTGCGCTGGAGCTGGCCATATGGGTTTTGTTTAATGTGTTCAAATATCCGGGTATTTGAGCGGATGGTAAAATCCGCTTTCCTTTCCAAAGACCGCCTTCTTATCTTTGCCCCTTCATGGAAATCCAGTGTACAGATAAGGAGCTATTCCTGTTCAAGAAGATCGCAAACGCCGCAGGGGAATTGAATCTGCCTTGCTACCTGATCGGGGGCTTCGTGCGGGATAAATTGCTGGGCAGGAATACCAAGGATGCCGATATTGTTTGTGTTGGTGATGGAATTGCACTGGCCCATAAGGTGGCGGACAGGTTCCAGCCCAGGCCGCATGTGGCTTTTTACAAGAATTTTGGTACCGCCAGCATCAAGATCGACGCTTTCGAAGTGGAATTCGTAGGTGCCAGGAAGGAAAGTTACCGCTACCATAGCCGCAACCCTGAGGTGCAACCGGGCACCCTTGAGGATGACCAGCTGCGCCGCGATTTTACGATCAATGCCCTGGCCGTAAGCCTGAATAAGGAAGACTATGGTCGCCTGCTGGACCCCTTCAACGGGCTGCAGGATATGGCCAATAAGATCATCAGGACCCCGTTGGACCCTGCACAGACCTTCAGTGATGACCCTCTGCGCATGCTCAGGGCCATCCGCTTTGCCGCACAGCTGGGTTTCTCCATTGAAGAAACAACACTTAGCGGGATCAGGAATAATGTGGAGCGCATCAGGATCATCTCCCAGGAGCGCATAACGGATGAGTTCAATAAGATCCTCATGAGCCGCAAGCCCTCGGTAGGCTTCGACCTCCTGTACCAGACCGGGCTGATGCATATCATTTTCCCGCAAATGGTTGACCTGGCCGGTGCAGAATATATCGATGGCCGGGGACATAAGGATAATTTTTACCACACCCTGCAGGTCATTGACAATATCTGTCCCAATACCCAGAACCTCTGGCTGCGCTGGGCTGCCCTGCTGCACGATATCGGCAAGCCAGCTACCAAGAAGTTTGAACAGGGTCATGGCTGGACCTTCCATGGCCACGAAGTGGTTGGGGGAAGGATGGTGCCCAGGATCTTCTCCAAATTCAAATTATCGCAGGGAGAGCCTTTGCGTTACGTAAAGAAACTGGTGGAATTGCATTTGCGGCCTATCAGCCTGACCAAGGAGAATATAACGGACTCTGCTATCCGAAGATTGCTGTTTGATGCCGGGGAAGATATTGAGGACCTCATGACCCTTTGTGAAGCCGATATCACCTCCAAGAACAGGATGAAGGTGAAGCGTTACCTAGAGAATTTTGAACTGGTCCGCAAGCGGCTGCAGGAAGTGGAGGAAAAGGACAGGATCAGGAATTGGCAGCCTCCCATCACCGGTGAAATGATCATGCAGGTATTCAACCTGCCCCCTTGCAAACTGGTAGGGGAGATCAAGAATGCCATCAAGGATGCTATCCTGGATGGTGATATTGAGAACAATTATGAAGCAGCCTACCAACTTATGGTGAAAAAGGCCGCAGAATTCAATCTTCAGCCTGCGGAGTAAAAGAAATTGTATTTTCGGCTCAGGTGAGTTTGTTTTGCAGATAGGCTGGATCAGCAGATTTTAGAACCAACTAATTTACGCTATGGCAATTTTGAAGTTCAGGGTATATTTTGAAGAAGATGATAGTGTTTACCGTGATGTGGCCATCAGGCACAAGCAGAGTTTTCTCGACCTGCACCATGCCATCCTTCGTGCCTTTGAATTCGACAGCAAGCATGCGGCTACTTTTTACCGCAGCAATGATAACTGGCAGCGCGGCAAGGAGATCACCCTGGAGAAATACAATAAGTCCTATAAAGTTGAACCCCTGCTGATGGCAGATACGCTGATAGGGACCGAGATCTTTGATCCTAACCAGAAGTTTGTGTATGTGTACGATTTTGTTAAGAACTGGACCTTCCTGGTAGAGCTCATCAATGTATCGAAGGAGGAGAATCCCCGTATTGATTATCCCGCTGTCGTTAGGACAGAGGGAATACCCCCTTCCCAATATGGTACCAAAGGGTTGGTGAATGATAAGCTCGCTGAAATGGAAGAGAAGTATGATCTCCAGTCCGGGGCTGAAGGATTCGGTGAAGAAGGGGAAGAGGACGCCAGCGATGATACCGAAGAGTTGTTTGGCTCAGAGGAGGGGGATGAATTTTAAATGCATCATTACCTTTTGAAGGAAGGGTAAGTTTATTTCGGTTGTCCTGGACAAATCCTGTCGCCAGGGCAAATAGTTTCCTTTTGAAAGCAGGCCTGTGGTTACACCCTTTTTAATAGCAGCCTGAACCAATGAAGTCCCGGATGTTTACCACACTGATCATAATGGGGCCGACTGCAGTGGGTAAAACTGCACTGGCCATTACATTGGCCAAAAAGTATGGAACGGAGATCATTTCAGCAGATTCCCGTCAATGCTTTCTGGAGACCACTATAGCCGTGGCTAAGCCTTCGTCCGAAGAGCTGGCTGAGGTTCGCCATCATTTCATCAACTCCCATTCCATTCACGAGGAGATGAATGCTGCCTTGTTTGAGGAGTATGCGCTGTCGGTGGTTTCCCATTTGCAGGAACAGTACCCTTTGGCAGTGATGGTGGGTGGTACAGGTTTATACATCAGGGCCTTCTATGAAGGATTGGATGAGTTGCCGCAAATTGAACCGGGTATCCGCGAATCCATCATTGACGAATACGAAGCCAAAGGATTGGCCTGGTTGCAAGAAGCCATTAGGCTGGAGGACCCCCTGTTCTATGCCACCGGCGAGGTCCTGAATCCCCAACGCCTGATGCGGGCATTGGAAGTGGTACGGTCAACGGGCAGGTCTATCCGAAGTTTCCAGGTAAAACAGGTAAAGCAAAGGCCTTTCAGGGTGGTCAAGTTAGGGCTCGACCTTCCCCGTGAGGTGTTGTATGAGCGTATTAACCGGAGGGTTGACCTGATGATGGAAGTAGGTTTATTGGAAGAAGCCCGTACACTCTATCCTTATCGCCACCTCAATGCGCTGCAAACAGTCGGCTACACTGAATTATTCGATCATTTTGATGGAAAGCATTCGCTGGAGGAAGCCATCACGCTGATCAAACGGAATACACGGCATTACGCCAAACGCCAATTGACCTGGTTTCGCCGTGATGAACAGGTGACCTGGTTCTCCCCGGATGATTCAGAAGGTATCGGTAATTGGTTACCTGCCGCTGTCGGGCTTTAACCTGGTTATGGCCGGGAAGAATAAAATCCAGTTGTTGAAAGTCCCTGAGAGATCACTGATAGATACTATTGGAAGAGGATCCGGGATATAGGGTCCGTTCATTCCCGTGCTGAAGCCAACCCGGGAATGAACGGAATGATTTAGAACTTGATACCTGCTGTCAGCACAACATTGCCACCACTGCCCCTGATCTCAGAGAAAGTATTGGCCTTATCAGGAAGCCGGTAAGGGAAACTAACGTCATCGGTTAAGCGATGTGCATAGGTCAGGTCAATGAAGAAGCCTTTGTCTCTGTAGCCCAGGCCACCACTCATATACATGCGCTTGCCATTCAGTTCGCTATCTGCATAGGGGTTGCCATAGTAGGAGAAACCTGCCCTGGCCATGATGGTGTTGAATTTCAATTCGCCACCCAGCCTGAAGTTAAGGGCTCCTTTATAGACCTCCCTGATCACATTATTCACTGCATCATAATATTCCTGTGAGGATCCATTCAGGTCTTCAGAAGTGCGATAACGGTTAGAGGAGTAGGTAACATATTCCAGGTCGGCTGAAAGGAAACCCTTTTGCTGACGGGTATCTGCCACTTCCCGGAATACATAGGAACCGCTGACCATGAATTTCCAGGGGGAAGTGAGGTCATATTCATACTGGGGCGCGCCGCCATTGGGCAGGTTATCCGTATTGATATTGCTCACCTGGTTGTAGTTCTCCGTATTGGTCCTTAATTCAGCGAAATAATTGTCCCGGAGTGCATAAATGGAAGGGGTATGAATGGCTGCCCCGATCCTGATATAGTCAACAGGACGGAAGATCATACCCAGTTTCAGGTTCACACCCACCCCCTTGGTGCTGTATTCCTCACGCAGGGAGGCACTGTTGAAATAATTGCGGGGATTGTTGGATGCGTCTGTCTCAGTATAGGTAATGGTCCGGGAATAGTTAACGATAGGGATGCCTAAACTACCACCAAAGAAGAAGCGGTCCTTGTTATTGGAGGCGAGGCTGATGGCGATCTCATTGATTCCACCGGAGGAAACGATGCTGTTCTCCTGGTTAAGGAGGAAGGCCGTATCCCTTTCAAAGGCATAGCGCATGGGTGTTCCCACTACTTCAATGCCGTTGCCGACAGTAAGGGTGTCTACCAGGTAGGTGTAGGAAGCCATCCTTGCAGGGAAGGAGAGCCGGTTGCTTCCCGGGGCATCGCCAATATCGACACCGCTGGCAGCGATCTCGGCAGCATATTGTTCCGTAAAGGAGCTGAAATTGTTCTGCCCGCTATAGTAGATATTGTTGTTGAAATCGGCGGTGCGGTTGATCGCGATACTGAATGCCGAACTCTTTCCGGGTTTGTAAGCATTGCTGAACCCAAATACAAATCCACTGGTTCCCAGGAAGAAATTGTTGTCCTTCGAATTGTTGCCGGTTCCCCTGTAATCGCTTTTGTTGTTGATGAAGTTGAACCCGGTGGTCAATACAAACTCGCTTGTTTTAAAAAAGCCGAGACCGGCAGGGTTGATATAATTGGCGGAAAGATCGCCGCCCAGTGAGCCGCCAACCCCGCCCACGGCCTGGTTCCTGGCCGTTCCGCCGGAAGTGTTCCAGGACAGCCTGAGGGCGTCTTCGGGTACCTGCGCATAACCATTATAAGCTAACAATGCTGTAGTAGCCAGCAGAATTGTTTTTCGCATGTGCATGCACTTTAGTTGTCTGTGTTCGTATAAAAAAGGAGGAAACAAATGCATGAGACCAGCGTGGTTGTTTCCTCCGTTAAATGAACCGTCCATTAATATTATTCGCCGCCACCACCGTTACGTACCGGCCTGCTTCCGCCGCCACCGCTGCTGCCACTGCTGCGGCTGGGTGAACTGCTGCCTCCGGAAGAGCTGGGTGAATAGCTCCTGCTGGGGCGGTCATAGCTTCCGCTATTGTTGTTATAGTTGGAATTGTTATTGTTGAAGAAGGATGATGCCCTTCTTGAACCACTGTTATTGCTATTGCTGTTATTGTAGGAGCCGCCGTAATAACCCATGGACTTGGGGTTATAGTTTTTATTGCTGCTGTTTGTTTTCAGGTAGCTGGACATGCCAAAGGCGGATGAAGGCCTGCTGGTGGTATAACTGTTCCAGTTACCGGTAGGGAACTTGCCGGGAAATACAACGACCGGTCTGCAATAGGGATTATAGAAAGAATTCCAGTAGAACATGCTGTTCCAGGGGCTGTTCCAGGGACTGTTCCATACCATCCAGCTGTTCCATCGCCAGTTATTGTACATCCAGGGATCCATCATGGCAAAATCGTCATATCCATAATAGCCCATTCTTCCCCTGCTGATCTGCATCCTCAGGTACCTGTCATCCCTATAGTTGCCCTCGTCATAATAGGCATCCCGCCTTGGATTGGTTTCCACATATTCCTCACTGGCTGCCGCGGCCTGCCGGTTGGGAGAATAATACACATCATCAGGGGTCTGTCCTGATTTGTAAACGGAAGAACAACTGCTAAGCATCACCACACCGGTAATAAGACCTAAAATTTTGGCGTTCATGGCTCTGCGATTAATGGTTTAAAAAATTACTTTTGCGTTCTTGAAATAAAAGTACAACAATTAGACAGGCTTTTGGAGCCGATTGTTGCAAGCAGTTTGTTAAAACCAACTATTTATCAATTGTTTACCGGTATTAAAACCGGATTAAATAGATCAATTTATGAGCAAAGAGATAACCAGCAGGCAGGAAGATTATTCCCAGTGGTATAATGACCTGGTATTGAAGGGTGGTTTGGCGGATTATTCTGCCGTTCGCGGGTGTATGGTGATCAAGCCTTACGGTTTTACCCTTTGGGAGAACATGCGTGACCAGCTGGACCGCATGTTCAAGGAGACCGGTCACGTGAATGCCTATTTCCCGCTGTTTATCCCCAAAAGTTTCCTTTCCAGGGAGGCCGCCCACGTGGAAGGCTTTGCCAAGGAATGTGCGGTGGTTACCCATTACCGCCTGAAGAATGACCCGAACGGTGGTGGGGTGGTAGTGGATCCTGAAGCCAAGCTGGAGGAAGAACTCATTGTCCGTCCCACTTCCGAAACGATCATCTGGAATACCTATAAGGACTGGATCCAGTCCTACCGCGACCTGCCCATCCTGGTGAACCAGTGGGCCAATGTGGTGCGTTGGGAGATGCGTACCCGCCTTTTCCTGCGTACGGCCGAGTTCCTATGGCAGGAAGGCCATACCGCACATGCAACAGCCGAGGAAGCGATCGTGGAAACAAGGAAAATGCTAGATGTTTATGCCGACTTCGTAGAGAACTATATGGCCGTTCCGGTGATCAAGGGGGTGAAAACGCCCAGTGAGCGGTTCGCAGGGGCAGAAGACACCTATTGTATCGAAGCTATGATGCAGGACGGCAAGGCCCTGCAGGCCGGTACTTCACATTTCCTTGGCCAGAACTTTGCCAAGGCATTTGACGTGAAATTCCTGAACAAGGACAACAAGCAGGAATTTGTATGGGCGACCAGTTGGGGCGTGAGTACCCGTCTGATCGGTGCACTGGTTATGGCGCATAGCGACGACCAGGGGCTCGTATTGCCTCCTAAGATCGCACCGCTCCAGGTAGTGATCGTGCCCATTTTTAAGGGCGACGAGCAGAGAGGGGTGATAGCAGAAAAGGTTAAGCCCATTATGAAATCCCTGAAAGAATTGGGTATTTCCGTGAAGTTCGATGATAATGATAATGCAAGGCCGGGTTGGAAATTTGCTGAGTATGAAATGAAGGGAGTGCCTGTTCGAATTGCGATCGGTGCTCGTGATATCGAGAATAATGTGGTGGAAGTGGCCCGCAGGGATACTAAGGAGAAGATGAGTGTGTCGATGGATGGACTGGCCTTCTATATTAAAACCCTGTTGGATGAGATCCAGCTGCATATGTTCGAGCGCGCCAGGATCTTCCGCGACCAGCACATCACCAAGGTGGACAATTGGGATGATTTTGTCCGCTTGCTCGATGAAAAGGGCGGTTTCCTGGCAGCCCATTGGGATGGAACAGCGGAAACAGAAGAAGAGATCAAGGAAAAGACCAAGGCTACCATTCGTTGTATCCCCCTGGACAATGAACAGGAGGATGGCCATTGTATCCTTACCGGTAAACCCAGTAAGCAAAGGGTACTATTCGCCAGGGCTTATTGATCCCTCAAGATGATACTCATAATGCGCACCCTTCCGGTGCGCATTTTTATTAACTGGCACCTTAGTAGTATTGTGATTGCCATCCGGCAGAAGTATATTGGACCATAATTCAATGGATATGTCAAAAGATCACCAGGTAGAGCTTGGACTCAGCCAGTCCGCAAAGGATCAACTGGAGCTCGCTGCCTATTGGGCACGCATGATCGCCAGGGCAGGATATTTCCTTGGAGGCTTCTTAGCCTTGCTGCAGGTATTGATCCTGGTGCAATTCCAAAGGAAGATCCCTGCTATCAGGGATGCAACGGTTGAATCGACCATTGGTCTTGTGCCAACCATCATCATGGTGGTGCTGGTCTTCTATAGCAGCAGGAAACTGCACCTGTTTGGGTCCAGGGCTAATGCCGCTCTGGAAGGCAATGACCCTTTGACCCTGGAAACTTCCCTCGCCAACCTGCATGCTTTCTTTAGGTTGTTTGGCATCCTTTTGCTAACCATGTTCGTCTTGTATATTGCCATACTTGTCATAACCAGCGCTGCCTTTTTTATGCAATGGGGAGTGCATTGATAAGAAAATTTGACATTTGAATTGTAACACCTGTTTGAATGGAAGACCAAACTATTGTCCTTTATTACCTTAATGCCGGCAGCGAACCCATCAGGGCAAGGATGCTGCTTTTCCATAATGCCGTTCACTTGTACGAAGCAGACAGCAATAATTTCATCGCTGCCTATCCTTATAAGGATATTGAAAACAAAGAAGCAGTGGAAGGGTATTGGCGTTTCTCCCTGTTGAAAGGCGGCTCCCATTTTCTTGACGTTCCGATGCAACACCTTTCTGTGCCGGAGTTGATGAAACTTACCGGCAAGTCCGGTTCCCGCTCCCCATGGAAGCAAAGACTGAAACTGCCCGCCATCATCCTGCTGTTCCTGGTTGGGATCACCGGTTTCTACTTTCTAGTGGTTTCAGGGCTGTCAGGTTTGGCCATGAATTTTATTTCTGTTTCCAAAGAGGCTGAGTTGGGTGAGATGATCCACAGCAACATGATGCGGGAAGCCAAAGTGGATCAAATGGCCACAGCGGCCCTGACCGATTTCGCCAGGAAACTCAAACTGAGCGAAACCTACAAGTTGAACTTTACCGTGGTGGACGCCGATGAAGTGAATGCCTATGCTGTTCCCGGCGGATACATTGTGGTCTATAGTGGTATCTTAAGGAAGATGGAACGACCGGAAGAACTGGTTGCCTTATTGGGGCATGAAGCATCCCATGTGAATGAGCGCCACAGCCTGCGGAATATATTGCGTGAAATGACCGGCGGCATCATGCTTGGCCTTGTCTTCGGTGATCTTGGATCGCTTAGTGGTACCATTGCTTCCAATGCCAATGCCCTGCGTAACCTTTCCTATTCCCGCTCCCTGGAAGAGGAAGCGGATGAGTATGGCATGCAGAGGATGTTGCAGAATAATATTGATCCCAGGGGAATGGTCTTGCTGATGGATCGCCTGAAAGAAGCTGAAAAGGACCTTTCATTGCCCGGCTTTTTGAGTACCCATCCCCTTACGGAAGACAGGAAAAAACATGCCATTCAATTCCTGAAGCAACATAGCGGGGCCATGTCCGTCCCGCCTGGACTGGCAAGGGACTGGGAGTTGTTGAAGTCGCTGGTGGAAGAAGAAAAAGCCCAACAAAACCATGGTCCTGAAACGGATTCAGACAACTGGTAGGGCCTAACTTACTACCTTCGCAAAAAATCAGATAGTGGAATTAGCACAGGATAATCCATTTGCGGAAGGAAAAGTTTTGTTGATCGACAAGCCGCTGGACTGGACCTCTTTTGATGTGGTGAGAAAGATCAGGAATATGGTCAGGATCAAAAAGGTTGGCCATGCCGGAACCTTGGATCCCCTGGCTTCCGGCTTACTCATTGTTTGTACCGGTAAGTTCACCAAACGTATCAATGAATACATGGCCCGTGAGAAAGAGTACACAGGAAGTTTCACCCTGGGTGCGGTTACGCCAACTTATGACCTCGAGAGTGAGCCGGTACCCATCAATGACCTTTCCGAATTTGATCCTGCAGCCATTCTTTCCACCACATATCAGTTCACCGGCGATATCATGCAGGTTCCACCGATCCATTCTGCCATTAAGATCAATGGCAAGCGGGTGTATGAACTGGCCCGGAAAGGGAAGGATGTACAATTGGAACCAAGGCCTGTAACGATCAGTGCTTTTGAGATCACCTCAATTGAATTACCTCTTGTGCATTTCAGGGTAGTCTGTTCAACGGGCACCTATATACGAAGCCTGGCCAACGATTTTGGGGCTGCATTGGGCTGTGGCGCTTACCTCAGCAGTTTAAGGCGAACGAGGATAGGGGAGTTTTCCGTTAAGGATGCTATGACCATGGAAGCAGCAGAGACCTATATCAGGGGAGTGATTCCTCAGAAAGGATAGTTGATACCCAGCTGGAATTGTCCTTTGAACAGTTCCAATCCATAAAACCATCCATTATTGTATTCAGAAAAAAACGGGTCCTTCAATTTATAGGCCCAGTCAAACCTGATGAGGAAATAGGAGAAGTCCAGGCGCAAGCTGGTGCCGCCTGCAATGGCGATATCCTTGTAGAGATTCTTGAAGCTGAATACGGCCCCATCAAGTTCCTTGTTTCCCTGGTTGTTGCGGTACCAGATGTTTCCAATATCCGTGAACAATGCACTCTTCAGGCGGATCCCAAATACACTTCCCAGGTCAAACCGGTATTCAATATTGGTTTCCAGTTGGATATCCGCGAACCTGTCGGTCTGGTTGTCCGCAAAGATCTTGGAAGAACCCGGACCCAACTGCCTTACCCGCCAGGCCCGCATACTATTTGGTCCCCCGGCAAAATAGGCTTTGAAGAAAGGAAGGTTGGTTTCATTGATCACTTTTCCTGTTGAGTCGATCTGCTTTCCATAAGGAAGACCACCCCCTATAAAGAAACGGAACGCCCATGCGCTTTTCTTCCTGTTGATATAGTATCGGATATCGGCATCTGCCTTGATGAATCGGAACAGGTTGCCTTGTTCATCCCATTGCCTGATATTGCCAAAAATGGCACCGCTTTCTTCTGCTTGTAACCTTAATGAAAGAACCCTGTTGCCTTTCACCCAGCGATTGAAGACACTTAATCTCTGGCTGATGATCAAACCGTCGTTGACAGAATAGATAAGGTTGGGGATGCTATCATACAATTTGAGCAGGCTATCAGTAGGAAAAACCCTGGTAAACTCAACGTTCAGGGGAACATATTGCCATGCCCTGTTCTTTTTGTTCACCCATTCATAACCAATGGAGCCATTAAGGGACTGGACGGCATAAAAATCCCTTCGATCGGTATAGGAGCCATTCACATTCACCGTTGTTTTGGAGCTAATGAGCTCCCGCTCGTTCCTGATCCGGAATGGGGTAATGAATTTCGGGAAGACAAAGCTTTGTCCGGCACTGATCTGGATGGTTTGGATGAGCTGGGTGTTGGTGCCCAGTTCAATACCAAAGCGCATATTGGTGGTCGACTGGATCGATTGTTTGGCCACATTCCTGTTGCGTAATCCAAAGTTCAGGCCTATACCAAACAGGCTACTGGTATTCACCACATCACTGGCATTAAGGCTCGCTTCCAGGTCAACACTCAGGTTCTGTTTTTTAGCCGGATACATCCTGATAGCTATATCCACCCCCGAAACACTGTCCACCGGGAACAACTCCACGCTCACCTGTTGCCATGCCCCTAATTGGTTCATGACATTATTGGTGCGAAAGACCTCCTTTTGGCGGTAGAGGTCTCCTGGTTTCAGGTAATTGTAATTGGTCAGGAAGAGGGGCTTGAACACGGGTTTGTAGGAGATCACCTGGATGCCATTCACAATCGTGGTGTCCGGGATACTACCTGTTGTATCGATGGCCAGGGTCTGGTCAGGGTAGATCATTACTTTCCGGATCCTGTATTGCTGGAGGTGCAATGGGTTCTTATCCCCCCTTTGCAGGAACATGACATCTATCTTCGGGTTTTCCCTGCGTTGCTGCACTTCCTTCAATAACTCAAGTTGTTCAAAAGGGTCAATGCTAGGGTCTATCAGGGCAGAAACGATAGTGTCCACTTCGGCATAGAGGTCTTCCTTGGATATCCTCAGGAAGCCGTTGTTCCGGTATAGGGTAAGCAGCCGGTCCAGTTCCATGGCCACTTTTTCCTTGGAATAGATATCGCCCTTACTGATGCGTTTGTCTTTTTCGTTCCCTAAAGCCAGTGACTGAAGGGTGGAATCCCTCAAGGCATACCCAACGGTATCTACCATCAGGGGGTTCCCTGAATTTACATCGAACTTTACCGTTACCCTTTGCTGGTTGCCATGCCTGGAGTCCTTGTGGATGCTGAGCGAACTGTCCCAGCTTACGGTTCCTTTCATGAAGCCCTGGGCTTTCAGCAGGTCATGCAGGTATTCCACTGATTTGACCGCATAAACAGTATCGAAGGTTACGGGATTCTTCAGGATCTCCTTGCCAAGGCCTTTGGCTACCCATTTGACCACCAGGCTATCGTCCAATTGATTTTGCAATTTGGACTGGAGGTCTGCTCTCTCTGTAGATTTTAGTGGGGTGGTAAGTTTTACCGTAGCATTGTAAACAAAAGGTTTAGCCGGGGAATAATTTTTCACCACCTTGCAGGATGAAGCTACTAATATGAACAGCCAGGGTAGGATCCGCAACAAAAAGTTTCGGCGGAGAAAAAGATTACTGGCTGTTGGCATAAATTGGTGAACGAAAATAGAAGGTAATGGTTACGAAAAATCAGGTCAAATATATTCAAAGTTTGAGCCATAAAAAACAAAGGGATGAGGATGGTGTCTTTATTGCAGAAGGTCCCAAGATCGTCCGGGAGCTCATGCAATTGGACCAGGTGAAGCCAAGGGAAGTGTATGGAACCCTTGACTGGTGGGAATCCCAGCCCACATCCTGGCGCCAGCAGCCCTGGGCTGTAGAGGTAAACGAGGAGGAGTTGCAGCGACTTTCTTTCCTAACCACGCCTAACCAGGTAGTGGCGATTTTTAACAAACCGGTAATTCATCCACATCCCGGTGGCTGGCAGATCATGCTCGATGGCATCCAGGATCCGGGTAACCTCGGGACCATTATCAGGATCGCCGATTGGTTTGGCATCCAACAAGTAGTTTGCAGCCCCGATTCTGCTGATGCCTATAATCCAAAGGTTGTCCAGAGCTCCATGGCCAGCATTGGAAGGGTGGAAGTGGACTATACCGACCTGGTGCAATATGTGGTGGACCATGCCCACCGGGTATTCTATGCTGCTACCCTCGATGGGCAACCGATAAAGGAAGTAAAGGCCTCCCGTCCCGGGGTGCTGGTGATCGGTAACGAATCAAAAGGCATCCGCCCGGAGCTGATGCAAAAGCTTTCCCATTTCATCACCATTCCCAGGCAGGGGGAAGCGGAATCATTGAATGCAGCGGTGGCAACAGGGATCATCCTTTCCCACCTGATTACTTGAACTGGATGGCCTTAACCGGTTGGATCTTCCTGATGATAAAGGTGGGGATGAAAAGGATGCCGATGCAGATCAGGAAGGTTCCCAGGTCAACGGCCAGTACCTGCCAGGGAACCAGCCTTACTTCTGCCTTGGCTATATAATACATGTCCTCGGGGAGGGTGATGAAACCAAATTTCTGCTGCAGGAAGATCAGGCCAATGGCAAGGATATTCCCAAAGATGATGCCCGTGAAAGTGATCACCGCCCCGTTGTACAGGAATATCTTCTGCACCGTTGCATTGGGTGCACCCATTGCCTTGAGGATGCCCACCATCCTGGTCCTCTCCAATACCAGGATGATTAGGCAGGTGATCAGGTTGAGAACGGCCACGATGATCATGATCACCAGCACAATTAAGATGGTCCTGTCCTGAAGCGCCAGCCAATCAAAAATATTGGGATAGATATCACTGATGGCCCTTGCGTTCCACATTTCCGGCAACCTGTTGAATATGGCTTCGTTGAGGGTGTCGATCTGGCGGTAATCATTTATGTAAACTTCGTAACCGCCGATCTGATTGGGCGGCCAGTTGTTCAGTCGCTGGATCAGCCCCAGGTCACCCAGTGCCACCAGTTTATCATATTCTTCAATGCCTGTCTTGTAGATCCCGGAAACAGTAAGTTTCCTGGCCCTTGGTGCCGATCCGTCATTCTGGATGAAATAGATCAGGATGGGGTCATTTACCTTTAACTGCAGCTGGCTGGCCGTATAGGCCGACAATACAATTTCATTACTGTAACCACTATCCGCAAATTTCATCCATCGCCCTTCTTTCAGGAAAGGGGCCAGCCGCTTGAAATCATAATCCTTTTCCACACCCTTGAAGAGCACGCCCTCAATGGTTTCTGTTGTTTTCAGGATGGCATTCTTGGTGGCATAGGCATGGATGGAAGCAATACCGGGAATCTCCCGGTTGAGCCGGTAAACCGTGTCATTCTTTTCAATGGGCATTTCCTCCGCTATGATGGCCCTGTTGGGTTCATAATGCTGTATGCGGATATGGCCCCAAAAGCTGAAGATCTTCTGGCTGATCGCATACTGGAAACCGTTGGTGAAAGCAAGTGCCACGATCATGGCGGCCACACTGATGATGGTGGCTGCAATGGCCAGTCGGATAATGAATCGGGAAAAAGACCGCTGCTGGTTAAAGGCTACCCTTCGCGCTATGAATCCGGCAATGTTCAAACGGCATGGTTTTAGCCTTCAAATATAAAGACACAATGCCCAGCAAAAGAATTTTAAAAGCGGGCTGCAATTTGTACACTTGTAGTAGAATAGTTTATATGCGATCTGTTTTCACTATTTGTTGCCTGGTACTTGCCGCCCTAAGTTCCTATGCCCAGGAGCCGGATATGACCTACCTGTCCAATATCCAGACGGTGAAACTTCACCCCATTGGTAATGCCCTCGGCTACCCGATCATCCGGTTGGGCACAGATGACAGGCTGGAACTCCATTTTGATGATATGGAAGCAGATGTGAAAAGTTATTCCTACACCTGGCAATTGTGCAATGCCGACTGGACACCCGCCATGCTCAGCAGCATGGATTTTATAAAGGGGTATTCCCAGCAAAGGCTGACCACTTACCGCAGTTCTTCGGTTGCCCTTCAGCGTTATACTCACTATACCCAGAACCTGCCCGATCGTAATTGCATGCCTTCACGGTCGGGTAATTATTTACTGAAGGTATTCCTGAATGGGGACCCTTCCCAACTGGCCTTCACCCGCAGGGTGCTGGTAGTGGAAGAAAAATCCTCCATTGCACTCCAGATCCAACAACCATTCAATAACCAGGTGTTCACCACCCACCAGAAAGTGGTCTTCACCGTAGCGGTTCGCAATAACCTGAATATGGCCAATGCCCAGCAGCAATTGAGTGTGACCATATTGCAGAATCATCGCTGGGACAATGCCAGGACCGGATTGCGCCCCACCTTTATCAGGCAGAATACTTTCGAATTCAACCCGGAGGACCAGGCTGTTTTCCCGGGTGGAAGGGAATGGCGTTGGCTTGACCTCAGGAGTTTCAGGTTGCAAAGCGACAGGGTGGACAGCGCCGTGTACAATGATAAGAGTACAAGGGTTTTTGTCAAGACTGACCAGGATCGCTCGGCGCAGCGTTTCGTGTTCTTCCGCGACATGAATGGCATGTTCTATAATGAGACCATCGACCGGTTGAACCCTTACTGGCAGGGTGATTATGCCACTGTTTATTTTACCTACAAGCCACCTGCCGGTATTCCCTTCAAGAAGGACCTTTACCTTTTTGGGGAGATGACCAATTATGGAAAGAATCCTGAGGCGAAGATGGTCTTCAATAAGGAGAAGGGAGTATATGAAACGGCTATCTGGCTGAAGCAGGGTTATTATGATTATGGTTATGCACTGATGGAAGAAAGTGGGGGAAGGAAGATCTTTATCGGTGACAGGACGGAAGGGAATTTTTGGGAAACAGAAAATAATTACCTGGTGCTGGTGTATTATCGGCCATTGGGTGGAAGGACAGATGAGTTGATCGGACTGGGAAGGGTGAACTCCCTTACCGGAAGGAAAGGCTATAACTTTTAACAACAGTATTTTGAAAATCTTTTGTTTAGGAAAGTCCCGTGGCCTATCTTTGCGCCGGCAGGTCTTGCACGACCAGCTCCTGTTAAATCCCCCAGGGTCGGAAGGCAGCAAGGGTAGACGGTCGTAGCGGTGCGATGCAAGTAGCCTGCCTTTTTTTATTTCCCCCCACTGAGCTTTTTTGCTACATCCTGCACAGTATAGTCCGGTACATCATAGATTAATACTTCCTCCACAATAGTTTAAGGAATAATCACATTTCCACACCCTGCCCTCGTTGCGAAGCGTAGGGGGTATCCACACATTGTCCGCCGAAGCTTTAGCGCAGGCGGATCACATCTCCACCTTCCCATATTCTTCGGTTTCTTTATCTTCGTTTGCACTTAACCAAAAAGTCTAACATGAAATTCTTTATTGATACCGCCAACCTGGCACAGATCCAGGAAGCTAATGAACTCGGTATTCTTGATGGCGTAACGACCAACCCATCCCTGATGGCCAAGGAAGGCATCAAAGGGGAAGAAAATATCATCAATCACTATAAGACCATTTGCGAGATCGTGGATGGTGATATCAGTGCAGAAGTGATCTCAACAGGTTTCAAGGGCATCGTGGAAGAAGGCCAGAGATTAGCTGCCATCCATCCCAATATCGTGGTAAAGGTTCCCATGATCAAGGATGGTATCAAGGCCATCAAGTGGTTTACCGATAATGGTATCAAGACCAATTGTACCCTGGTATTCTCAGCCGGACAGGCCATTCTTGCCGCAAAGGCGGGAGCCACCTATGTTTCCCCTTTTATTGGCCGTATAGACGACAGTGGCTGGGAAGGTACCGAACTGATCGGCCAGATCTCTACCATCTATGGTATCCAGGGATTCAAGACCGAGATCCTGGCTGCCTCCATCCGTAACCCCAACCATATCATCAAGTGTGCAGAACTGGGCGCGGATGTTTGTACCTGTCCATTGGATTCCATCCTTGGCCTCCTGAAGCACCCGCTGACCGATATCGGGCTGGCCAAGTTCCTCGAAGACGCCAAGAAGACCATGTAATGAACTGGTCATCCCAATAAAAAGCGCCGGGTCCACTGATCCGGCGCTTTTGTTTTATTGCTGTTTCTTTTTCTTCTTCCTGGAATGTTGCTGCTGGGGCAGGATATCCTCCGGTTTGGGGAGGTTATCCGGGTCAGGGACCTTCTTGATATAGATCCTGGTCGTCTTTGTCAGGGAGGTATTTCGGATAAGCGACACGGTTATATCCACGAATTCCCCGGTAAAGTCCTTTTCCAGCACCAGGCTATTTCCTTCAAATACCCCGGCTGTAGCGCTGAATCTCAACTCCCTTGCTGTAAGGGGGAGCCAACTGCCATCGGGCTTCCGGCCATCCACATTGATATAGTTATGGGTTCCTTTCTTTAAACTGTCGGTATAGAGGTGAAAGGCTATGCTGTCGACCTGCTGGCCAATGACTTTGTTGCTGGTTGGGCCAGCCAGTATTACCAGGGTCAGGACCAGCGATAAGGGGTATGTTCTTCTTGTCTTCACTATGGCTCTTTGTATGGTTTGGACAGGAGAGGTGCTGATGGGTTTAATAACTTCTTGCAATAATTATGCCGGTGTTGAGGCCCGGTTCAGCCTGTCGTTGATGGCCTTGCCCAGTCCCTGCTCCGGGAATCGTTCTGCAATGATCAGGTCAATATCCATGCTGTCGGCCATCCTCATGGCTGCGAACAAACGCTTGGCGGCTTCTTCCAAGCTCCCTGAAGGGGAGAGTATGAACTGGTGGGTGGCAGGTATGCCTTTCGCCTCCTCCCGGAAACTGATCGTCGCCAATCTTTTGCCCTGGTGCTGCTCCAACAAGCTGTTCATGTTGCCAAGCAATAGGGGATGTGCGGTTGCATAATGCCTGGCCAGCATGCCTGGCGCCACTGGGTTATCACTATAACCTTTCTCCGGTAATTTAACGGGGCCGATCACTGCTTCAATGGCTTCCAGGGGAGCGCCTCCATAGCGCAGCAGTTCCGGCTCTTCGCCCAGGAAGGAAATAATGGTGGATTCCAGTCCCACCCTGCACTCACCACCATCCAGGATATAGCTGACCATGTCGCCCAGCTGCTCAAACACATGAAGCGCAGTGGTTGGGCTGACATATCCGGAAGGATTGGCACTGGGGGCCGCCAGGGGGAAATCGATCTCCCTCAGCAATTCCAGGGTCAAGGGGTGGTCGGGTATCCTGATGGCCACTGCCGGGGTTCCGGCGGTAACGATATCCGGTATCTTTTCCGATTTAGGGACCAGGAAGGTGATGGGGCCGGGACTAAATCGGGCCGCCAGTTCCATGGCCTTGAAAGGCAGGCTGAGCCCCAGTTTGTTCAACTGGTCGATATGGGCAATATGCAGGATCAACGGATTGAATTGGGGCCTGTTCTTGGCGGCATAGATCTTCAGGACGGCATCTTCCGACAGGGCATTGCCTGCCAGGCCATATACTGTTTCTGTAGGGATGCCTACCAATTCCCCTTTGCGGAGATTCTGTGCCGCCAGCTTTACATCCTTGCCTATGTTCATTGCCATTGGGCAAAGATACAAAGTGTCCGGAACCCATTGGGCGCCGGACACTTCGGATATACTGGTTCAGGCAGGTTTAGAAGGCTTTCTTTTCGCCGCTGCCCTTCACATATTTCTCCAGCCATTGGTTCTGTTCCCAAAGCAGGTGAAGGATATTTTCTTTTCCGGCATAACCATGACTTTCATAAGGAAGGGAGACAAATCGTACGGTGCCGCCATGGCCCTTGATGGCATTATACAAACGCTCACTCTGGATGGGGAAGGTGCCGGGGTTATTGTCGGCATCCCCATGTACCAGCAACAAGGGCGTCTTGATCTTATCGGCATAACTGAACGGGCTCATTTTGTAATACACATCCGGAGCCTGCCAGTAAGTGCGTTCTTCCGCCTGGAAACCAAATGGGGTGAGGGTCCTGTTATAGGCGCCGCTCCTGGCTATACCTGCCTTGAACAAATTCGTATGTGCCAGCAGGTTAGCTGTCATAAAGGCGCCATAGCTATGGCCGCCAACGCCAACGCGTGTACTGTCACCCACACCCATCTTCGCTACCGCCTGGATGGCCGCATGGGCATTGAGGTAGAGCTGCGGGATGAAATTATCATTGGGCTCCTTGTCGCCTTCACCCACAATGGGCATTTCCGTATTGTCCATAACGGCATACCCCTGGGTGACCCAGTAAACGGGTGAACCCCATGATACAGTAGGGAAGGTGTATTTAGAACCCCTTACCTGTGCGGCATCGGATTGTGATTTGTATTCAATGGGATAGGCCCAGATCAGTACGGGCAAGGGACCCTTACTCTTGTCGTAGCCTTTGGGCAGGTAAAGCGTTGCAGTCAGGTCAATGCCATCTGCACGCTTGTAGGAGATCTTTTCCTTGGTAATGCCCTCCAACTGGGGATAAGGATTGGTAAAGCTGGTCAGGGGAGTGCCCAGCAGGGATTTCTTCCTCAGGTCGCGCAGGAAATAATTGGGTGCATGTGTAGGGGTTTCCCTGCGGGTGATGAAGAGTCCGCGTTCGGGATCCAACACTTCCACCACATATTCGTAAGCACCTTCCTGGCAACGCCAGAGGTCCTTAATGGTCCGGGTTGTTGGATTCATGGTGCGCAGCAGGGGCAGGTCACCCTTGGTGGAGGCGCCATCGCTGGTCAGCAGGATATCCCCATTCTTCAGTATCCACAATACTTCCCTTCCCCATGAATTTTTCCTGGTAACGGGGCTGCCAATATCACTGTATTCATCATTGGAGCTCCTTTCGTTCAGGCTGTCGATGGCCCCGGTGGTGGGATTGTAGCGGTTGATCCTGAGTTTGCGGTCGGCAAAGGAGCGCTCATAAAAAAGCGCCAGGCTGGCATTGCCCCAGCTTACCCCGCCAAACCTTCTTTGGGTGCGGAACAACTCTTTCGCTGGTTCCTTACCGTTAGCAGTCAGGGCGTATAGGGCATCGCGGTGGGGAACCTTGGTACGTCCCAGGCCTTTGTCCAGCGCCTGCACATAGGTAACTGTGGCCGGTTCATCATCCCTCCAGCCGATATTCCTGGGGAAGTTGACCACATCATCAAAGCCGATCGGCGCGCCTTCTGAAGAAGGGTTGGTGAACAATTCCCTTACGGTGCTGCCTTTCATGTCCTTCACCGCATAGGCAGTGGGAAAGCCGCTCCAGGGAACAAGGTAGGAGAAGGGTTTGCTGATGGTGGCCGTCAGCAGGTATTGCTGGTCGGGTGAAACACTGAAGCTCCTGTAAATGGCTGGTTCACCAATAACGCTCTCGTTGATGAGATCGGTCCTCACCAGTTGCGATTTGCTATAGAATTCGAAGAGGGCTTCATCGTAAGGGCTCTTGATCAGGTCCTGGTAGGTGCGGGAGGCAGCGGCCTTGCCGAGGGATTGCTGTGCCACAGGACCGGAGGGTGCAAGTGGTTTTTGCGGCGCAGGCTTGCCGGCGTTTATGGCTGCCCGGTAGATGATGGACCCATTACCCACCCATGCGAATGCGTTACCCAACACCGCATTCACCGGTTGTTGGTTGGCCTTCCTGGCAGCGGCATCATCAATGGTTACTACGTAGAGGTCCACCTGGCTGGCTGAATAATGGAGGAAGGCAAAAGCGTTCTCGTCCTGGTTCCAGCTGATGGTATTGCCCCGCAGGTTTTCGGGGAGTCCTTTAACAGTGGTAACGGCTCCTGTGCGGATATTCTTCAGCTGCAGGCCGTTGAAATAATTCTGCCTGCTTTGCCCAAAATTGGCAGGGTTCCAGCGGATGCCGGCCACCCTGATCTCGGGCTGGGCCAGTTCTTCCACCGAACCATAAGAGGCACGGTCAATAATGATCATCCATTCCCCCCTGGCATCAATGGCTACAGATGGGGTGGGCTTGGCATTGACCATATCAGCAATATCCTTTGGCGGCTGCTGGTAACTGATATCATCCTGTGCGAGCAGCCGGGTACCTGCCAGGATGCATAGGGCAAAAACTAGCTTTAATCGTCTCATATGTGTGGGGTTTGTTGGTTCAATTCTCTAATTACGCATTTTCGCGGGTTCCGGTTGGATGGCCTTATTTGAACTGGAAATTATCTTGATAGGTGGTAGGCCGGCATGAAAAAATATTTGGTTATTTGGACAGCATGTGTAAATTTTGCACCCGATATGAAACAAAATACGCAAAAACACCATCATCATCATTACTTGCCTGCCCGGTAAGCAGATGATGTTTTGCGTCTATCCATAAAACATTTGAAGGGCTTACCGGTATGGTAAGCCTTTTTTTATTTAATGATTTTCTATGCAACAGAAGCTTAAGATCGCCATCCAGAAGAGTGGTCGCTTGTACGAGGACTCCGTAAAACTCCTGAAGGATTGTGGTATTGATGTCAAGAACGGGATCAATAAACTCAAGACCGAGGCTGAGAATTTCCCGCTGGAGATCTATTTCCTGCGCGATGATGATATTCCCCAGTATGTGGAAGATGCAGTAGCCGATATTGGCATCGTAGGAGAGAATGTACTCTATGAAAAGAACAAGAAAGTGGATGTGGTGGAAAAACTGGGCTTTGGAAAATGTCGACTGAGCATTGCCGTTAGCAGGGGCGAACAGTACAGCGGGCCTGCCTACCTCCAGGGCAAGCGGATCGCCACCACTTATCCCGTATTGGTGCAACGCTTCCTGGATGAGCAAGGCATCCGGGCGGAGATCCATGAGATCAGCGGTTCCGTTGAGATCGCGCCGGGTATTGGTTTGGCAGAAGCGATCGTTGACCTCGTGAGCAGTGGTTCCACCCTGTTCATGAATGGCCTGAAGGAGGTGGAGACCATCCTTAGGAGCGAAGCGGTACTGGTGAGGAACAAATCCCTGGATGAGGAGCAACTGAAATTGCTGGACCGTTTCCTTTTCCGTATCCGCGCGGTGAAAAAGGCCAAGAACAACAAGTATGTGCTGATGAATGCGCCTACTGATAAATTGCAGGATATCATCGCCCTGCTGCCCGGGATGAAGAGCCCTACCGTTCTGCCCCTGGCAGAACCAGGATGGAGCAGTGTACACAGCGTGATCAGTGAGAACCAGTTCTGGGACATCATTGAACAGCTGAAAGCAGCCGGTGCACAGGGTATCCTGGTGGTGCCCATTGAGAAGATGATCCTCTGATCCTGACCTGTAATTGATCAATATTAGCTTACTCTATTATGAAAGTTTATACCAATCCTGAAAAGACTGCATGGAATGGGATCCTGAAACGCCCGGCCATGGACAGTGCCAGCCTGGAAGCCAGGGTCAAAGAGGTATTGGATGCCGTTCGCACAGAAGGTGATGCTGCTGTGGCAAGATATACGGAAATGTTTGATGGTGTTCAATTGGCCGCTTCAAGGGTGTCGCCTGCTGAAATGGCAGCTGCCGAAGCCCGGCTTGACGAAAGCCTGAAAGCTGCCATCAGGCAGGCTGCCGCCAATATCAGGGCCTTCCATGAAAAGCAGTTGCAACCTGTTGAAATGGTGGAGACCATGCCGGGTATCAGGTGCTGGCGCAAATCTGTCGGCATTGAAAAAGTCGGGCTCTATATCCCGGGTGGTACGGCGCCCCTGTTTTCCACCCTGCTGATGCTGGGTATACCGGCAAAACTGGCCGGCTGCAAGGAGATCATCCTTTGTTCACCGCCTGATAAAACAGGGTCCCTGCATCCTGCCATCCTGTTTGCCGCTTCAGTGGTGGGGGTAACACAGGTATTCAAGGTGGGAGGTGTTCAGGCCATCGGGGCATTGGCCTATGGAACCGGGACCATTCCCAAGGTGTACAAGATCTTTGGTCCGGGTAACCAATATGTGACCTGCGCCAAACAATTGGTGCAAAAAGATGGGTTGGCCATTGACATGCCCGCTGGTCCGAGTGAGGTAGCCGTGCTGGCCGATGCATTTGCCAATCCTGCTTTCATTGCAGCCGACCTGCTGAGCCAGGCCGAACATGGGGTGGATAGCCAGGTGTTGCTGGTGACCACAGATGCCGGGATGGTAGGCAAAGTGCAACTTGCCCTGGAAGAACAGCTGGAAAAGCTTCCCCGAAAAGGTATTGCTGAAAAGGCTTTGCAGAACAGCACCATCATTGTGGTAGAGGAAACAGAAACGGCCATGGAGATACTGAATGCCTATGCCCCCGAGCACCTGATCCTGCAAACCGAAGACGCGGATAGCCTTGCCGGCAAGGTGGTCAATGCCGGTTCGGTCTTCATTGGGGCCTATTCACCGGAAAGCGTTGGCGATTATGCCAGCGGTACCAACCACACTCTGCCCACTAACGGTTATGCTACAGCGTATAGCGGTGTTAGCGTAGACAGTTTTGTCAAGAAGATAACCTTCCAGCAGCTGTCTGCTGAAGGCTTAAGGAATATCAGCGAGACCGTAGTGAATATGGCTACAGCCGAAGGGTTGGATGCCCATGCCAATGCGGTGAGGGTGAGGACCCGCCTGCGCTAAAGCTCCGGCGGGCGAGGGGTGAGGATGTGAGGATGTGAAGATGTGGAAATGCGGACATGTGGAAATGTGGACATGTGACTTTTTCGCAAACCAGTAGAAGATGTTCAGTGATAACCCCATCAGGATTTACGGAAAGGGGACGAAGAATGAAACCCAACCCCTAACCACAGCGGGGTCTCCTGAAAGGGACCCTGATGAATGAAACCCAACCCCTAACCACAGCGGGGTCTCCTGAAAGGGACCCCGATGATTGGGAAGGAAGAACTGATACCATCTGGGTCTACTGAAAAGGGGCGAAGAATGAAACCCAGCCCCTAACCTCAGCAGGGTCTCCCGCAGGGGACCCTGATGAATAGAAGGGTGAAAACTTAACCTCAGCGGGGTCTCCTGAAAGGGACCCCGATGATTGGGACGGAAGAACTGATGCCATCTGGGTCTACTGAAAGGGGGCGAAGAATGAAACCCAACCCCTAACCTCAGCAGGGTCTCCCGCAGGGGACCCTGATGAATAGAAGGGTGAAAATTCATCGGGGACTCTTGAAAAGTGCCACTATGGGTGAAAAGATTAAACACCCCCGTCGCCCCCGTTGTGTCTTATGACCAACGGGTAGTTGGAAGATGAGCTTAGCTGGTGGATGTATAAATATTTCGCCTTTTATACATCGGGGTCCCATTCGATAGACCCCGATGGGGTTAAAAACCCACCGCCAACCTCAGCGGGGTCTCCTGAAAGGGACCCCGATGAATAGGAAGGATAAGTTGACCCCATCAGGCTCTGCTAAGAGGTATCCTGATGAATGAAACAAAATAACAAGACTAAAGACCTATACAATGTTCAACCTCGACGAATTACTAAGGGAAAACATCAAGCGCCTGGTTCCCTATTCTTCTGCCAGGGACGAGTTCAAGGGCGAGGCAAGGGTATTCCTGGACGCCAACGAGAATAGCCTGGGTTCGCCCTTGACCAAATGGTACAACCGTTACCCCGATCCCCTGCAATGGAAGGTGAAGGAAAAGCTTTCTGTGGTAAAGGGCGTAGCTCCCCAGCACATTTTCCTGGGCAATGGGAGCGATGAATGCATTGATGTGCTCATCCGGGCTTTCTGCGAGCCCGGCATCGACAATATCATCATCGTGCCGCCTACCTATGGCATGTACGAGGTGAGTGCCAATATCAATAACGTGGCAGTGAAGAAGGTGCCCCTGACACCTGCCTACCAGCTCGACCTCCCGGCCATCGAAGAGGCGGTGGACGATAATACCAAGATGATCTTCCTCTGTTCCCCCAATAACCCCACCGGCAATTCACTGGACCGTGATGATGTAGAGGTGATCCTCAATAATTATTTTGGCCTGGTGGTGATGGATGAGGCCTATATCAACTTCTCCCGCCAGCGATCCTTTGTGCAGGAGCTGGAAGATTATCCCAACCTGGTGGTACTGCAGACCCTGTCAAAAGCATGGGGACTCGCCGCGTTGCGGGTGGGAATGGCCTTTGCCTCTGAGGCGATCATCAATATCATGAATAAGATCAAGCCGCCCTATAATATCAACCAGGCTTCCCAGGAACTGGTGCTGAAAGCCCTGGATGAAGTGGAGCAGGTAAATGAAATGATTCGGGTATTGGTAACCGAAAGAACAAGGCTGGAACAGGAACTACCCGGTCTGACGGTGGTAAAGCATGTCTATCCTTCTGATGCCAATTTCCTGCTGGTAAAGGTTACCGATGCCCATGGCATTTACCAATACCTCCTCGATAAAGGCATAGTGGTGAGGGACCGCAGCAATGTGATCCTCTGTGAGGGCTGCCTGCGGGTAACGGTGGGAACGGAAAAAGAGAATGATGAATTGCTGAACGCTTTGAAGACCTACGCTGTTTAATTTGGTACATTCACACTTTAAATTTCAAGCTATGAATATTCGTATTTCAGTTTTGGGATTGCTGGCATCCGTGCTTGCCCTGCAGTCTTTTGCTGCTGATACCACCAGGGTGGTTAAGGATGCTGATGCCGCCGGGCTTAAGCTGCCGGCCGGCTTTAACGCGGCTGTCATTGCCGACGACCTGGGTCGTGCCAGGCATATTGCCGTTGCCCCCAATGGGGTCGTATTTGTGAAGCTGGAAAGGCTGAAGGATGGTAAGGGTATCTACCGCCTGGAAGACAGCAATAAAGATGGTGTGTTTGAAAAGATCAATGGTTTTGCCAATTATATCGGAACCGGAATTGCGATCAGGGACGGCTATCTCTATGCCTCATCAGATGATGATGTGTTCCGTTATAAACTGAATGACCGTTTCGAGGTGGCGGATACGGCAAAAGCTGAGTTGCTGGTGAAAGGGCTGGTGAACAAAAGGCAGCATTCTTCAAAATCCATCGCCCTGGATGATAAGGGCAATCTCTATGTAAATATTGGTGCGCCCTCCAATGCCTGCCAGGCTACAGACCGTACCAAAGGTTCTCCGGGTATGGACCCTTGTCCCATCCTCGAAACAGCCGGTGGGATCTGGCAATTCCGTGCCGATAAGCTTAACCAGACCTATGCGGATGGAAAGCGTTATGCTACCGGCCTGAGGAATGTGGTGGGCCTTGACTGGAATACGACCGTGAACGAGTTGTATGTGATGCAACATGGACGCGACCAGCTTTCAACTTTGTATCCTGAAATGTTCAATGACCAGCAGAGTGCCAACCTGCCTGCTGAGGAAATGTTCATGGTAAAGGAAGGTGCTGATTGTGGCTGGCCTTATTGCTATTATGATGGTAACCAGAATAAGAAAGTATTGGCTCCTGAATATGGCGGTGATGGCAAGAAGGAAGACCGGTGTGCCGGCATGGAGAAGCCACTGGTGGCTTTCCCTGCTCATATGGCACCCAATGCCTTGTTGTTCTATACCGGCAATATGTTCCCTGAGAAGTATCGCAATGGAGCCTTTATTGCTTTCCATGGTTCCTGGAACAGGGCCCCGCTGAAGCAGGAAGGCTATTATGTGGTGTTTGTACCCTTTAAGGATGGCAAGCCGAATGGTCAGTGGGAAGTTTTTGCTGATGGCTTTGCCGGTGTGGCAGAAGTAAAATCCCCCCGTGACGCCAAGCACCGTCCCTGTGGATTGGCACAAGGTCCTGATGGTGCCTTGTATGTTTCCGACGATGTGAAAGGAACCATTTACCGAATCGCTTACAAACCCTGATGAAAATATGAGTAAACTATTTTTGACGCTTGGTGCGTTAATGCTGGTCATTGTTGCGGGCAGTTCTTTTATGCCCCAGCAACAGCCTTCCCTTAAAGCATCCATAACCCGTGGTAAGGAAGTGTATACGACCTATTGCCTGGCCTGCCACCAGGCCGATGGTACAGGGGTGCCTAACCTGAATCCCCCACTGGCCAAAACCAGCTGGGTGAATGGTGATAAGAAGCGACTGATCAATGTGCTGTTGAAAGGCTTGGATGAGGAGATCGAGATCAACGGGGAGGTTTATAGTAATCCCATGCCTTCACATGCGCACCTGAAGGACCAGGAAGTAGCCGATGTGCTCACCTATGTGCGTAACAGCTTTGGCAACAAGGCCAGTCTCATTACCCCGGCGGAAGTGGCTGCCGTTAGAAAAACGATCAAGTAAAGCATGGCAAAAAGGATATTGTTTATAGACAGGGACGGGACCCTCATCAATGAGGCACCGCCAACCTACCAGCTCGATTCATTTGATAAATTGACCTTCTTCCCGCACATGTTTGAATACATGCGCAGGATAGCTACGGAAATGGACTATGAGCTGGTCATGGTGACCAACCAGGATGGCCTGGGTACCGATAGCTTTCCCGAGCATACTTTCTGGCCGCTCCATAACCTGGTGATGAAATCGCTGGAAGGGGAGGGGATCAACTTTAGTGCCGTGCATATTGACAGGAGCTTTCCGCACGAACACCTGCCCACCCGGAAACCGGGTATCGGTATGCTGAAGGATTACCTGAACAATCCTGAATACGATATTCCCAATTCCTATGTAATTGGTGACAGGGTCACCGATGTGCAGTTGGCCCGTAATATGGGTTGCAAGGCCATCTGGTTAAACCTGGAGCCCGATCTGGGTGGTTCGGAGATCGCGAATACCGTTGATGACCTGCGCCAGTCGACCGTCGCCCTTGAAACCACTGAGTGGAGTGAGATCTACGCTTTCCTGAAACTGGGCTCTCGTTCGGTTGTGCATGAGCGCAATACCAATGAGACGAAGATCAGGGTGGAGCTGAACCTGGATGGAAGCGGGAAAGCGAAGGTCAGTACAGGCCTTGGATTCTTCGACCACATGCTGGACCAGATTGCCCGGCATGGAAAGCTTGACCTTGTTGTGGAGACCAAAGGTGACCTGCATATTGATGAACACCATACGATCGAGGATACCGGGATAGCATTAGGGGAGGCCTTTGCAAAGGCCTTGGTGGATAAGCGTGGAATGGAACGCTACGGTTTCGCCTTGCCGATGGATGAAGCAGAGGCCAAGGTGCTCATCGATTTTGGCGGCAGGCCATGGATCGTCTGGAACGCTGAATTCAAGCGGGAAAAGATCGGTGAGATGCCCACTGAAATGTTCTTCCATTTCTTCAAGTCGTTCAGCGATGCAGCCAAATGCAACCTGAATGTTGAATGCAGGGGGGATAACGAACACCACAAGATAGAAGCGATCTTCAAAGCTTTCGCCAAGGCCATTAAGATGGCGGTAAAACGCGATCCCTTCTCCAATTATTTACCCAGTACCAAGGGTACATTGTAAATAAAAAGTCCGGCAGTTTTGATGCCGGACTTTTATTATTTCTCCCTGGTCCAAACCTGTGTTTTGCCGATAAGGGAGATCCCGATGAATCCCCTTACCTCGATCTTGTTCGGGTCCTTGAGGGTTATCTTGCATTTATAGTCTTCGCCATCCTCAGGGTTATAGATACGGCCATCTTCCCAAAGGCCCGGTTTGGCAAACCTGAAGTCGCGCAGGTTAACAATGCCCAGGATGGGGCGGGTGCGCAATTTGGTATTTTCGTTCTTGCTGTCCAGTTTGGGCTTGCCTTGCTCATCATTGGGCTCTTTGAGCCAAACGATCTTGCCAAAATATTTTTCGCCTTGCTTATAGATCTGCACATGGCCCTTGCCGCTTTCCGTCTTCCAAATTCCCACAATCGCATCGGGTGAGTTATTGGTGCTTTTCAGTAAAGTGAAAGCAGAAGTGGCCACCAGGATGATCAATCCTATCAAAGAGTAATAAGGTAGTTTCCGGTACATAGTTTCTTCATTAGGTTTGAATTCCCAAGTTAATGATCCATCGCGTTTCCTGCGCTGCTGGTCCTGTTAAAATCAGAGGGCAGATATTCCTACTCGTTGTTGGGAAAATTCATGCTTTTCTACCGCCTCCAGTATGCAAAGGGCAAGGTCCCCGGAGTTGATCCGGAAATTATTGGGTTGGGGAGGTACGTTAACACTGGTAATATAATCGCCGGTTGGATCTGCATTTATGATATTGGGGGAACAGATAAAGGTCCAGTCAAGCCCCGAATCCCTGAGTGTTTCCCAGGCTTTCTGGTGCTCCTTCCCAACAGGAAGGTATTCTTCGGGGTAATTCTTTTCGTCGATCAGGAGTCCGCCATCCGGCGCATCAAGGATGCCTAGGCCGCCAAGGGCTATGATCCGCATGATGCCGGCCTTCCTCATCTGGCCAACGATGGTCTTTATGCCCAGGGACCTGGTTTTGTCCAGTCCGTCAAAACTGCCGCCCAAAACGCTCAGGACAGCATCGGCGCCTTCAATGGCTGCCAATACCTCCCCTTCGTCAAATACAGTGCCTTTGATGCGGGTTAAGTTGTCATCTTCAAAAGGGATCGTATGGACGTTCCTGCCAAAAGCCCTTACCTGGTGCCCTTTGATCAATCCCTGTTGCACCAGGTGTAAACCTACCTGCCCGGTAGCTCCAAATACTGTCAAGATCATATGATTGGGTTTATTTATAGTTCTCCGCCATTACATCATGGAAGTCGGCCCGTTTCTGGAAAACACTATAGGCAAACGGACAGAGGGGAATGATGGTCATGCCATGGACACGCGCGTATTCTACCGCTGCTTCCACAAGATGGAACCCTACATCCCTTCCCCTGAGCTCTTCAGAAACTTCGGTATGTTCAATGATCATCCTGGTATCGGAAGGTAAGGTGTAAACCATTTCAGCCAGGATGGCGCCATCCATTCCTACAAAGAACATCCCCCGGTTATCATGTTGTCGGTGTTGAACAAGCATGCTATTTTTTTTATAAGGTACTAAAAAAAGTTTTGTTGAAATGGAATTGCTGTTGCATATTTGTACAGCTATGAACAAAGAAATGATCAATAAGCATTGGTGGTGGCATACAAACTCTTACGGGGTACTGTAATGTCATAGCTATACTTATTGTATATAATATCATGAAAGCCCCGATTGCCTGATCGGGGCTTTTTCTATTTGCCAGTTGAAGAAGCACCGGGGCGACCGGGATGAAACAGAAAAGAAAATGGAGCAACAACAAAAGAAGATCAGGATCGAAACCGAGGTCAGGAAGATGCTGGCCGATGTTTATACGCCGGTAGGCATCTACCTCCGCTTGCGCGATAAGTTCAGGGATACCATCCTGCTGGAAAGTACGGATTCGCATGCTGCAGAGAATAGTTATTCCTTTATCTGCATCAACGCTATCGGGGGTATGGAGATCAGTTCCCTAACGAGCATAGAGTTCAAGTTTCCCGGCCAGCCAGCCGAAAAAGAGGCCATTGGTAATCCACAGGAAGTGCCGGCCAAACTATGGGGTTTCATGCAGCGTTTCGATGCTGTTGCCAATACTGAAAAAGCAGCTGCATTTGCCCAGGGGCTATATGGTTACACCACTTTCGATGCCGTACAGTTCTTCGACACTATCCGCTTCAAATCTTCTTCCGGGGATAACAACCCGGTGATCCCGCTGATGCGGTATCGGTTATACCAATACGTTATAGCCATCAATCATTTTAAGGATGAGCTCTACCTCTGCGAGAACAAGATCGCTGGTATCGAATCCGATATTAAGGTGGTGGAATCACTGATCCGTAGCAAGGATGTACCTGTCTATCCTTTCCAATTGAATGGTGAGGAGTCTTCCAATATGGCCGATGCCGATTATATCGACATGGTGAAGAAAGGCATTGCCAGCTGTCATAGGGGAGATGTGTTCCAGATCGTGCTGAGCCGCAGGTTCCAGCAGGGTTTCAGGGGGGATGAGTTCAATGTGTACCGTGCACTCAGGAGCATCAATCCTTCTCCTTATCTCTTCTTCTTTGATTACGGTAATTATAAACTGATGGGTTCTTCACCCGAATCGCAACTGATCATCCAGAATGGCAAGGCCGTGGTACACCCGATCGCAGGCACCTACCGCCGTACGGGTGATGATGAGCTTGACCAGCAGGAGACCCAGCGCTTACTGAAGGATGCCAAGGAGAACGCCGAGCATGTGATGTTGGTGGACCTGGCGAGGAATGACCTCAGCAGGTTATGTGAGGAAGTGCAGGTAGCCCATTACCGCCAGGTGCATTATTACTCCCATGTGATCCACCTCGTGAGTGAAGTGGTAGGCAAAGTGAAACCCGGTACCAACCCCTTCGAGTTGATGGCCAAAACCTTCCCGGCTGGTACCCTGAGTGGCGCACCCAAGATCAGGGCCATGCAACTGATCGATGAATATGAACCAACAGACCGGAGTTATTATGGCGGGGCGCTCGGTTACATGGGCTTCAATGGGAACTGTAACCATGCCATCATGATCCGCTCCTTCCTGAGCAGGAACAATACCCTTACCTACCAGGCAGGCGCGGGAGTGGTAGCCGCCAGTGATCCCAAAAGTGAACTGCAGGAAGTGAACAATAAACTGGGGGCGCTGAAGCGTGCTTTGGAATTAGCCCAGGAGATCAATTAAACCAACCCCCAAACCAGCAAGCAACATTACCATGAAGATCCTTGTTTTTGATAATTACGATTCCTTTACTTACAACCTGGTGCACCTGGTGGAAAAGATCCTGCACAACAAGGTGGATGTTTACCGCAACGACCAGATCGCACTGGAAAAGGTGAAGGATTATGATAAGATCATCCTGTCGCCGGGCCCCGGCATACCCGAAGAAGCCGGCCTCCTGTTGCCGCTGATCAAAGCCTATGCGCCCACTAAATCTATACTGGGTGTATGCCTGGGCCACCAAGCCATTGGCCAGGCTTTTGGCGGGCAGCTGACCAACCTGAAAGATGTTTACCATGGCATTGCCACACCCATTGAACTGGTAACGGAAAGGACCTATGCGGCGAATGATGTATTCAAGGGGATAGCATCGCCTGTTGAAGTGGGCAGGTACCATTCCTGGGTAGTGGATGCGAAAGGATTCCCAGGGGAACTGGAAGCGACAGCTTTTGATGCGAATGGTTATATCATGGCCCTTCGCCACAAGACCTACGATGTGCAAGGGGTACAGTTCCATCCTGAGAGTGTGTTGACCCCCCTGGGTGAGCAAATGATGCGCAACTGGCTGGGGCAATAGGAATAGACCAGCTTAGCTGGCCATAGTTGGCAGGAGAAAAAAGAAGAATGATAACATTAGAAAACGCGGCTTACGTTTTGTCATGAAAAAGATCTTACAATATTTATTCGAACATAAATCACTGACCAGGGACCAGGCAAAAGAGGCCCTGATGAGTATCGGCAAGGGCATGTACAACGAACATGAGATCACGGCCTTTATGACGGTGTACCTCATGCGCAGTGTGACCATCGAGGAATTGCAGGGTTTCCGGGATGCCTTGCTGGAGCTCTGTGTGAAAGTGGAACTGAATGATTTTCCCCTGCTGGATGTGGTGGGAACCGGTGGTGATGGAAAGAACACCTTCAATATTTCGACACTATCCTGTTTCATCGCTGCAGGGGCAGGCCAGAAAGTTGCCAAGCATGGTAACTACGGGGCTTCTACCATTAGCGGGGCTTCGAATGTGATGGAGCAGATGGGCTATAAGTTCAAGAATGATAACGACAGCCTGAAAAGGGAATTGGAGGAGGCGAACATCTGCTTCCTGCATGCCCCCATGTTCCACCCTGCCCTGAAAGTGGTTGGCCCGATCCGCAAGAACCTTGGCATCAGGACCTTCTTCAATATGCTGGGCCCCATGGTCAACCCGGCGAACCCCGCCTATCAATTGGTGGGGGTCTATAACCTGGAAATGGCTAGGATCTACAATTACTTGCTCCAGCAGGTAGGGGGTAATTTCACCATCATCCATAGCCTGGACGGGTATGATGAGATCTCCCTCACCAATGATACCAAGGTGATCAGCAATAAAGGCGAGGAACTGTTTACGCCCCAGCAACTGGGCAAGCGGATGGTCCAGCCTTCCGATATCTATGGCGGCAATACAATAGAAGAGTCCGCGAAGATTTTTTTGCGAATTTTGAAGGGGGAGGGCAGCTGGGCACAGAATGCGGTAGTGCTGGCCAATGCAGCCGTCGCATTGAATAGCACCGGAAATTATGCATCCTATGACGAAGCCTACGCTGCATCTGTTGATAGCCTGGAAAGTGGGAAGGCACTCCAGGCCTTGAACAAACTGATCGCATTGCAATAAACTGATGAAAGAGAACAGACATGACAATCCTTGATACCATCATAGCCAGCAAGAGGGAAGAAGTAGCGGAAAGGAAGGCCTGTGTCCCGGTTAGGGAACTGGAGCGTTCGGGGTCTTTTGAAAGGAATTGCCTCTCCCTTGAAGCCTCCCTCAATGATCCGGATCGTACCGGTATCATTGCTGAATTCAAGCGCCGATCACCCTCCAAAGGCTGGATCAACCAGTTCGCTGATGTGGCCAGGGTAACGGAAGCGTATAACCGATTCGGGGCATCAGGACTGTCTGTGCTTACCGATTCGGAATATTTTGGCGGATCGGCCGACGACCTCCTGGTAGCCCGTCGGCAGGAGATCCCCATACTCAGGAAAGATTTTATCATCGACCAATACCAGTTGCTGGAAGCAAAGGCCATGGGGGCCGATGTGATCCTGCTCATTGCGGCTTGCCTGACACCAACCGAAGTGAAGCAGCTGGCGAAATTTGCCAGGCAGCTGGGACTGGATGTTTTACTGGAACTGCATGCAGAAGAGGAACTGGAACATGTATGTGAATACACCAATATTGTTGGCATCAACAACCGCGACCTGAAGACCTTCAGGGTTAACATTGAAAGGAGCCTCGATATGGCCTCCCGCTTACCCCGCCACCTGCCAAAGGTTGCGGAAAGTGGCATCAACAGTGTTGATGATGTGGTAATGTTCCGTGAAAATGGGTTCAAGGGCTTCCTGATCGGGGAGAACTTCATGAAAGCTGCCGATCCGGCCCTTGCTTTTGAAGCCTTTGTCCAGGAACTGCGTACAGTAACCCGTTAATATCCATCGTTGGTCAATGCCATCATTAACACTTAAAATGAAACGAAACGATGAGAGTTAAGGTTTGCGGCATGACGCAGCTTGAACAAGTAGACCGCCTGGGCTCGCTGGGGGCTACTTTTGCAGGATTTATATTCTACCCCAAGAGCCCCAGGTACGTGTTGCGCTATATGACCACCAGCCAGTTGAGGAAAGAGAATGCTATCAATAAGGTGGGGGTTTTTGTGAATTCGGGCCAGGATGAGGTGCTGCAAATGGTGGATGAATGCAGGTTGCATATGGTGCAGCTGCATGGGGATGAAACCCCCAAGTATTGTGAACGGATCGCGGATTATGTATCGGTGGTAAAGGCTTTTCGGTTGAGCGACAATGATAGTATTGAATGGATGGTGCGCCCTTATATGGATGTGTGCGATATGTTCCTTTTCGATACCATGGGTGTTGGGTATGGGGGAACAGGAAAGAAGTTTGACTGGAACATACTCAGGGAGGTCAATGTAGGAAAGCCTTATTTCCTGAGTGGAGGTATAGAACCGGGCGATGTGCAAGCCTTGAAGGAGTTTGCGGTACAGGCGCAGGGCAAGGGATTCTTTGCCATTGATGTGAACAGTAAGTTCGAGACGAGTCCGGGTGTAAAGGACCTTGACCTTGTCGGGAATTTCATCAATGACCTGAACAAAGGTCAGTAATGAACAGGAATGGAAATCCAGTAGTACTGGGAAGCATAAAAGAAAAACGAGTATGAATATGGAAACCTATCAGCAGCCTACGAGCCAGGGATATTATGGCAGGTTTGGTGGGGCTTATATCCCGGAAATGTTGCACCGCAATGTGGAAGAACTGCAGCGCCAATACCTGGAGATCATGGGTGATCCTGTATTCCAGCAGGAATTCAGGGAATTGCTGGCTGATTATGTGGGAAGGCCAACGCCATTATTCCTGGCGGAAAGGCTGAGTGAGAAACATCGTACCAATATCTATCTCAAGCGCGAAGACCTCTGCCATACCGGTGCCCATAAGATCAATAATACGATCGGTCAGATCCTGCTGGCGCAACGATTGGGTAAACAGCGCATCATTGCAGAAACCGGTGCCGGCCAGCACGGTGTGGCTACCGCTACTGTTTGTGCGTTGAAAGGGATCGAATGCATCGTGTACATGGGGGAGAAGGATATTGAACGCCAGGCACCCAATGTTGCCCGGATGAAGATGCTTGGCGCTAAGGTAGTGCCCGCCACCAGCGGCAGCAAGACCCTGAAGGATGCGACCAATGAAGCTATCCGCGATTGGATCAATCACCCCAATGATACCCATTACATCATCGGTAGTGTGGTAGGGCCACACCCGTATCCCGATATGGTGGCAAGGTTCCAGAGTGTGATCAGTGAAGAGATCCGCAAGCAATTGCAGCAGAAGACAGGCAGGGAATTGCCAACGCATGTGATCGCCTGTGTGGGCGGAGGTTCCAATGCGGCAGGGGCCTTCTATCATTTCCTTGACGAACTGGAAGTGAAACTGGTGGCTGTTGAAGCAGCCGGCCATGGCGTGCATTCAGGTTTGAGCGCTGCCACCACCGCTTTGGGTAAGCCCGGCATCCTGCATGGCAGTAAGAGCCTGCTGATGCAGACTGCAGACGGACAGGTGGTAGAGCCCCATAGCATATCTGCCGGCCTGGATTATCCGGGTATCGGTCCCTTGCATGCCCATCTTTTTGAAAGTGGAAGGGGTACCTTCCTCAGTGCCACTGATGATGAGGCCTTGCAGTCGGCTTTTGAAGTAGCCCGCCTGGAAGGGATCATACCGGCGCTGGAAACTGCGCATGCTTTCGCGGCTTTGAACCAGCTCGAGTTTAAGCCAACCGATAATGTGGTAGTGTGCCTGAGCGGCAGGGGCGATAAGGACCTGGCTACCTATATGAAGGCAATGGATATGGCCTGAGAACAACCCGATGGAATTGCCTTGCATGCATGCAGGAATGTCTATGGGAATGCTATTGTACTTTGATAAAATGAACAATGAAACCGAATCCTGATATCAGCATCCAGCCTTTCGCAACGGCATATGCCGGGGAATTTGCCAGGTTGAATAAGGCCTGGCTGGAGAAATATTTTTTTGTAGAGCCGATCGATGAAGCCATGCTGGCAGACCCGCAATCCTTCTTCCTGGATAAGGGTGGCCATATCTTCTTCGCAGTTGAAGGGGAAAAGGTTGTAGGATGTTTTGCATTGTTGAAGTCGGGCCCTGATTTTTTTGAGCTCTCCAAGATGGCGGTGGATGAATCTGTCCAGGGTTTGGGAATTGGCCAGAAGCTCCTGGTCTTCGCTATTGAAGAAGCCAAACGCCTAGGGGCAGGCAAACTCGTGCTCTACACCCATTCCAAATTGCAGCCCGCTATCCATCTCTATCGGAAGAATGGGTTCAGGGAAGTGCCGGTTGGGGATTCGGTGTACAAGCGTAGCGATATGAAAATGGAATTGGTCTATTGATTAAAGAAGAAATGAATTGTCAATAAATGAGCAGGATTAAGCAAGTATTCGAGAAAAAACAACAGCGGGTGTTGAATGTGTATTGTACTGCGGGGTTTCCCGAATTGAACAGTACAGTGGAGGTGATGGAGTCGCTGCAGGAGAATGGCGCCGACCTTATAGAATTGGGGATGCCCTATAGCGACCCCTTGGCAGATGGCCCGGTGATCCAGGCCAGCAGTTCAGTGGCGCTCGCCAATGGTATGACCATTGCGGTGTTGTTCGAACAACTGAAGGCCATGAGGCCCCGGATCAAGGTCCCTGTGATCCTGATGGGCTATATGAACCCAGTATTGCAATATGGCTTTGAAAGGTTTTGTTCAGATGCGGCTGCTGTTGGAGTGGATGGATTGATCCTGCCTGACCTGCCGGAATATGAATTTGAAATGGAATATGGTCCAATAATCCGAAAGTACGGACTCGACTTCATTTTCCTGGTAACCCCGGAAACCTCAACTGATCGGGTAAGGAAACTGGACCAGTTGAGTGCCGGGTTCCTCTATGCTGTGTCTTCTTCTTCCACAACCGGAACGGATAAGCAGATGGAAGATGTGAGCCAATACCTCAACAGGCTTAAGGCCATGCAACTGAGTAATCCTATCCTGGTAGGCTTTGGCATCAAGGATAAGGCGAGTTTTGATGCAGCCTGCGCCCATGCAAATGGTGCCATCATCGGGTCAGCCTTTATCAAGGCGCTCGAAGGCGGAGGGGCAACCCGGGATAAAGTAAAAACATTTTTGAACCAGGTCTTATCCTGAAAACCGGAATGATGAAACTGGCGATAGTAAAATATAATGCAGGCAATATCCAGAGTGTCCTATATGCGCTGGAAAGGATTGGCGCATCGGCCATTGTTACCGATGACCAGGAGGTGCTTCGAACTTCCGATAAAGTGATCTTTCCCGGTGTAGGGGAGGCCAGTACGGCCATGCAGTACCTGAGGGAAAGGGAATTGGATAAATTGATCGTGGGCCTGAAACAGCCTGTCCTGGGCATCTGCCTGGGCATGCAACTGATGTGCCGCCATTCTGAAGAGAATGATACGGAATGCCTGGGGATATTTGATGAGGAAGTGAAAATGTTCCGCCCCAAAGATACTTCCCTGAAGGTGCCGCAGATCGGCTGGAACAATATCTATAACCTGAAGACCCCGCTGTTACAGGGGTTGCCGGAGAACTCCTATTGCTATTTCGTGCATGGTTTTTATGCTGCGCTGGGGGAACATACCATCGCGACGGCCGATTATGTGCAGCCATACAGTGCCGGGCTGCACAAGGATAATTTTTATGGATTGCAGTTCCATCCGGAGAAATCAGCCGCTGTAGGGGAAAGGATCCTGAAGAATTTTATTGAATTGGTTTGATGCTGCCTTTCTTGAATTATATAAGCAATTGCCATAATTCTATTACGATCAGCGAAGGCAAATTGACAAACTTTATCCATGGAAAATAAGTTTTACCAAGACCTGGAAGTTTTACCAGGCATATTGAAAGATACGCTGGACCTCAGCCTGGGGTACCTGAATGGTTTAGATGGCCGGAAAACTGCCGTGCATCCCACAACCATTGACTGGCCTTCCATCCCGGATGCCGGTCTGGGAGCACAACAGGCTGCCAGGGTTTTCGAGGAGAAGTTCCTGCCCTTTATCGTGGCCTCTTCCGGTCCCCGCTATTGGGGCTATGTTACAGGCGGAACAACCCCTGCCGCAATAGCAGGCGATTGGCTGGCTACAGTATTTGACCAGAATACCCAAAGCACGATCAGTAGTGCGGGTGATTGTTCAGCACTATTGGAATTGCAGACGGTTAAGTTGTTGCTGGACCTGTTCGGCTTGCCCGATGATTTCATCGGCGGCTTTGTAACAGGCGCTACCATGTCCAATTTTTCTGGTCTGGCTGTTGCGCGGCAATGGTATGGGAAGCAGTTGGGAATCGATATTGCCAGGGAAGGCCTGCGCAGGGATCTCACCATCTATGCGGCCACTCCCCATTCCAGTAGCATCAAGGCCCTGGCCATGTTGGGCATAGGCAGTAAGAATGTATTGTTGGTTCCCTGCCTGCCTGATCGGGAAGCGATGGATATGGATGCGTTGGAAGCCATGTTGCCGGAGGACGAGGACGAACCCTTCATCATCATTGCCAGTGGCGGTACCGTGAATTCTGTTGACTTCGATGATATGCAGCGCCTGAAGGCCATTCGCAGCAAAAGGAAATGCTGGTTGCATATTGATGCAGCTTTCGGTGGCTTTGCGGCCTGCTCACCAGCTTTTTCCCATTTGCTGCAAGGCTGGGAAGTGGCAGATAGCATTACCATTGATTTCCATAAATGGCTCAATGTACCCTATGATTCAGCCATCATCCTGACCCGCAAGGAGCATGCGCAATTGCAGGTGCAGACCTTCCAGAACGCCGCAGCACCTTATCTGGGCGATCCTTTGGAAAAGTTCAGTTACCTGAATTTTGGCCCGGAAAATTCGAGGCGATTCAGGGCATTACCGGCATGGTTCAGCCTGATGGCCTATGGCAAGGAGGGCTATCGCTGGCTGGTGGAAGAGGATATCCGGTTGGCCAGGTCCCTTGGGGAAAAACTGGTCAATACCGGTTATTTCAGCCTGCTGGCACCGGTCAGGTTGAATACGGTTTGTTTTACCATTGCCGATCAACACCATGATAAAGTGAAGAATGCCGACCTCCTGGCTGAATTGAATAAGGAAGGGAAGGTCTTCATGACCCCCACTGTTTATAAGGGGCATCATGGTATCAGGGCTGCCCTGGTCAATTACCGGACCAGTGATAAAGACCTGCACATAGCAGTAGAAGCTATGGTGACGGCCCTAAAAAAATTGATGCAATCCTGAGCGATGGAAAATGTCAGGATCATTGAAGTGCCGCTGGAAACCATTTGGAGGATCAGGAGGGAAGTAATGTATCCTGGTCATGAACCTGATTTCGTGAAGCTGATGGGCGATGACCAGGCATCCCATCTGGGACTGGAGGTGGATGGCAGGGTGGTTTCGGTGCTCTCCCTATTTCCCGAGGGAAAGCGGATGCAATTCAGGAAATTTGCCACCCTGGTGGATGAACAGGGAAAGGGGTTTGGCACCAGGCTCTTATCCCATGTGATGGAGTCAGCGGCCATTAATGGATATGAATTCATTTGGTGCAATGCCCGCCTGTCAGCTATATCCCTTTACAGGAGGTTAGGGATGGAACAGAAAGGTGGGATTTTTCGGAAGCATGGGATAGAATATGTTATCATGGAAAAACAATTACAATAAGACCGATGGAAATAATACCCGCAATAGACATCATAGACGGAAAATGCGTGAGGCTTACAGAAGGGGACTATTCCCAGAAGAAGATCTATAATGAGCAACCACTGGAAGTGGCCAGGATGTTTGAGGATGCCGGTTTGAAAAGGCTGCATCTCGTAGACCTGGATGGTGCAAAGGCTGGAGCAGTGAAGAACTGGAAAGTATTGGAGGCTATTGCCGGTAAGACATCGCTGGTGATCGATTTTGGTGGTGGTATCAAAACGGAGCAGGACGTTGCCATTGTTTTCAATTCCGGTGCAGCCCTTGCCACCGTGGGAAGTATTGCCGTAAAGGATGAAGCAGCACTTTTGGAATGGTTCAACAAATTTGGCGTAGGTAAGTTCCTGTTGGGGGCAGATGTGAAGAATGAAAAGATCGCTGTAGGCGGCTGGCTGGAAACAACAGATATCTGGATCTATGATTTTATCGAAAAATATTTTGGCCATGGCATCAGGCAATTGTTCTGTACTGATGTAAGCAAGGACGGCAGGCTGGAAGGTCCCTCCACGGAATTGTACCGCAATATTGTGTCCAAGTTCCCGGACCTTCACTTTATTGCCAGTGGCGGGGTAAGTTCACTTGCTGACCTGGAAGCCTTGCAGGAAGCCGGTTGCAAGGGGGCTATTGTAGGCAAGGCCATTTATGAGAACAGGATTTCCCTGGATGAGTTGAAAAAATTCACAGGGCTTTGATGAATAACGTTAACGTATAAATGAAATATTGTGCTGACCAAAAGGATAATTCCCTGCCTGGATATCAAGGATGGCCGCACCGTTAAAGGTGTGAATTTTGAGAATATCCGCGATGCCGGTGACCCGGTGGAACTGGGTGCGTTGTATGCCCGGCAGGGAGCTGATGAACTGGTATTCCTGGATATAACGGCTACCAATGAACGCAGGAAGACCCTGAGCGAACTGGTGAACAGGATCGCCCACCATATCAATATACCCTTTACAGTTGGTGGCGGCATCAGCAGCGTGGAAGATGTACAGGTGCTGCTGCAGAATGGTGCAGATAAGATATCGGTGAACACGGCTGCCTTCCGGAATCCCCAACTGGTGGCCGACCTGGCAAGGGAATTCGGCAGCCAATGTGTGGTGCTGGCCATTGATACCAGGAAGGAAGAGGATGGCGAGTGGTATGTTTACCTGAACGGGGGAAGGGTGAAGACTGATACCAAATGCTTCGACTGGGCCAAAAAGGCTGTGGACCTGGGAGCAGGCGAGATCCTCCTGACCTCCATGAACAACGATGGAACCAAGCAAGGTTTTGCATTGGATATCACCCGCGAATTGTCCGACAGGCTTTCTGTCCCTGTCATCGCTAGTGGCGGAGGGGGTACCTTGGAGCATTTCGTTGATGTATTCAATGAGGGCCATGCAGATGCCGCCCTTGCTGCCAGTATCTTCCATTTCAAGGAGATCGCCATTCCTGACCTCAAGCAATACCTGGGTTCAAAGGGTATTGTGGTGAGGCGCTAAAACGGTAACGGCTATGAAGCGCCGGCCTAATGTTGTAAATTAGCATTGAAGCAATACCATGAAAGTAGATTTTGCAAAGTTTAGCGACGGACTCGTTCCTGCCATCATCCAGGATAATATGACCAATAAGGTCCTGATGTTGGGTTTTATGAATGAGGAGGCGCTGAAGAAAACAGAAGAGACCGGTAAAGTGACCTTTTTTTCCCGTTCCAAAAACAGGCTCTGGACAAAGGGAGAGGAGAGTGGCCATTTCCTGGAGTTGAAGTCCATGGCAGTAGATTGCGATAACGATACCTTACTGATAAAGGCCCATCCCCATGGTCCTACCTGCCATACCGGGGCGGATACCTGCTGGAGCGAAAGGAACCATTCCGATGATTTCCTCTTTTACCTGGAAGACATCATTGACCTCCGCAAGCAGGCATCCCCGGATGCCTCCTATGTAGCCAAATTATTCTCACGCGGTTTGAATAAGATCGCCCAGAAAGTAGGGGAGGAAGCGGTGGAATTGGTGATAGAATCCATGGATAACAACGACTCCCTGTTCCTGAATGAGGCTGCTGACCTGCTCTTCCATTATTTGCTTTTGCTTAACGCCAAAGGATTTAGATTGCAGGATGTGCTGGAGGTATTAAAAGACAGACACTCAAAATGATCTATGAATAAATTATCCGTGCTACTGGCCCTTGTTCCTTTCTTTTCCTACGCACAGGAAAAGAATTTCCATATCAGGGGTAATGTAAAGGGCTTACAGGATAGATCAATGGTGTGTATCACCAATCCTGACAATCCCGGCGATACCCTTGCCAAGGCCTTTGCAACCGGTGAAAGCTTTGAATTAAAAGGAAGTTTTCCGGAAACAAAACTCTACAACCTTGCCTTCCAGCCTGGTGATAAGAAGGGTCTGTATTTTCTGGGAAACGGTACCATTGGCATGGTAGGCGATATCCAGCAGGTGCAGGAAATGGTGATCACCGGAGCTCCCTCCCATGATGTTTTCAACCAGTTCCGCAAGGGATTCGAACCCCTTTTCAAGCGGTATAGCCAGTTGAGTGAAACAGCGAACAGGACAGGGGTAAATGATAGCCTGATGGGATTGTACCGGCAGTTGGTGACCCAGATGACTAATACTTCTGAAAGCTTTGCGACCACCCATAAGAACAGTCCGGTCGCGCCTTTCATGTGGGTGACCACTATGCAGGTGGTGGATAATATGGACCTGGTGGAAAAGAGCTTCCTTGCGATGAGCCCCGAGGTCCAGAATAGTTTCTATGGCAGGTACCTCAATGCCCAGATAGCGGAAAGCAAGATCGGTAAGGTAGGAACCATGGCCATGGACTTTTCCCAGAATGATACAACGGGTAAACCGGTGAGCCTTTCTTCCTTCAGGGGGAAATATGTGCTGGTTGATTTTTGGGCAAGTTGGTGCGGACCTTGCCGCCAGGAGAACCCCAACGTAGTAAAAGCGTATAACCGTTTCCGCAGTAAGAACTTTACCGTGCTGGGTGTATCCCTCGACCGGGAACGCGATCGCTGGCTGAAGGCGATCAAGGACGACCGGCTGGACTGGACCCATGTAAGCGACCTCAAGTTCTGGCAGAATGCAGTAGCGGTTCAATACAAGGTTCAATCCATTCCCCAGAACCTATTGATCGACCCCAATGGGAAGATCATAGCGAAGAACCTGAGGGGGGAAGACCTTCAATCGAAACTATGCGAATTATTAGGGTGTGAATAAGCAATAAAAAAAGTCCGGCGATCAAAAGATTCCGGACTTTTTTTATGCCTATTCTGTTCGACCACTGCCAGGGTCTATATTCCTTCCAAAGAAGATGGCGTTCATCAATAGTTTGTTACCACCTAGCCAGAAGGCCCTGAAATTCGGGTTGTCGGCGATGGAGATCACCCTTCCCGAACCCACGGTATTCACGATGACCGCAGCAGAATTCTTGATGGCAGCATAATTCTCCTTGCTGATATAGCCACTTTGCAATGGTTTCTCACCATAGGCAAATGGTGTTGCATAGGGGTTCTTGCTTTTCTCCGGGAAGTTCTTTCCTGCCTTGAAAAGGTCTACATAGGGTTGGTTGTAGCCATAGGCAAGTGGATGGGTAAGGTCCATGCTTGCCCTGAATATAGCGCCATTGTTCTGTTGTGCGCCGTCCTTTTCATCCTTGCCGGCATAGGTCAGGCTGGCGGTACTATCCACCGCTGATGGCACCTTCCTGAAGCTCATACTTGAAATGCCGTTCTGGGCACACCACTGCAATGCATCCTCAAAACAGATCAGCGTTCCTCCATTTTGTACCCAGGTCTTTAATTTATCCTTGTTCAGTTCGTTGTAATTGCCGCTCACCATCAGGATGGTATTGTACTTGTTAAGTTCCACCCTGTTAAAGGTCCCGATCTCCAGGTGGGTCAGGGGAATGTTGAATCGCTGGTCCAGCATATGCCAGATCTCACCTGCATCCAGTGGGGAAACACCTGTGCCGACCAACATGGCGATAGTTGGCTTGCCAACACCGGTGAATTTGGAACTGCCCAGGTCAACACCGGAAGCAGACATTCCTGAACTGAGCGAATACACCCTGACGCCATTCTTTTCAGCGGCTGCTTTGATGGTATTGAAAAGCTTTTCCCCTTCGGTTTTTTGCAGGGGAACCTGTACCACGATGCTACCGTAATCAAATGTTTTATTGCCATTTGCAGTAACTGCCTCAAATGGCCTTGTGGCCACCTTGGCACTGATACCGTTCTCCATCAGTTCATACAACATCTTTGGTGCATACATCTCATCCCATTCGAAAATATAGGCTAGGTTAGTGGCAGCGCCAACCATTTCACCCCTGAGTGCTTTTGCCTGTTCTACCTTCGCACCTTTGATGGCTGGGGTGAATTTTGCCGCATTCAATTCCGCATAAGGCAGACCGTAAGCCAATGGCATGGTCCAGGCAGTGATATCGTAGAACAGGCTGTCCTTATACGTTAGTGTCTTGTCAAATATCCCCCTCAGCAACCGGTATTGTGGTTGAGCAGAAGGGATCACATAGGCTTTCCCTTTTTCAAATTGCTGGCCATCTGCAGCCAGGTTGCTACCCAGCTCATACACTTCGATCTTGTGCCTGAGCAGCATTTCAATGAAGATATTCGTCCTGGCCTGGTCATTGTTGTCGCCAATTACCCAGGCTTTGCTGATGGCATTGCTGCCTTCCTGTGCTGTCATCTTGAAATAGTCACGCTGGTAGCTGAGCAGTTCCTTACGCAAGGCTACAGCCGCTTCCAGGGTGGAAAGGGCGGTAGTGAACTGGTTACGGATGGTGAAGGGGAATTTCAAGACCCCGTTGGCTGTTTGTTGGGCATGTCCCCTGGAAGATGCTTGTTCAAACAGGATGCCTATGCAACCCTGCACATCCGGGTAAGTAGAACCTTTCCCATAATAGAAGTCGTCATAGTTTTCCTTCGTAAAATAGAGGGATCCGATCTTATCCAAAGCCTTTGCATGGTAGCTGGCGATCTTGCCGGTGAGCTCCTGGTTCTTTTCCGGTGTCAATGGGTTTACCCTTGACGGTACTCCAGGCTGGAAGAAGAAAGTGGCATTGCTTCCCTGCTCATGATGGTCGGTCAGAATATTGGGCTTCCAGTCCTGGAAGTATTGCAAACGGTTCTGGCTTTCCACATGAACAGCCGGCAGCCAGTCGCGGTTAAGGTCGAACCAGTAATGGTTGAACCTGCCACCGGGCCACACTTCACTGAATTCCCTCGAATTGGGGTCGGTCACCAGGTTCTTGCTCTTATGCTGGTTCACCCAGGTGGAGAACCTTTGCAATCCATCTGGATTGAAAGAAGGGTCAAACAGGATCACCACATTATCCAGTATCTCCTCGATCTGCTTTCCTTGTGCAGCAGCAAGGTGATAGGCTGTCAGCAATGCAGCATTGGCACCACTGGGCTCATTCCCATGGATGGAATGACCGATCCATACCACTGCAGGCATGTTGTCGATATTGAGCGATCCCGATTTGGAGGGGTCGGTCAATTGGACATGTTGCTGCCTGATCTGTTCCAGGTTCTCATGGTTCTTTTTGGAAGTGATGATCAGCAATACCTGTGGCCTTGCTTCATAAGAGAGTCCCATGGTCACAAGCTTCACCCTGTCTGGGGCTGCAGCTGCAATAGCCTTCATGTAATTGACCAACCGGTCATGGGTGATATGCCATTCCCCGACTTCATGGTAAATGATGTCCCTGGGTTTGGGAATGGAAGCGGAATAACTGATGTCTTTGGGCAGGTAATAGTTGAGTTCCTGCGCGCCCGCCGTAAGGCTGGTAAATAGAAGGGCCGTTAACCATAACTGTTTCATTCAGTCAATTTTGGAGGGAGGAAAATACAAAATATGTGGTCATGAAATTATCATGTACATGACCTGCGGCAATTTGCCCTAATGATCGGTTAGCGAAAACTGTTAGGGTTCCTTTTCAGGTAAGTACTTGCTTTAGGGAAGGATTGATGGAATCATGTAGAAGGCATTATTCCCCATTTTTATGAATGGTATTGACGCGTTGCAGCAAAAAGGTAATTTTTGGTTCCTTAAAACACCATCATGACTCCCAAAGATTTTTTCCTCCTATTGGTTCGGCTTTTCCTTGGGTATATTTTCCTGTCATCGGGTATGTGCAAGCTCACGGATGGACAGTTTGGCCAGTTGATCGGCCCGCCGCAACTGATCAAACTATTGGCGAAATACAACCTGGAGCTCTTTGGGTATTATGTGGCAACCTCGCAGGTCATCATTGGCGCATTGGCGATGTCCCAAAGGTTTTCCCTGCTGGGCCTCGTTGCCATGGTGCCCATGAATGCCAGTATCCTGATGGTTACTTATTCCCAGCAATGGACGGGTACGCCATTTGTCAATGGATTCCTCCTGCTGCTTAACCTGCTTTGCCTGCTGCAGGATTGGAAGGTACTTCGCCTTTTCTTCGCTGCCAGGCGACCATCCGAGGTGGTCATTCCCCATGCAGTTCGCGCTTTCCCTGCCACCCTTATCCCGCTGGTGATGTTGGGGTTGATGGTCGTGGGTATAGCCTTCGCCCCCTATTCTTACCAAACGGCAAGGGCCTTTGCCGCGCTTGCCCTAATACTTGTCTTTGTCAATCTTTTCCAATACCCTGCCTTCCTGCTCCCGGAAAAGGCCATATTGGTATTGTTTGGTTCAGCTGTGATGATTATGACCTTTGCAGACCTCATGCCCAAAGCCTGGGGCAGCCCGCTTTGGGTGGTAGTTGCTTTTTTCCTGGTTGGACTGCTGCTTTTGGCAGTCGCCTTTTTCCAGCGCTCCAGGTTGCGTACCACAAGGTTTTGAAGGGTTTAATAGTCTTTGCGAATAGCCGTAATGGAGTTGCACAGTTTTGTTTGCCTAATTTTGGCCGGTTGCGGGCAATGAAGCATCGCGGCCGTTAAAAGGAATCTGCATAAGGGGCAATCAAATGGAATGGCTAACAGTTAAAGGGATAAGCAGGAAGGAGAACGGAAAGTTCGTGCTGGAAGAAACAAGTTTCGACCTGGTGGAAGGGGAAAAGCTTGCCATTGCAGGCGAAACTGGTTCGGGAAAGAGTACCCTGTTGAAGATCATAGGCGGACTGGTGCAAACTGAATCGGGTGAAGTGCGCTTCCGTAATAAAAAGGTGGAAGGGCCGCTGGAACGATTGATACCAGGGTATCCGGGCATTGCCTACCTTTCCCAGCATTTTGAATTGAGGAATAATTATTGGGTTGAAGAGATCCTTTCTTATGCCAACCAACTGGAAGAAGGAATGGCCCAGAATATCTTTGCCATTTGCCGTATCGATCACTTGTTGCGCAGGCGGACCGACCAGTTATCGGGCGGGGAGAAACAGCGGATCGCCCTGGCCAGGCTATTGGTGAATTCCCCTAAACTACTATTGCTGGACGAGCCTTTTTCCAACCTGGATATTGGTCACCGCCAGGTGGTCAGGGATGTGCTAAGGGATATCAGTGACGAACTGGGAATAACCAGTATCCTGGTGTCACATGATCCCGTGGACCTGCTTTCCTGGGCCAGCAGGATAATGGTCATGAAGGCGGGAAGGATTCTCCAGGAAGCTGATCCGGTAAGTATTTACCGGACCCCCATCAATGAATATGTCGCTACCTTGTTTGGTGCCTGCAATATTTTCACGCCGCAACAATCAGCTCAACTAAAAGATATCCCGGGTTGGGTACACCAGGACCTGACCGTTATGCTCCGGCATGAATCGATCCTCCTGCAAAAGCAGGGAGGAGAAGGCAAAGAGGCCCTTGTTACCAATACTGACTTTTTCGGCGCTTATGATGAATTGGAGCTGCAGGTGAACGGATCGACTTTAAGGGCCAGGTGCAGGCAGGGTCAGTTCCATACTGGAGAGATCCTCCGGCTTAACATAGCACCGGGAGCCTGCTGGCATTTTCCTGCAGTTTAACAACAAATATTGCAGTTCATCCTAATTCCGGCCAAAGCTTGCGTGTGCTTTATTAGCTTTAACTAAAGGTTGGCCATGAGATTATCCTTATACTTCCTAGGTATTGTTTTCGCTTCTATGTTACAAGCCCAAAGCCTTCGCGCCCAGGATGCCAGTCAGCAGGAGCCATTGACCGCAATGATGCGAAGTTTTGTGGAAGCCTACAATACCGGCGACTCTGCAAGCATCCGGTCAATGCTGCAGAATGCCCATGCGGAACCTTCAATAATTGATAAAGCCATAATGGGAAACCTGGAAGCCTATGGTTTCATAGGAAAGGTCCGGCTGAGGAGTATCAACCCGGTTGAAGTGAATAAAGTGGAGGCTTGGGTACAGGAATTGCGATATGATGCCTGGTGGAAGTTCCTGATCATCACGGATTCTTTGCAACATTATCAATACAGGGTTATTCAACCGGCTCAGTTTACTACGCCCTTTATTCAAAAAGGACAACTGGGAATGGATGAGGTGGGGACTGAGGTGAGAAAATATCTGGGCAGACTGGTTGCTGACAGTGTATTCAAAGGGGAGGTTTTGATCGCGAAGAAAGGGCAGGTCCTGTTCCGTGATGCATTTGGATACGCAACTGACGGCAAAGCACCTGGAACAGGGAGGCGATTTGGGATGGCATCGCTTGGGAAAATGTTTACCGGTGTGGCTGTGCTGCAATTGATGGAAAAAGGAAGGCTTAACCTTGACGATACGATCGGCAAGTTCTTACCGCAGTTGAATAATCCTGCCATCAGGGCCAGGGTAACGATCAGGCAACTGCTGACCCATACTTCGGGTATGGGTGATTTCTTTGAGGATTCCCTCTACAACCAGATCAAGGAAAGGCTTAAGACTTCCTTGGACTATTTCCCCATTTTAGAGCGCGACCAGTTGCAATTTGAACCGGGGAAGGGTTGGGCTTACAGCAATTCTGGCTTTGTACTCCTTGGGGCGATTATTGAATCCTTAACGGGCAGAACCTACCAGCAATATATAACCGAGAATATCTGCAGGCCGTCCGGGATGGCCAATACGGAGGTAGGATCTGGTGCAGGTGGCGGCCAGTCAACGATCAATGACCTTTACGCGTTTGCACAGGCATTGCAATCCAACAAGTTGCTGGCAAAGGCATCCACCAATCTCATGATGAGTTATACAACAGATGGGACCTGGGGTTTGGCAAGCATTCACCATCCAATCGGGAAGGAAAAAATCGTGGGCCATGGTGGTGACTATGAAAAGGTTTGTTCCGACCTTGGTATCTATACCCAATCGGGCTTTGTTGTAATTATTCTTTCTGAGACCGATCCCCCATTTGCCCATTTTGTTGCGGATAAGGTAAAGGAACTACTGATCAGGGAATAGTTTTTCATAATTACATAGCTGATTCTTTTATAAATTTAGTGAAGGCTGTTGGGCATACCAGCCTTCTTATTATGCAGGAAACCGGAGCCATTAAGGGATTGAGTTCAGCTGAAGTGATCGCCAGCAGGAAGTTGCATGGTCGCAATTTTGCCAATGGGCAGGATCATAGCCGGTTTTGGGAAGCGGTAAAGGATGTGGTGACCGAGCCCATCTTCATTTTGCTGGTGGTGGCCGCATTGGTTTATTTGGGCCTGGGTGAGTACAGGGAAAGCTTTATCATGCTGGGTTCACTTGCTTTTGTTGCCGGAATTTCCCTTTACCAGGAAAACAGGAGCAGGAATGCGGTGGATGCGTTGAATAAGTTAACAGCCCCAAAGGCGAAGGTGCTCCGTGATGGTTTAGTCATGGAAATAGATGCCGCCGACCTGGTGATTGGTGATTGCATGATGCTGGAAGATGGTAACCTGGTGCCGGCCGATGGCGAATTGTTGAAATGGAATGACCTCTCTGTCAATGAAAGCATATTGACCGGTGAGTCGCTTCCTGTTGTGAAGGGCTTAACGGGTGATAATAAGGTATTCCAGGGAACCATGTTGTTATCGGGCTCCTGCATTGCCAGGGTGAACGCTATCGGCAAGTCCACCATGCTGGGTAAGATCGGGCAATCCATGGGTGCCATTGCGGTTCCGCAAACGCCCCTCCAACTCCAGATCAGGAGTTTTATCCGTTCCATGGTAGCCGCAGGTGCCATTGCCTTCGTCATTGTATGGGCGGTCAACTATTATCTTTCCGGCAGTATCCTGCACGGGTTATTGCATGGCCTCACATTGGCCATGTCAGTGTTGCCTGAAGAGATCCCGGTAGCCTTCAGCACTTTCATGGCATTAGGCGCCTATCATCTTTACAAGAAGAATGTCATTGCTAAAAGTCCCTATACGGTTGAAACCCTGGGCGCCGCTACGGTCATTTGTGTGGATAAGACTGGTACGATCACGCAGAATGCTATGGAATTGGCAGCTATCTATGTATACAAAGATGACAGGGTGATCGATTATACAATACTGCCTTTTGATTATTCCGAAGTCCTTGAGTTTGCCATGTGGGCCTCTGAGACCGATCCCTTCGACCGCATGGAAAAGGTCATCCATGAAGTGTATGAGCGGGTTTCTCCAACGGACAGGCGTAAGCGCTTTTCCATGTTCCATGAATACCCGCTGGAGGGTAATTATCCCATCATGACCCATGCTTTCCGTGATGGGGATGGGGAAACCATTATTGCCAGTAAGGGAAGTGTGGAGGGTATCCTGGCACAATGCATCCTGGATGAGGCGGGTAAGGAAAGGGTACTGGCAAGGACAAGGGAACTGGCCTCCAGGGGTTATCGGGTGTTGGCGGTGGCCAGGTATGATGGTGTAATGGAGAAGATGCCTGAATCCCAGCGCGAGTTCCGTTTTGACCTCATAGGGCTCATTTGTTTTTATGATCCTCCCAAGTCAAATATCCGGGAGACCATTAGCCAGTTCTACAATGCAGGTATTGAAGTTAAAATGATCACGGGTGACCATGCTGAAACGGCGGCAGCGATCGCCGCCCAGGTAGGCTTTAAGGCCAGCCCTGAGGTCCTGACGGGATCGATGGTGATGGGTATGGATTTGCCGGAACTGCAGCAAAGACTGAAGCCGGTGAACATTTTGGCCCGCATGTTCCCTGATGCCAAACTAAAGGTGATCGAAGCATTGAAAAGGAATGGGGAAGTGGTGGCCATGACGGGTGATGGTGTGAACGATGGACCTGCCCTGAAAGCTTCCCATATCGGGATCTCTATGGGCAAGGGCGGGAGTGAAGTGGCCAAGGCAGCTGCCTCGCTGGTATTGGTGGACGATGATATTGGCCATATGCCTACGGCTGTGGCACTTGGAAGGAAGATCTACGAAAATCTCAAGAAAGCGATCCGCTATATCATATCGATCCATATTCCCATTATCCTGATCGTTACCCTCCCATTGGTCTTGCAGTGGCAATTCATTGATATTTTTTCCCCTGTGCATGTGATATTCCTGGAATTGATCATGGGTCCAACCTGTTCCATCGTATTCGAGAATGAACCCATTGAGGCCAATTCCATGAACATGCCACCAAGGAAATTGACCACCAGCTTTTTCTCCATCCGTGAGTTATCGCTGAGTATAGTGCAGGGATTGATGATCACCCTATCCAGTCTGCTCATTGGCCAGTATGCCTTGCGTAATGGCGCTTCACCTGAACTTGCCCGCACCATGATCTATGCGACACTGGTACTGGCCAATATTTTCCTTACCCTGGTCAACCGTTCTTTTTACCACTCCTTCATCACCACACTTCGTTACAAGAACCGTTTGATTCCCCTGGTGATCCTTGTTTCTTTATTCATCCTCCTGGTCTGCATCTATTTTGGGCCCGCCCAGCAGGTGTTCAAATTCACTTCCCTGTCCATTGGTGAATTCGGGAAATGCTTGTTGGCTGCGGTACTAGGTGTGTTCTGGATAGAAGTCATTAAGTTTTGGATAAGAAGGAAGGGATAGGAATGAGGGTAATATTCTTCAATTAATTATGTCCATTACTTTTTGTGCCGCTGTTGCGTGTTATCACCAACAGATCTTTGACGAAATCCGTTATCAGCTTTAATTCCTTAACCTCAGCGGGGTCTCCCGAAGGGGGCTACCTTATACCCACATCTTCACCTCAGCAGGGTCTCCCGGAGGGGACCCTGATGTACAAAGGGCGAAATGATTTATGCATCCAGCAGCTAATCTCATCATCCAACTACCCGTTGGTCATAAGACACATCGGGGGCGACAGGGTTGTTAAATCTTTTCACCACATAGTGGTACTCTTCAAGGCCCCCCGATGAATATCTATCCTACTATTCATCAGGGTCCCCTCCGGGAGACCCTGCTGGGGTTGGAAATAGGTTTCGTTGTTATTACCCATTAACTTCAGCGGGTCTCCCGAAGGGGACCCCGATGTACAAATGGCGAAATGATTTATGCATCCAGCAGCTAATCTTATCATCCGACTACCCGTTGGTCATAAGGCACAACGGGCGCGACTATACATTTTCTTGCCCCAGCGAAGGATCCCGAAGAATCGACGAGAGGGGATAACCCATTACCCAAATGATTGCGCAATTCTGGCAATTATCTTAAATTGTCGCTTTAACCCAGGCAACGCATGAGGATTAGTATTGTATTGGTTTTGGCTTTTTTGTGTCAGGCTGCAGCCGCGCAGCAAGCTTCCATAAAGAAAAAACTGCCCATCGGGGTTTTTGATAGTGGTACGGGCGGACTCACCATTCTGGAAGCTATTGTTACCCTTGATGCCTTCAATAATGAAACAGGCAAACCCGGAAGTGATGGTCAACAGGATTTTGAAAGGGAATCCTTCCAGTACCTGGCGGACCAGGCCAATATGCCTTATGGCAACTATGCAGCAGCCAATAAGACAGCCCTGCTCAAGGAGCACATCCTGAAGAATGTGGACTTCTTCCTCCAGGATAAATATGATACCCGGCAGGAAAATTCCTTTGGCAAGGATGGTAAGCCAAGCGTTAAGATGGTGGTCATCGCTTGCAATACGGCTACTGCCTATGCCATCACCGATATCAAGGAATATGTTGCCAACCGGAATGCGTCGATGCCAGTGATCGGGGTGATCGATGCCGGGGTGAAAGCCGCCCTTGAATACCAGCAAAGCCACCCAAAGGGGGCCATTGGGGTTTTCGCAACGGCAGGTACAGTAGCCAGTGATGGTTACCCGAGGACACTCAGGGCCATGGCCCAAAAGATGGGCATGGAAGAACCGGTGATCGTAAGTCAGGGTGGATATGGCCTGGCGGAAAGTATCGACCGAGACTTCAGTTATTATAGTGATACGGTGAAGAATGCCCGCAAGGAATATCGTGGCCCCTCTCTGGCCCATCCCCTTTATCCCATTGATACCAGCCTGCTGGCCGCCTATCGCTTTAATGCGGAAAATTATAAGCTGCTTTGTGAGTTTGACAATACCGGGAAATGCCTGGATATCCAGTTGAATGATCCTGCCAATTATGTCCGTTACCACCTGGTTAGCCTGATGGAAAAGATGAGGAAGGATGATATCCGGCAGCCCCTCAATACCCTTATCCTGGGATGTACGCATTATCCTTACATGAAGGATACCATCAGCAATGTCCTGAAGGAATTGTACAATTTCCAGGCCGGCAACCAGTACCCTTACCGTAAATACCTGGCCGACCATGTTGAATTGATCGACCCGGGAGTGGAAACGGCAAAGGAGGCCTATATAGCCATGCGCAAACAAAAATTGGAAGTGGGGGGCAAACCTGTAAGTTCAAATGAGTTCTTTATCAGCGTTCCCAATACGGGATTGAAGGAAGTGGAATTGCAGCCCGATGGCTGGTTTACCTATGCCTATAAGTATGGCCGCAATGCGGGTGAAGGAAAGGAGTATGTCAGGTATGTACGCTTTGATAAAGTGAACATAGCGGAAGAAACCTATCAGCGGTTCCGCCAGACCTTGCCGGATGTGTACAAGCGCATACAATCAACGCTTAAATAAATTGGTCAAGTCCGGAATTTTTCTTCCAAAGCTCAACGCAATTGATATGCATAAATGGCTGGGATTAACTGCAATTACCATGATGTTCCTGAATAGCTCCTGTGACCAGCAGGGGAGTAAGCCAACTGACCTGAGGTCAGGTGTGGAGGCCGTATTGAAAAGTGACAGTGCCATATTTGGCTTGGCATTCAAAGACCTCAGCACGGGTGAAACCCTTTTCATCAATGAGAAGGAATCCTTTCATGCTGCCAGTACCATGAAGACGCCTGTGATGATAGAAGTATATAAGCAGGCGGCAAAGGGGATATTCTCGCTTAACGACTCAATAGAAGTAAAGAACAGTTTCAGCAGCATAGTGGATAGCAGTCCCTATTCCCTTGATTCAACCGATGACAGTGAGAAAGAATTATACAAGGTGCTTGGATCCAAAAGGACCATCTATCAGCTGACATACGACATGATCATCTATAGCAGCAACCTTGCTACCAATATGGTCATTGAATTGGTGAAAGCAGATAGTGTGATGCAGACCATGCGTTCCATTGGGGCCAATGATATCAGGGTATTGCGTGGGGTGGAAGATTCCAAGGCTTTCCAGAAAGGCCTGAACAATACCACCACTGCCTATGACCTCCTGTTGATCTTTGAGAAAATGGCCAAAGGGGAACTGGTTGACCAGGCTTCCTCTGATGCCATGATCAGGATCCTGCTCGACCAGCATTTCAATGAGATCATTCCTGCTGAATTGCCTGCTGAAGTAAAAGTTGCGCATAAGACAGGATCAATCAATGGTATCCAACACGATTCAGGTATTGTGTTCCTGCCCGATGGAAGGAAGTATGTATTGGTACTGCTTTCCAGGTTCAAAGGACCTGAGTCGGTTCCGGTAGCGCAAATGTCCAAAGCATCAAAGCTAATCTACGATCATGTTGTGAAGCGGGCAGGCGCTTCCAAATAATTACCTTCTCTTTTACCTATTACGGGTGGTCATCACTTCAAGATTTGCCAATGAACAACAATAAAGGGTTGAACAGGTCGCTGGGATTACAGTATGTAATTGGGGTAGTGATCGCCAATATCATAGGCTCAGGTGTTTACAAGAAAGTTGCACCCATGTCAGCTGAGTTGGGGTCTTCGGGTTGGGTGCTGGTGGCCTGGGCAGTGGCTGGACTGGTGACCATTTGTGGGGCCTTGTGTAATGCGGAAGTGGCAGGATTGCTGGCCAATACCGGTGGTGAGTTCGCCTATTATAAAAAGATATATAACCGGTTCTTTGCCTTCATGTTTGGCTGGTCGCTCTTTGCTGTGATTCAGACAGCAGCCATTTCATCTATTGCCTACATCTTTGCCCAGTCTGTTGACAGTATCTTCCATCTGCCGCCTGTTTTAGCTTCACTCAAGGAATGGAATATAGGGGGTGTATTTTATCCATTCGCTGATTTCCCCGTCAAACTCGTGGCGATTGCCTTGATCATCTTGCTCACCTTCATCAATAGCAGGGGGGTGAAGACAGGGGCAGGTGTGAGCAATGCCATCCTGATGATGGTCTTTGCCGGGATCCTGATCATTATTGTATTTGGGCTGGGCAGTGGCCATGCCGACCTGGGCAGGAGTGTTGACTTCTCCTCAACCGGCGATAAGGCTATTTCCATCAGTCCATTTTTTACAGCCATGCTTGCAGCCTTCTGGGCCTACCAGGGATGGTATTCCATTGGGTTCATTGGTGGGGAAGTGAAAGATGCCAAAACCATCCTCCCCAAAGGGATCGTGATAGGAGTACTCATTATCATCATCACCTATTTATTGATCAATGCCACCTACCTGGCCCTGCTCTCAAATGTGGAGTTGACGGCTATCTACCAGGCAGGGAATAAAATAGCAGCGATCGAAGCAGTTAAAGTATTCTGGGGGGAGAACGGCGCCTTATTCATATCCATCCTGATCATCCTCACTACTCTTGGATGCACGAATGCCACCATCCTCACTGCTGCGCGTCCTTATTATGCAATGGCCAAAGAAGGTTTGTTCTTCAGGCCTGTGGCAAGGCTGAATAATGCCCAGGCTCCGGTGAATAGCCTGGTATTACAATGTATTTGGGCTTCAGTATTGGTGTTGTCAGGTAGTTTTGATCAACTATCCGATATGGTGATCTTTGGCGTATTCCTCTACTATGGCGCTACAGCCCTGGGTGTGTTCATCCTGAGAAGGACCATGCCCGATGCCCCCAGGCCCTACAAGGTTTGGGCCTACCCCGTACTGCCAGCTTTATTTGTATTCTTTTGTGTCCTGTTAATGCTGAACACATTCGTCGCAAGACCCAGGGAAGCCATACTAGGCCTGGTGCTGATGATGAGCGGGGTGCCGATGTATTTCTGGTTTACCCGTAAGAACAGGCAGCAGGAACAACCAACTGAGGTCGATCAATAGATTCTGTAGAGCCTATACCGAAATAACCCCAACCAGTATGCTTACTGATACTGGTTGGGGTTATTTCATTCAATTACTTGGGGCTGCTGCATTGATCGGCACCCGGTCAATATATTGGATTACCCTGTCCACTTTGTCATTGGCATTAAAATGCATGTCCACATGCATCCACTGGGTCATACTTTTCCCTGATTTGTATTTGGCATTAACCTGGTACCAGCCCAATAACCAGATGCCGGGCTGTTCAACGCTTTGGGGCTGTTTTACGTTAATGGGAAGGAAAACATGGTTGGAGAAGGTAAGGGAGTCGATCACTTCCATTCTCCTCTTTTTCCAGTAAGCAGTGATGGCGGCTTTGCCTGAAATACTATCCCCGCTGTTCCATACATAAACAGCATTGTCGGCATAATTCTTCAACCAACCATCAACATCACCTGCTGACAAGGCCGCAAGCGCTTGTTTTCCCATCTCTATATACTTTGGATCCGCAAATTCTGCCGACGGGTTGACATATGCGGTTGTCTGGCCCTTGCCTGATTCGTCCCCGGATTTTTTTTCATCAGCCGGCTGATTGTTACAGGCAATAAAGAACAGGGAACTCATTCCCCAAAATAGCAGCTTTTTCATTTTAATGAGTTTTAAGGATGGAAATGAAGTACAGGTTGGGTAGCGAGGTTAAAAAGGGGAAGGGTTAAAGGTGGGTGGATTGTTATACTGAATGTAAGGAATTTTATGCTAATCCAGAAAGTTATCCTGTGGGCAGTGGGTATTATGGATGTCCCTGGATTTGAACCACTCCCATGGACAAGCGAACCCTGATTAGGGATTTGTTAGGATCTAATTTTATATTTTTAAAGAGAAAGGCGGAGTGTAATTGCCTTGAAAAAGTAAAAGCGAAACCTGAAAAATTATGATCAGTGATGTCAAGATCCTGAAAAAGGAACTCCTGTCGGATAATTGGTATGTGCTTAATAAGTTCACTTTCCAGTATAGTAAGAAGGATGGATCTGTTTGCCAGCAGGTGAGGGAAGCATATGATAGGGGAAATGGAGCCGTGATCCTTTTGTATAATAAAGAAAAAAGAAAGGTGGTGCTGACCCGGCAATTCAGGCTGCCGACCTATATCAACGGGAACCCTGGCGGTATGATGATCGAGGCCTGTGCCGGCTTGCTGGACCTGGATAACCCGGAGGATTGCATCCGCCGCGAAACCGAGGAAGAAACCGGTTACAGGATTTCTGAGGTAAGGAAGGTCTACGAGGCATATATGTCGCCGGGCTCTGTAACTGAGATCCTTCACTTCTTTGTAGCGGCCTATTCACCTGAAATGCGGGTCAATGAAGGGGGAGGGGCTGCACATGAGGACGAGAACATAGAGGTCCTGGAGATCGGTTTTGATGAAGCAATGCAGATGGTGGCGACCGGCGAGATCAGGGATGCCAAGACCATCATGCTGCTACAGTATGCGGCATTGAATCAATTAGTCTGATCAATAATGGTATCTTCGCATTCGAACCACTTTTAATTTGTTTGGATGATGAGGATGTTCCTGAAAATCCTGAAATACATCGGGATCGGGTTGGTAGTTTTTATTGCGATTCTTTTCCTTTTGCCTGTTCTCTTTCCTGGTAAAGTAGCAGATAACATCAAGTTGTGGGCTAACCAGTCAATTGATGGTAAACTCGAATTCAGGAAGGCGCGGCTTTCATTTTTCAGTCATTTCCCGACCCTTACACTTACATTATATGATTTCTCCCTGACCGGTTCCAAGCCATTTGAAAAGGATACCCTGCTGGCAGGGGAAGCCCTGGGTTTTGGGTTGAACCTGGCTTCCCTTTTTTCCGACCGTGTTACCGTTGACCGGTTTTATGTGGATAAGGCGCTCATCAATATTTTGGTTGATGAGAATGGTGCTGCCAATTACAATATCTACAAAGGCAAGACAGAAACCAAGGCTGTTGCAGGTGCAGATACTTCTTCCACACAAATGAAGATCAAAGGCATTTTCATTGCTGATAGCCGGGTACGCTATAATGACCAATCACTGCCCATGACGATCATTGCCGATGGTTTCGATTATGAAGGTCATGGTGATATGGATCGGGCAGAATTTGAACTGGCATCAAACTTCCATGCCGATAGTCTTGATTTCAGCTACGATGGCACACCGTATATTTTGAGGCGTCGCGTGGAAGCCGACCTTATTACCGGTGTCAATACTTCTTCCCTGGTATTCAGGTTCCAGAAGAATAACCTGATGGTCAATAGACTTCCCGTTGATTTTTCAGGTATGATGACCATCCTTAAGGATGGTTATGATATTGACCTGAAGGTCATTTCCGGCATTACCGACTTCGGGAATATCTTTTCCGTGCTACCGCCGGAATACGATCCCTGGTTCAGGGAAACCAGTTTTAGTGGTACCAGCAGGATCACACTTGACCTGAAAGGAGGCTATAGGGCTGGTACGGGTCAGGCTCCTGACCTGCTCCTTGCCCTCTGGGTGAGGAATGGGATGATCCGCCATAAGAATGCCCCAAAACCATTGGAACAGGTACACCTGGCGGGAACACTTAGCTTACCCGGCCTTAACGTGGATAGCCTGGTCATCAGGGCAGATACGATCGCATTTGGGTTGGATGGTTCAGTGACCAAAGCAAGGGGGGTATGGAAGGGATTGGAAAGACCATTTATTCAGCTTGATTTGGAGAGTAAACTTGATTTGGGTATGCTGGACCAGGCACTGGGGCTTTCTGCTGTTGATATGAAAGGGAAACTGGAACTGCAGGCAAAGGCAGAGGGTGTCTACGAATTAGGCCAAAACCCCGCCAGTTTCCGTCCGGATACCATCCTGATTTCCATCCCGAATTATGATTTCAGGGCTACTATCGGTAATGGCTACCTGAAATTCGAAGAACTTCCCTTGCCGCTCCGTGACCTGGGTGCTGGTATTCAATCTGCCTGTACCAATGGCAGGTGGCAGGATATCCGGCTGGATGTTGATAGACTGAACGCCCGTGTAGGGGATGGTTCGATCCAGGGTAATTTGAAGTTGGAAGGGCTTGATCGAATGCGGGTAGATGGACAACTGAATGCAGCCTTGCAAATGGAGGATATAACCAGGTCTCTTCCGCTGGATGGATATGAAATGGGAGGAAGGTTGGATGCCATTGTCAAGGTGAATGGTCAGTATGATCCGAAGGGTAAGGATTTCCCGGTGATGGATGGCAAGGTCAAATGGCAGGATGGAACCCTCAAGACGCCCTGGTATCCCGCTGCTTTGAAGCAACTTAACCTTGATGGGGGTATTGCCTCAGCAAGGGGTAATTATAGCGATGTCGCTATCAGGATCCAGCCATTGAGGTTTGAGTTGGATGGCCAGCCGTTCTGGATGGAATCCACATTGACAAACCTGAATGACCTGACTTATGATATCAAGGCCAAAGGTGTGTTGGACCTGGGTAAGATTTACCAGGTCTTTGCTGTACAGGATTATAGCCTGAAAGGATTGCTGGAAGCGGACCTTGCATTGGCCGGCAGGCAGTCTGATGCTATGGCCGGAAGGGTAAGGCGATTGAACAACAGTGGTGTCCTCCGGTTCAGGGACCTGGAATTGCGGTCGGTTGCTTATCCTGCGCCCTTCCTGCTGTCAAAGGGACAGCTGGAGTTTCGTCAGGACAAGGCCTGGTTGCGCAATTGTTCCCTGCACTACCTCCAGAACCAATTCTTGCTGAATGGATACATCAGGAATATTGTCGGGTATTGGTTGCAGGACGGTGTTTTGCAGGGGGAGTTTACCCTTCGTTCAGATAAAATGGTCGTTGATGATTTTATGGCATTTTCCGATAGTGACAGTACATCCCGGCAGGTCTATGCAGAGGGCAGTAGTGGCACTGTGCTGATACCCCACAATCTTGACCTTAGGTTGAACAGCGCCATTAAGCAGGTGGAATTTGGGAAGTCGATGATCAGTGATTTCAAAAGTTCAATGTTGATGTCAAATGGAAAGCTTTTGCTCGATGGTGCTGGTTTCAGGATTGCTGGAGCCAGGGTGGACCTGGGCGCCAGTTATATTCCTGCCGGTCCATCAAGGGCTGATTTCACCTTCACGCTGAAAGCCGATTCATTTGATGTGCAGAGGGCATACAGGGAGGTTAGCCTGTTCAGGGAAATGGCGAGTTCTGCTGCCAAGGCATCAGGGTTGGTTTCAGTGGATTATTCCCTTGCCGGCCGATTAAATGCGGAAATGCAACCGGTCTATCCTTCCATCAAAGGGAAAGGAGTGGTTACCCTGGAGCAGGTGAAAGTGAATGGACTGAAATTATTTGGGGCAGTAAGTAAGGCAACAGGTAAGGATAGCATCAACAATCCCAACCTGAAGGCAGTAGTGATAAAATCTTCCATCCAAAACAATATCATCACCATTGAACGCACCAGGATGAAAGTTTTTGGCTTCCGGCCCAGGATCGAAGGCCAGACCTCCCTCGACGGCCGCTTGAATTTGAAATTCCGTTTGGGGCTTCCGCCTTTTGGCCTGATCGGTATCCCCATGACCATCACCGGAACGGCCGATAACCCCCTTGTTAAGGTTCGCAAGGGTAGGGATGAGGATAAATTGGAAGAAGTCCTGGACGAAAGCGGGAATTAAGCCAGAACAGGCTTAAATTACTGCAATGCGAAGCAGGAAATTCTTTGGTGAGAAAAGGGGTGGGACCACTAAGCTACTTTATTCCCTTGGGGTAATACTGTTGTTCAGTGGCATGATTACGCTTGGGCCTTCTTGTGCAAAGGAATACAGTATAGAAGGTAGGGATACTGCAGATGGACCGCTTCGACCCGATTCAACCATTCAGGTAGATACCAGTACTACAGAGGATTCATTGCCTGCACAATTGTTGGTGATTCCATCCTGTTCTGTTTGTGATAGCACCAAGCCAATGGAATTACAGCAATGGCGTTTCAAGGTAGGCAACAGCTGGCTTTGTGGGCCGATTACCCGCGCCATCATTAGCCCTGAAAAGGATGCCATGACCTTCTTTGGGCCTTCTGCCTGCTCCCCTGATTCAGGGGCAGTATTCACCGCTTACCTGGATGGCGACAAGCTTGATCGTGACCGGCAGAACCTTCAGATCTACAAAGTTTCTTTTTACTACTACGATAATTATGGCACGGACAGGTTGTTGAAGTCCTATATGCCCCATCCGTTCTTTCTCCAGATAGACCGGTATGATCATGCCAGCGCCATTGCCCATGGCCGGTTTTCCGGTTTTTGTTATACCCCAAAAGGTGATAGTGTGTTGGTCAGCGATGGTGCTTTTTCCATCCGGTTCAATTAACCGTTGCCGGGGTTAGATCAGCGTTTGACCACCGCTTCTCCTGCAAATGGGGCGGTTCCCTAAAACTTCAGTTGATGTTACATTTTTTCCAGTTCATGTTGGAAGGCCTGTTTTAAGGCTGAATGAATCCTGAGTTTTGCTGGCATTAAACCTTATCATCATGAAAAAGAAGATCCTGACCTGGTTGGGGGTAATCATTTTGCTTACCCTGACCGGTGTTGCCATCGCAACCGGAATGCGGCAACACATCACCTATTCCGCGCCCTTGCCAGATATCCACGCTGTAAAGGATAGTGCAGTAATTGCCCGGGGCAGGCATATTGTCCTCGGTCCCGGTCATTGCGCTGATTGCCATAGCAACGTGCCTGGCAAGGACTCCCTGTTGAAAGCCGGGCTTGATGTGCCACTCACCGGTGGTTACTTGTTCGACCTGCCGTTTGGAAAGTTCTATACAAAGAACCTTACGCCTGACAAGGAAACAGGTATCGGGTCGAAATCCGATCCGGAACTGGCCAGGGTGATACGCTACGGTGTACATGCCGATGGCCAGATGGTTTTACCCTTCATGCCTTTCCAGCATATGGCCGATGAAGACCTGGTGGCGGTGCTTTCTTACCTGAGGTCGCTGAAACCTGTACACAACAGGATTCCCGAAAATGAATACAACCTGATGGGTAAGATGCTCAAAGCTTTTGTCCTTAAACCGGTTGGCCCTACGGAAAAGATACCTGCTTCAGTTAAAGCGGATACTTCGGTTGCCTATGGCCGTTATCTCTCCATGGTAGTGGCCAATTGCTATGAATGCCACACCCAGCGCGACGGTGTTGGAAATTTTATTGGGGAGCCAATGGCGGGCGGCCTGGTATTTGAAACGCCGGGTAAGTCAACCCTGGTCACGCCCAACCTGACACCCGATAGCAGCAGCCGTATATTTGGCTGGTCCAGGCAAATGTTCATCGGCCGTTTCAGGATGGGTAAACTGATCGAACACTCCCATATGCCCTGGGCCGCCTTCTCGAGGATGTCTGATGATGAACTGACGGCCATTTACAATTACCTGCATACCCTGAAACCTACAAAAATGCCAAAGGTTGAGCAGTAAGTTTGATGGATTGGAATGATAGGGCCAGCTTTCCCCAAAAAAGGAATGCTGGCCATTTTTGGTGGATCTGACTGGAAAAGTGATGGATTATTGGTAACTTTTAATATGAACCTTTCTAAACCACTTACCTTGCTCCTCCTGCTCAGCCCCTCGCTCCACGCCTCTTCACAAGTGTCGGGTAATGTTGCGGGGGAATATTACCTTACCGGTGTAAGGGAAACGGCTTCAGGATTCCGTTTGAATCAAGACAATAGTTTTGATTTCTTCTTTTCACAAGGTGCGGCAGACCGGATGGGAAAAGGCACCTGGCGCAAGGAAGGAGACTTCGTTCACCTCAGTGGGCAGCACTGGCCGGGAAATGACTTTAAGTTGCTCAGGGAAACTGAAGTGCCATCTGATTCCCTGTTCATTCAGGTCAATGCGCCTGATCCCATGTATTATCCGTTTACCCGCTGTTACCTTCAAAGGGGAGGCCAGTATGAGGATAAACAGCTTCGCTCAGATGGCAGGGTGTATTTTGCGAATAAGCATGCAGACACGCTGTTTATCCAGTTTGAACTCTGCCCGGAAAGGGCAACACCTTTTGCCTTGAAAGACCTAAAGGGAAACCTGCTGGAATTTAGCATTGAACCCTGGATAATGGAAGTGTTCATTCCCTCCTTAACCCTGCGGATCGAAGGTAATAAGCTGGTGGGGGCTCACCCCTTGCTAAAAGGTGAAGAGTTCGAATATGAAAAGGACTAAAACCTGAGCTGCCTTTTATACAATTGAATGGTGTTTTCAAAACCCAGGTAAAGTGCATCGCATACCAGCGCATGACCGATCGAAACTTCATCCAGATAAGGAATATGTTCGGCAAAATAGCGGAGGTTATCAAGGTCCAGGTCATGGCCGGCATTGATGCCTAAGCCCAGTTCATGTGCCCTTTTGGCTGCAGCAACATAAGGGGCGATGGCCTGTTCCCTGTCTTCATGGTAATGCCTGGCATAAGCTTCCGTGTAGAGTTCGATCCTGTCGGTTCCTGTCTCAAGGGCCCCTTCTACCATTTCAATCACCGGGTCAACAAATATGGAGGTGCGGATGCCTGCCGCCTTGAAGATACCGATCATTTCCACCAGGTAATCTTTGTGTCGGATAGTGTCCCAGCCATGATCGGAAGTGAGTTGGCCTTCTGCATCCGGCACCAGGGTCACCTGGTCTGGTTTTACTTCCAGTACAAGGTCAACAAATTTCTGCTCCCGGCAATTTCCTTCTATATTGAACTCAGTAGTAATGATGGGTTTGATGGCCCTTACGTCTGCATAACGGATATGGCGTTCATCTGGTCTCGGATGCACTGTTACGCCATCGGCTCCGAAGAGCTGTGCATCAATGGCCACCTTTAATACATCCGGGTTATTGCCGCCGCGGCTATTCCTGATGGTGGCAAACTTGTTGATGTTTACACTGAGCTTTGTCATGGGACAAAGGTAAGCCCTTCAGGGGAATGCCCGTAAGGGTTAGGATGACCGGTTTACCAGCGGGCAATGAGTTTCAGGTTCAACAGCCTTGGGGTAAGCCTGTTGGGAATGGCATAAACGGTATTGGTGTAATCCTTGATCAGGAGGTAAGAAATAGTGTTGGCCCGGTCGATGATATTGAATACTTCCAGTGTGGCCCAGATATTCTCAAAGTTCCTGAACGGGTTATGGCTCCTGCGCTTACTCTTATCGCTGTCCAGCAATAGTGCACTAAACCCGATGTCTATACGCAGGTAAGGGTCAATGACCAGGGCGTTCCTGTACTTGACACTATTCGGGATATTGTACGGAAGGTTGGTGCCATAGATGGTGTTGAGGTACACCTTGAAATTCTTGTTGGTTGACAAATAATCCTGGAAGAAGAGCCCCACGGTGATCAACCGGTCTGTCGGTCGCCTCAGCCAGCCATTTTCGGTTAGGGTGCTGTCAACCGGCCGGTTGAGGGAATCCAAAGTATAGTTATAATAAGTATCTCCGGTGATGTCTTCCCTTGTCCTCATGAAGCCAAGACTAACATAGCTCTCCGCATCCTTGACGATCTCCCCAAAGAGCCGGGCCTCGATCCCCGTCGCATAGGCCTTGGCGTTATTTTCGCCATAATAGCGCATCCGTATATTGTCAATATCATAGGGTACTACATCCCACATCCTTTTGTAATAGGCTTCGGTGGTTAATCGAAGGACCCTGTTCCAGGCCACAAAACTATAATCCAGCCCTGCAGAAACCTGCCAGCTCTTCTGGGCCAGCAGGTCGTAGTTCACGGAGCCATCATACCTGCGCATTTCGCGGTAGAATGGCGGTTGCTGGTAGATGCCTGCTGATGCCTTGAAGATCACGTCCTTTTTCCATTTCATCGGTTTCCAGGAAGCGCCTACGCGGGGGGAGACCAAGAATTCCTTGTTCAGGTCGTTATAGTTGAACCGTAGGCCTGCCTGCAAGGCAAAGCCTGATGAATCGCCAAAACTGATATTGTCCTGTACATATCCGCTTAACCTGTTTACAGTAAAGTCAGCTGTTGATTCCAGGGACTTAAAAAGGAAGAATTCGCTTGCATTATAAGGCAGGGAATAACCGGCACTGTCCTGGTATTCCCATTCCTTCAACTGGTCCTTTACCTTTTGCTGCTCATACGATAGTCCCCAAAGGAAATAATGCCTGCCTTTATCATAAGTGCCCTTATGGGAAAAATTCAATACCGATATGTCCAGTCTGTTTCGGGCATAGTTCTGGAATACACCTGCTCCCAGCGGATTGACGATCAGGCCATAGTCGGCCTCGTTCTTGTCGAATTGCCTTTCACCGAAGAGGTAAGCGCCTGCAATATCGATCGATTCGTTTTCCTTGTTCTGGAACCTTGAGGCCATCCATTTCAGGCGCAGGTTCTTTCTTGCTTGTTGGATGATGGACAGCCCCAGCATATTGGTCTTGTATTGGTCTTCTTCCTGTCCATCAAAATAAATGTCCAGTCCAAGGTTGGCGGAGAAGAAAGGGGAGAAGACGGACGTGGAGGGCTGGCTGAATGCAGGCTTGAATTTGAACCGGGTTTGGGAGAAATTGCCCAAAAGTTCCACTGACCATTTTTCCGAGAACTGCCATGTGAATAATCCCTGGAAGTCTGCAGCGGAGGGTACATAGTTTCCTTCGGTTTCCTGGCTGCTAAGCAGGTTCCGGTTGTTGCGGTGTCTGGCCCCCACCAGGTAGCTGAATCGGTTTTTGGCTCCTGTGCCTTCAAGATGTACCCCCTGTTCCAATAACCCTACATAGGCAGAACCTCCAAAGCGCCTGGGCTTGCGGTAGCCCACATCCAATACACTGGAAAGCTTATCGCCATAGCGTGCCTGGAAGCCTCCGTTGTAAAACTGCACGGAGCGGGTCATTTCAGGGTTGATGAAACTTAATCCCTCCTGCTGGCCGTTGCGCACCAGGTAGGGCCTGAATACCTCGAAATCATTGACGTAAATGAGGTTCTCGTCATAACTACCACCCCTGACCGAATAATTGGAAGTGAGTTCATTGTTGGACCCGACGATCACCTTGATCAGGCTCTCAATGCCGCCGGTGGGAGAGGGGATATTGATGGCCTGTTTGGGATTTAAGGTGACCAGGCCTGCCTCCCTTCTTTGTCGTTGGTCCGTGACCGTTACTTCTTCCAGTTGTGTCACGCCCTTTTCCAATTTGATAGTTACCTGTTCTTCTTCATTAAGGCTCAACAGGAAATTACGCTGAACGGTTTTATAGCCGGTATAGGAAAAGACCAGCGCCAATGCCTTGTCCGCCGGTACTTTTATCATAAAGGTGCCGGAGTCGCTGGTTCGTATTCCAGCACTTCTCCCGAGCAGGGTTACATTCACCCCTGCCAGCGGGCGTTCTTCTTCATCCACCACCTTCCCGCGAATGGTGGCTTGTTTCACCTGTGCAAAGGCGCAGGTGTTCAATAGGCATAAAATGGTGAAAAGGATAAAGCGCATGGCAGGTCTTGAACAGTCAGCTTTGTATGGGGCTAAGATAAGCGTTTCCTCACTCTGTTGCCAGCCCGGCACCTGGACCTGTTCTTTCTATTAAGGGGATCAAAATGGGTTTTCTTTCATCACATTCCAACGGGGCTGCATTAATGATCTATGCAGCTCCGGGTATTGCCTATGTTGACTGCCTGGAGATCTTCTTGAAGGAAGCAATGGCTGCGCTAGGATCGGGGGCATTGAAAATGGAGCTGCCGGCGACAAGGATATCGGCACCTGCGTCTGCAAGGGCTTGCGCGTTTTCCAGGGTAACACCGCCATCTACTTCGATCTTAACATCCAGGCCGAGCTGGTCGATCCGCTGCCTGAGCATCTTCACCTTGTTTAGCGTATGGGGGATGAATTTCTGGCCCCCAAACCCCGGGTTAACGGTCATGATCAGTACAAGGTCGATATCCTGCAGGATGTCCTGCAATAGCTGGACAGGGGTATGGGGATTCAGGGCAACGCCCGCGATCATCCCCATTTTCTTGATCTCCTGGATGGTTCGGTGTAAATGCCTGCAGGCTTCTATATGGACGGTAAGGATGTCGGCACCTGCTTTTCTAAAGGCTTCAATATATCGATCAGGGGCTTCGATCATCAGGTGCACATCACATATCTTCATAGTGGCTTTCCTGATCTGTTCCACTACCGGTAACCCATAGCTGATATTGGGTACGAAACTGCCATCCATAATGTCCAGATGGAACCAGTCCGCCTCGCTTTCATTGAGCATTTTACATTCCGCCCCCAGGTTGAGGAAATCCGATGCCAGTAAAGATGGTGAAACGATCATGGTGCTGTATTGTGGCTTTTAAACTATTGGTTGTGGTTCCTTTGTTTTTGGAATGAATATCCTCTGCAGGCCAGCAGTTAAATGGCCGCAGGTATTTCATTTATTTTCCTTTCAATCTTGCTGCTGCTTCTACTGCTTCCTTGAAGTCCTTGTCCAGTGCATAGGCCCTGGCATAATTGTTCAAGGCTTCCTCTTTCTTTCCTAACTGTTCATAGCACCTTCCCTGCCAATAATAGGCGTCCGGGAATGTATTGGAGACAGTGGATGCCAGTTTGAACTGTTTCAGCGCTTCGTCAAGGTTCTTCTGGTCAAAATATATGATTCCTTTCTCTATATAGGATTGTTCGAATTTCCAGTCGATCCTGATCACCTGGTCAAAAGCTTCCAGCGCCTTGGTAAAGTTCTTTGTATTGGAATAGTATACCCCCTTGATAAAATGGGGATCGATCAATTCGCCGGCTGAGTCGCGCGCTATTACCTGGTCGCAGAGTTCAATGGCCCTCGGGTTCTTTTTTTCTGCATATACGTTAGCGAGGGAGAGGGAGGTAAGTTGAAGGGGTTGGATCTTCAGGGATCGCTCCAGGCTGGAAATGGCTGCGGATGTGTCGCCGGACTGCAGTTGCAGCAATCCCTTTTCATACCAGGCTTCGAAGTCTAGGGAGTCAGCAGCGATCATTTTATCGAAGGACGCTAAAGCTTCGATGTTCTTCCCGCTTTGTACCAATGCTTCGCCCAGCCTTCTTTTAAAATTGGTGTTGGCCGGGTATTGCTTAACCAATTGTTCCAGTATTTGAACGGCTTTCTCTCCTTGACCCATCAGGAAAAGCAGGCTTACCCTGGCCTCGGCAATTTCTTCAGTGGGCTGGATGGTCCAGGCCTTTTCGATATCTGCAGTGGCAAGGTCGTAAATGCCGTTCTGCGTCAGTAATTCAGCCCTACGGTAATATAAGCTGGCATCCTTTGAATTGGAGGCAATAGAATCGGTGATAATGGCATAGGGTGGTTGGGAAAGGATGTTTTCGGCATCGGTGCTGGCCTGGGCCGATTTTTCATCGTTGCCACAGGCGATTGAAAAGCCGATTAGTCCGGCAACCACTATGCGGAAAAGGAATTTCATTTTTCAAATCTAGGGCATTCCCGAAAAATCAGGTACTTGTTTTCCGAACCTCATGGTTGGTTTATTGGTTTATACCAATACTTTTGTGGCTTCATTATACAAATTATGGTACGATTGAATGCGAATAGATGGATCGGATTATTGGGTTTGGCTTGTATTGGCCTGGCAGGATTGAGTTCCTTCATGAATAAAAGGGAAACAGGAAAGCCGGTTATACATGTAGCAGATACGGTTCAGTATCCTGACGAGACCCACTTTACAAATATTCGCCAACTGACCTTTGGCGGCGACAATGCGGAAGCGTATTTCAGTTACGATGGTAAATACCTGGTCTTCCAGAAAACCAACCCGAAGGAAGGGATCAACTGTGACCAGATCTTTATCGGCAAATTACCCACCTCACCCAATGAACCCTTTACGCCCAAAATGGTAAGTCCTGGGAAGGGGCGTACTACCTGCGCTTATTTCCTTCCTGACGGCAAGCATATCATCTATGCCTCTACTCATCTTGGCGGAACTGATTGTCCCCCGGTGCCCGACCGTAGTAAATACGGTAACCGCTATATATGGCCATTGTATGATAGCTATGACATTTTCATGGCTGATACCAACGGTGTCATCGTTAAGCAACTTACCAATGCCAAGGGGTATGATGCCGAAGCTACCCTTTCTCCCGATGGAAAGAAAATGGTCTACACCAGCGACAAGGATGGTGACCTTGAACTTTATATCATGGATTTGAAGACAGGAAAGGAGAAGCGGATCACCAATACCTTGGGCTATGACGGCGGGGCCTGGTTCAGCCGTGATGGTAAGAAACTGATCTGGCGCGCCAGCAGGCCATCTACAGAAGAGGAAGTAAAAGAGTACAAGTCATTGTTGGCCGAACACCTGGTAGCGCCTACCAGGATGGAAGTGTTTACAGCGAATATTGATGGCAGTGAGATGAAACAGGTGACCAACCTGGGGCAGGCCAACTGGGCGCCGGTCTTCATGCCCGACAGCAAGAAGATCGTTTTTGCCTCCAACCATGAATACAAGAGGGGATTCCCATTCAACCTCTACATGATGGATGGCGATGGCTCCAATATGGTAAAAGTAAGTCGCGATAAAGGTTTTGATGCCTTTGCCATGTTCAGCTATGATGGGAAGAAGCTGGTTTTCTGCAGTAACAGGAATAATGGTGGAACCAGGGATACCAATATATTTGTCGCTGACTGGAAGGAATAAATGCCATTCTTCTATGTAATGCGTTCCGCGTTCTTTATATTAATCTTTTATTGAAATTTCTTAAACGATAAATCAAAACCTACAACATGTATAACGGTCTTTTACACTTACATAACCTGATGCGCTGGGTCATCCTGGTGCTGCTGGTTGTTGCAATTCTCAGGCACTTAACGGGAATGAATAAGCGAACCGCTTATACTGCCACAGACCGGAAGGTCGACCTCTTCCTGATGATCTCTGCCCATATTACCCTTTTGGTCGGTTTGTACCAGTGGTTCGCCGGTTCACTCGGACTTAAATTGATCCAGGCTTCTGGAATGGGTGGCGTGATGAAGGATAGTGCCCAGCGTTATTGGGCCGTAGAGCATATGGTGGGAATGATCGTAGTGATCATCCTGATCACCATTGGCAGGGCAAAAGGCAAGCCAGCATCTGCCGGCGCTGCTGAGCACAAGAAGGCCTTGCTGATGTTTGTGCTGGCCTTGCTGATCATCCTGCTCAATGCGCCATGGCCTTTCCGGGAAGGAATAGGAAGGCCCTGGTTCCCGGGTATGTAAGAAAAATAAAGCCGTTCAAACGAACGGCTTTATTTTTTGAATATCAGGCTTTGACTGCTTTCATGAGCTTGATAAAACTTTGCATCTCCTCCATAGTACCTACGCTAACCCGGCAATACTTGCCGTCCGGCTGTTCACTGGATCGCAGCAATACATTCTTGGCCAGCATATCCTTGGCAAAATCACCCTGGTAGTTTCGGAGGTTGAAGAATATGAAGTTGGTAAAGGAAGGCGTGCACCTGAAACCAAGTTTTTCCAGTTCGCTGATGGTAAAGTCGCGTGCTGCAGCATTCTTTTCCTTACTCAGCTTGCTGTGGGCGAGGTCTTTCAGGCTGGCTTGGGCGGCTGTCATGGACAGGGCGCTCATACAGAAATTGGCGTTGTTAAAATGGTTGGCTGCAAGGGCCTTGATAGTGTCCGGGTGTGCCATTACAAAGCCAACACGCATCCCGGCCATGGCATGGATCTTGGAAAATGTCCTCACGATGACGATATTCTTGTTGTCATTGATCAGCGACACCATGGATTCGTTGTAGGGCGCATCCAGGAAATCAATATAGGCTTCGTCAATGGTGACAGTTGCCTGCTTGCTGGCCTCCTGGCAGAATTGCCTGAGCTCAGCAGGTTTCAGCACCGTGCCCGTAGGGTTGGCAGGGTTACAGATATAAACATGGGAGGTCTTGGTGTCGATGGCCTTCATCATGGCACCCAGGTCATGCACTTTCGCGCCATCCAGTGCGATCTCCTTTACGTTTACGCCGATCTTTTTAGCGGTGTTGGGAAGTATGCCAAAGGTTGGATTGGCTGTTACCAGGTCTCCCTGGCTGTAGGCTCTTGCCAATAGGTTGAGGGCTTCCCCGGAACCGGGTGTTACCAGTAAGTGATCAGGGGTGACGCCATAGAAGGTGGCCAGTTCTTTCTTGAAGTTCTGCAGGGATGGGATATTATACTGGTATCGGTGGGCGGAATTGATCATATCCGCTATGGCTTGTTTGGCTGCAGGGGAGAGGCCATAAGGGTTTTCGTTGGAGCCCAGGTTGAGCAGTCCTTGTTCGCTTCCCCAATAGCGGGGCAGGTAGTCTTCACCGCCAAGGGACTTAAAGGAAAAGCTCAGGCCGAATGCTGCCAGGGCGCTTTGTTTCAGCCACTCGCGGCGGGCGATTGGATTGGACATGGTGTGTTCGTTTTGGTTATCCCCGAATTTACAAAATCCATTGCGCATTTAGCCCCTTTTGCCAAGTTCTATCACTTCACAGTCCTTCATGTTTGGGCCGTCGATCACGAAGCGGATGATGGTTCTAACCTTGTGCCAGCCCTGCTTACCCGCAGCGCCAGGGTTCATGTGAAGGCAATTGAGTTCAGGGTCGAATTGTACCTTAAGGATATGGGAGTGGCCAGAAATGAATAGTTGGGGCTTTTCCTCCCTGATCTTTTGCTTCACCCCGGGGGCATACCTGCCGGGGTAGCCGCCAATATGCTTGATATAGACCTTTATGCCTTCTACAGTGAACAGGTTTTCCTCCGGGTAAAAACTTCTGACATCATAGCCATCTATATTCCCGTAGACCCCACGTATCTTGATGCCAGTTGCGGCTTCCAGCTGCTGGGCGATGGCGATGGAGCCAAAATCTCCGGCATGCCATATCTCCTGGCATTGGGAAAAGTGTTGGATGATTTGCTCATCCAGCCAGCCATGAGTGTCGGAGAGCAGGCCGATCTTTGTCATATCAATCCCCGTTTTTCAAGTTCGTCAAAAGCCATTAAAACACCCGGCACCTGGTGTTCCTCCAGGGCATAATCCTTTCGGGAGAAGTACCTAAGGTCCAGGATCTCGTTGCTGGCAACGGGCTGGATTGGTTCATTGCAGAAGAAGCAATCCTGCTCCATCATGATCATATCAGGCTCGCCAAATGCGGGTGCGCTGATATGGGTAAAGTATTCGAGCTGTTCCGGGGAAAGGGCTACCGAAAGTTCTTCCCGGATTTCCCGGACCAAAGCTTCGGCCACAGTCTCGCCCTCATCAACCTTGCCTCCGGGAAGGTACCAGGCCCTCTTTTTAGCAGAAAAGGCCAATAATAACCTGCTATTGTTCACTACCACAAGTCCGGCTGTATGAATCGTTTTCATCATAAAATGGGCGGGAAATTAGGAATTTGTAATTTAGCTTAACGATTCATCGATGCCATTCTTCAGAAATTTTACATGGTGGATAGACAAGCGCCGCTGGAAATACGTCTTCCTGCTGGCCACCTTGGCAATGGGGTCGAGCTAACCTGTTCACGGGCCTCTCACAGGTAAGTGAATAATACTTTCTGCATTTCCTGTAATACCTTAACAGGGCGATCGGGCTTCTAAGTCAATTCATGGGGTATCTATTGTTTGGGGATTCCAAGAAAGGAAAGGGGTTACTCCTTTCAGCGCGAACCAGGCAGGTAATGTTTTTCCAGGAAATCCATTTTGAGGCCTTTCCATTACACTAAGGGTATTGGCAGGATGTAAAAGTTACTAATTGAATTTTGTCGATAGCAACTGTTTGCTTTCGACACTCCGGGTTATAAATGATTTTTCAATGCAACTGATTTTAAATATTTCATATGCCACACTATCATAAACTGGGTGTGATCCCACACAAGCGCCATACGCAATTCCGCAAGGCAGATGGCTCCCTGTATTCCGAGCAATTGTTCTCAACCGAAGGTTTCTCGAACGATTATTCCCTCCTTTACCATTTCCATCCGCCTACTAATATTATAGGGGTAGATGACCCTGTGAACGTTGCCCCTTTGGTGGCTGAGGAGAAAATGCTCAGGCACCGCTGCTTTGAAGGATTCCATGTTAAACCAGAGCCTGACTTCCTCGCCAGCAGGAAACCGGTTTTGGTCAACAGCGATTGCCATATTGTACTGGCCGCCCCCCAACAAAGTATGACCGGGTATTTTTATAAGAATGCGGATGCTGACGAAATGATTTTCGTACATGAAGGTTCCGGTAAACTCAAGACCATGTACGGTAATCTTGATTTTTCCTATGGCGACTACCTGGTGATTCCGAGGGGGACCATTTACCAGATCGAATTCGCTGCCGGGAATAATCGCCTTTTTATTGTTGAATCGTTTAGTCCTATCCGCTATCCTAAACGTTACATGAGCAAATATGGTCAATTATTGGAGCATTCCCCATTCTGCGAGCGCGATATCCGGGCGCCACATGAATTGCTGAGCTTTGATCAAAAAGGCGATTTCCTGATTAAAACCAAGAAGAAAGGGATGATGTATGGGTTGCATTATGGGCACCATCCTTTCGATGTGGTAGGATGGGACGGATGCTGTTACCCCTTTGCCTTCAGTATCCATGATTTTGAACCTATCACCGGCAGGGTTCACCAGCCACCGCCGGTTCACCAGACCTTCGAAGCCCACAATTTTGTTGTTTGTTCTTTTGTGCCCCGTTTGTATGACTACCATCCGGAAGCCATTCCTGCACCGTATAACCACAGCAATATTGATAGCGATGAAGTGCTGTATTACGTTGACGGTGATTTCATGAGCCGCAAGAATGTAACCCGCGGAATGATCACTTTGCATCCTGCAGGCATACCACATGGCCCACACCCGGGCGCGGTTGAAAAATCCATCGGTAAGAAGGATACTGCAGAACTGGCCGTCATGGTAGACACCTTTCACCCCCTGCAACTTACTGTAGATGCACTTTCCATTGAAAACAAGGACTATACCATGTCTTGGGCAGAATAAGGAGTATAACATGAGGTCGGAGACGGGTCGGACGCAAGTCCGACCCGTCTCCGACCCGTCTCCGACCCGTCTCCGACCCGTCTCCGACCCGTCTCCGACCCGTCTCCGACCCGTCTCCGACCAAAACCGTCTATTCACCCCCTTAGAAAGGGTGTTTTATTTTTTGCATACGCTTCTTACTGGAATAGTTTCGATTTATGAAACATTCCAAGACTTTTAGGCCGGACTTTGTAGAGGGTAAGTTTTTCCATTTGTACAACAGGACCAATGATAAGGGATTGCTGTTCAGGGAGGCTGAGGATAGGTACCTGTTCCTGAGGAAATTCAGCCATTACCTGAAGCCTTTCTTGACAACTTACGCCTATAATTTATTAGACACCCACTTTCATGCTGTGATCAAAGTGAAATCGAAAGAAGAGTGTTTAAGCTACCTGAGAACCCTGGATAAAGAAGAGTTGATTAAAGCCGAGGAGGGGTTCTTCAATAGTGGTGATATCAACAAACTGATCGATGCTGAGTTGCAGCGGTTCTTTGCCAGTTATGCCCAGGTTTTCAATACAACCCACGGGCGGCATGGCAATCTTTTCCAACACCGGTTTTGCTGCCCTGAAATTGAGGATGAAGCCCATCTCTTTCAAACCATCGTATATGTGCATGCTAATACCGATAAGCATGGGATCTGTTCTTTCCTTGACTATAAATGGTCTAGTTATCCGGTCATCCTGAATGAAAGACCTGGTATAGTTGATTGCCAGGCTGTACTCAAACTTTTCGGGGGTAAGGAAGCCTTTGAGAAATTCCACCTGGAAAATGTGGAATACTACTATTCCTGCAATACTGGAATGGATATGGATTAAGGAAAACATAGCCCGGACCCTGATGCCGGAAACAAGGGCTAGAAAGATCGCCGGATGGTAATTCACTGATATGATAAATTTTATTATATTCAGACACAAAAATTGCCATATGATCAAAATCAATGACCTTAAGCCGGGCGATTATGTTCTGGCACAATACGAAGGTGAACTATGGGAAGGCATTGTGAATGAATTGAACCGGGAGGATAAGGAAGTATGTGTTCAAACCGAAGTGCAGGATTTCTGGTTCAAGCCGGAGGACCTGAGACCTATCCCACTCAATGACGCACAGCTCATGAAATTCAATTTCGAAAAAGAAGTCCTCGAGAATGGGGCTATCAAGTACAAAAAGGGACCCTTCAGGGTATTGCTGCCCGCCGATGGACGGTTTGATGATTTTGAGATCTGGTACAGGGAAGACCGCCGCCATATCAAGCAGCCTATCAATGTCCATGAACTACAGAATCACTACCTCCAGATGACCAAAGTGGAACTCGCCCGCAATTAACCCCGATATCCCCGCCCGGGTGGGGGACCTGCTATTTTTATGGGAGAAGGTCCTGATTTCTAGCCAGAAGGGTCGAATTTTGGCTAAATTTGGACCTAATTACAACATTTTCAGCCAAAATGGGGAAAAAATCCCCATTTTTTTTCTTATTTGAAGTAATTAATCCTATCTTTGCGCTCCCAAAATCTGTATGGCAAAACAAGCACTCATTAAACAGGATGGCATTATTGTAGAAGCACTTTCGAACGCCATGTTCAAAGTTAAGCTTCAGAACGACCATGAAATATTGGCAACCATTTCCGGCAAAATGAGGATGCACTATATCCGGATTCTGCCTGGTGATAAGGTAGGTGTAGAGATGAGTCCATACGACTTAACAAGGGGTAGGATTATTTTCAGATATAAATAATATAACATCATGAAAGTTCGTGCATCCATCAAGAAGCGCAGTGCTGATTGTAAGATCGTGAGAAGAAAGGGTAAGCTGTACGTGATCAACAAGAAAAACCCACGTTACAAGCAAAGACAAGGGTAATTCCCCCTGACTTTTCCCTCAATTAGTCATTTGTAAATCGAAAATAGAATCAGATTATGGCTCGTATTGCCGGTGTTGACTTACCAAAAAACAAAAGGGGCGAAATTGGCCTTACCTACATTTACGGTATCGGTCGCTCTACAGCGCAGTACATTCTGGAAAAAGCTAATATTAGCTTTGACAAGAAGGTACACCAGTGGAATGACGATGAACTGGCCGCTATCCGTAACATCATCAACGATGAACTGAAGGTAGAAGGACAATTGCGTTCTGAGGTACAGATGAGCATCAAGCGCCTGCTTGATATCGCCTGTTACCGTGGTCTTCGCCACCGTAAAGGGTTGCCTGTTCGTGGTCAGCGTACCAAGACCAACAGCCGCACCCGTAAAGGTAAGCGTAAGACAGTTGCTGGTAAGAAAAAGGCTCCTAAGAAGTAAGACATAGACCCACTGCCGGATCCTTGCTTAGGAGGGGGAGGAGTGGTTCGATCCTGTTGCCTGTGTGGCAGGAATTATTTGTTAAAGATTACCTCAGTTAATTATCATGGCAAAAGCACAAAACAGCGCGAAAGCAGCTGCCAAGAAGAGAGTAGTAAAAGTTGACGCATACGGTGATGCCCACATCACAGCGAGTTTCAACAACATCATCATCAGCTTGACCAACAAGCAGGGTCAGGTTATTTCATGGTCCTCTGCCGGTAAGATGGGTTTCAAGGGTTCTAAGAAGAACACTCCCTATGCCGCCCAGATGGCTTCATCTGACGCCGCTAAAACAGCCCTGGATGCAGGTTTGAAGCGCGTAGATGTTTATGTTAAAGGTCCTGGTTCTGGTCGTGAGAGCGCTATCCGCGCCCTGGCACAGTCCGGTATCGAAGTGGTGATGATCAAAGACGTTACCCCGTTGCCCCACAACGGTTGCCGTCCTCCGAAAAAGCGCCGCGTTTAAGCATACATATTTTACCAAAACCCAAAGTCCACAAGGCTTTGGGTTTTGGATTTTCTATTTTTTTAACCTGGGTGTGCAATTGATTTTAGATTTTTAATGATTGCACACTGTAACTAAAAAATCAAGCTAATATGGCACGTTACACTGGTCCAAAGACCAAAATTTCCCGCATCTTCGGTGAGCCCATCCTGGGTAACGGTAAGTGGTTGAACAAGAACAGCAACCCTCCCGGTCAGCATGGTGCCGCCCGCAAGCGTAAGAGCCTGGGTGAATACGCCCTTCAGCTCCGCGAAAAGCAAAAAGCCAAGTATACCTATGGTGTACTCGAGCGCCAGTTCCGTAAGACTTTCGAAGAGGCTGCCCGTCGTAAGGGTGTTACAGGTGAAAACCTGATCAAACTCCTGGAAGCCCGTCTGGATAACACTGTTTTCCGTCTTGGTATCGCTGCTTCTCGTCCTGCTGCCCGTCAGCTGGTGAGCCATAAGCATATCATGGTGAACGGTGAAGTAGTGAACATTCCTTCTTTCCAACTGCAGCCTGGTGATATCATCACCTTCAAGCCTGCTTCTTCCGAGAAGAGCGGTTTGACCAGCCAGGTACGTGGTAAGAACCAGAAGTTCAGCTGGCTGGATTGGAACGAAAGCGAGATGAAAGGTACTTTTATTGCTTATCCTGAGCGTGAAAGCGTTCCTGAGAACATCAAGGAGCAACTGATCGTTGAATTGTACTCTAAGTAATAGCGGATAATATTTATTTATTCGTTATATTGAGCGCTTGTGCAGGACCGATGTCCTGCTGAAGGGTAAACAAAAACCATCATCCACAAAACGTAAATCGTACAAACAAATGGCCATTTTAAACTTTCAGAAACCCGACAAAATCGTTTTGCAAAAGGCAACCGATTTTGAAGCACAATTCGAATTCCGTCCGCTGGAGCCTGGTTACGGTGTAACCATCGGTAATGCCCTGCGCAGGGTACTGCTGAGCTCTTTGGAAGGATACGCAATTGTGGGTATCAGAATTGAAGGGGCTGAACATGAATTCGCTACTATCAAAGGCGTTACGGAAGATCTTACCGAGATCATCCTGAACCTGAAGCAGGTACGCTTCAAAAAGGTGGTGGATACAGAGGTTTCTAACGAAAAGATCGTTCTTCATATCAAAGGCAAGACCGAGTTCACTGCCGGTATGATCCAGGAAGGCTCCCAGAGCTTCCAGATCATGAACCCTGAACTGCTGATCTGCACTATGGATCCTTCCGCTAAGCTGGAGATCGAACTGACCATCGGTAAAGGCCGTGGTTATGTTCCGGCTGAAGAGAACAAGGTTAAGGATGCTCCCCTGGGCTACATACCCATCGACTCTATCTTCACCCCCATCAAGAACGTGAAGTACAGTGTGGAAAACACCCGTGTTGAGCAGCGTACCGACTTCGAAAAGCTGATCATGGAAGTGGCTACCGATGGTACCATCCATCCTGAAGAAGCTGTTAAGCAGGCTTCACGCATCCTGATCCAGCACCTGATGATCATCACTGATGAGAACATCACTTTCGATAATAAGGAAGAGAAGAAGGAAGACTTGGTAGACGAGCAGACCCTGCAACTGCGCAAGGTGCTGAAGACCCCACTGGAAGACCTCGATCTTTCCGTGCGCGCCTTCAACTGCTTGAAAGCTGCCAAGATCAACTCCCTGAGCGAACTGGTTCAGTACGAGCAGGAAGACCTGATGAAGTTCCGCAACTTCGGTCAGAAGTCACTCGCCGAGATCGAGCAGGTGCTCCACGAGCGCGGCCTGAGCTTTGGTATGGACCTGGCCAAGCTGGGAATCGATAAAGAAGATTAATGCTTTTAAGGATGGGTAGTGAAACGCAGCAATGCTCCTCGCTATCCATCTTTTTTCAATTTCTATTTTATAACGTAGGCTGCAATTCCTGACACGGTGCAGCTGGTAAACTAAAATGTCATGCGTCACGGAGACAAAATCAACAACCTGGGCCGTAAGAAAGCCCACCGCGAAGCCCTCTTGGCTAACCTGGCTATCAACCTGATCGAGCACAAGCGTATCGTTACCACCCTGGCTAAGGCCAAGGCCCTGCGTACCTACGTTGAGCCGCTGATCACGAAGGCCAAGAACAATGATACCCACAACCGTCGTGTGGTGTTCAGCTACCTGCAAAACAAGGAAGCTGTTGCTGAATTGTTCAGCACAGTTGCTGAGAAAGTAGCTGGCCGTCCTGGTGGTTACACCCGTATCATCAAGTTGGGTGCCCGCGTAGGTGACAACGCCGAAACAGCCATGATTGAACTGGTTGATTTCAACGAAATTTATGGTAAAGCAGCTGCTGCCAAGGCTGAGCCCGCCAAGAAGACCCGTCGTGGTGGTAAGAAGGCCGCTACTAAGGCTGAAGCTGAAACCAACGTTGAAGCAACCCCTGAAGCTCCTGCTGCTGAAGCAGCTGAAAAGGCAGCCGAATAAGTCAGTATGGATGATTGATTTTATAAAAGCAGAATGGTTTTCCATTCTGCTTTTTTTATGTCCCTAAGGCCAGTCCGGGTTAAAATCCGCTAAAGGGCAAAAAAATGGCCGGAATGTTTTAATCATTTCTTTTCTTTGCAAAACTTTTCCAATCAACATGTCGAACAGATCACAACAACAAGCTATCCTGGTTCTGGAGGATGGTTCGGTTTACTATGGCAAGTCATTTGGTGCACAGGGTACCACTACCGGGGAATTGTGCTTTAATACCGGAATGACCGGCTACCAGGAAGTGTTTACCGATCCCAGCTATTACGGACAGGTGATCATTATGAACAATGTTCATATTGGTAACTATGGCGTTAAGGATGAGGATGTTGAGTCCAACAGTGTAAAGATCCGTGGTCTGATCGGCCGTAACCTGGAAGAACAGTACAGCCGCCGCCTAGCAAAAGGCTCGCTGGATGAGTACCTGAAGGCCAACAATGTCGTAGCCATCGAGGATATCGATACCCGGTCACTGGTTGCCAAAGTTCGCGTTGAAGGGGCCATGAACTGTATCATTTCTTCCGAGATCACTGATGTGGAAGAGCTGAAACGCATGGTAATGGAAGTGCCTTCCATGGGCGGACTGGAATTGGCCAGCAAGGTGACTACCGATGTGCCCTATGAAATGGGTGACCCCAATTCCCCGATCAGGATCGCCGTGCTGGATTTCGGTGTGAAGCAGCATATCCTGCATTGCATGGTGGATCGCGGCGCCTATGTTCGCGTTCATCCAGCCAAAACACCCCTTGAAGAACTGAAGAAGTTCAATCCCGATGGATATTTCATTTCCAATGGTCCCGGTGACCCGGCTCCCATGGATTATGCCATCCAAACCGTAAAGGATATCCTGGCCGAAAATAAGCCACTTTTCGGCATCTGCCTGGGACACCAGTTACTGGCCCTGGCCAATGGCATCCCCACCTTTAAAATGCACCATGGCCACCGCGGATTGAACCACCCGGTTAAGAATATCATCACCGGAAGGTGCGAGATCACCACCCAGAACCACGGGTTCGGGGTAGACCCGGAAGCGGTTAAGCATGCCGATCATATTGAGATCACCCATGTGAACCTTAACGACCAGTCCATCGAAGGGATCAGGGTCAAGGGTAAACAAGCTTTCTCCGTGCAATACCACCCGGAAAGCACTCCCGGACCGCATGACAGTCGTTACCTCTTCGATGATTTCATTGCCATGATCAAGGCTTCAAAAAACTAAGCTATATTACCGCCTCACCAGAGGCGGTTTTTTTATGCAGCAAAGCCAGTTGGAAACGGAACGGTTCTGGCTCGTCCCGGTGGGGGACAGTGACCAGGATATCGTATTCCAGGGACTCAGTGATCCCCGCGTAACCCAATATTATGGGGTTAGCTACAACAGCTACGAAGCCACAAAGGCCCAGATGGACTTTTATGCCAGGCATTGGGCTGAAGGGACCGGTGCTTTCTGGATGGTGGTGGAAAGGTCATCCGGCCTTAGGGCTGGGGTATTTGGCGGGTATCATTTCCAACCCCAACATCAAAAGCTTGAAATAGGGTATTGGCTCCTGCCTAAATTCTGGGGCAAGGGTATTGCATCCGAAGTAATGCCAGTCTTCCTGAAAGCCCTTATAGATGGATTCCATCTGCACCGGATAGAAGCATGGGTGGAAGCAGGCAATGAAGCCAGTTGTTTGCTGCTGGAGCTTTCCGGATTTGTGAAGGAAGGTTTTCATAAGGATACCGAGATCAAGAACGGCCAATTCATCAGCCTGATGAGTTATGCCTTACTGGTGAATTCCTGATGCCTGAAGCCCTGGGTCCCCCTTCTTATGGAGTTCCTAAAAGGCCTGCCAACATCCTGTTATTTCCTGTATTTTTATTGCATGACTATCGCAATCATCAATGGCCCTAACCTGAACCTGCTCGGCAAAAGGGAGCCTGGAGTTTATGGCAACCAGGATTTTGAAACCTATCTCGAAGAGCTCAAATCACTGTTCCCATCCATCTCTTTTAGTTTTTACCAAAGTAATGTTGAAGGGGAACTGATCAATGAATTGCAAAGGGTGGGCTATACTGTCGATGGCATCATCATGAATCCCGGAGGGTATACCCATACATCTGTTGCTATTGGCGATACGATTGCGGCCATCACTGCGCCCCTGGTAGAGGTGCATATCAGCAATGTTCATGCCCGCGAGGACTTCCGCAAACTCTCCCATGTTTCCGCCAAGGCAAAAGGAACCATCTGTGGTTTAGGATTGAAAGGCTATGAACTGGCTGTTCACTACCTCATCTCTGTTAAAAATTAGTCAGTTGGGCTACTGGCGACAAATACAAGCGCTGGATAAGAGAACCTTTCGTTGGGGGCTGGCCCTGGCATTCGCCTACCTGGTCTTTTCAGTGCTGCCCCTTCCGGCCATCACCCCCTTCCTGAAATTCGGTATGTTTAGTGACCCGGTCGGAAGGCCTGATACGATTGCTGTGGTTAAGATCTATGTCAATGGGAACCTGCTCAGTCCTTCCAGGCTTTCCATTATGAAATGGGATCAACTGACCGGACCCCTGACCCAAAGGATCAATGAACTGGATCCAATATACCAGCAAATAGGAAGCAAGAACCGCTTCCTCCAAAAGGCAGGTCTCAACGAACAAACCATTCCCGATAGCCTGATCAGAAACTCAATAGATGAAAACGCCTTCCTGGATTGGAATGCTGCCAATTTGGAAAGACTGTTACAGGTAAGGATAGATAGTTTCAGGGTCACCAGGCATGGATATACCATGGATCGCTTACTCATTCCCGTTAGTGAAGAAAAAACCATCTGGTCCTATGCCCGCCATCCATAACATCCGCAAGCAGCTACAATTCCTCTACCTGGCCGGTTTCGTGTTGATGGCTGTAGTGAGAAGTGCGAATGGGCTCTGGCTCGGTCTCGCAGATCCCGTATTGTATGCAGATACTTATAACCTGGTCACCTGGGGACTGCGCTTATCGGGATTCCTGCATTGGTTGACGCAACACCCTGTTGTTTTCGGATTACTCGATATCGCCTATGTTGTGCTCAACCTCGGCATCATCGCAACTGCCTTATTCAGGCCTTTTAATCGCTGTATTCTGCTACTGCTTTGCTATAATTTTTGTTATGCCAGCATAGCCGCTGCCTGTGGCTTGCATACTGTGGAAATGCAACTGAGCTGGCTGTTGATGCCCCTTCTTTTCCTGCACATCCATGAAAAACACTGGATCCAGCTATTTCATTTCATGAGGGCCTTCTTCCTGTTCTATTTTGCTTCTGCAGGCATTTGGAAGCTGCTCCGGGGTAGCCTTTTCAGTAAGGAGCATTTTGTCAATGTATTGCTGCTGCAGCATAAGGAATTGCTGGCCCTTGACCCTGATGGCTGGCAGGCTGAAGGTATTTACTGGCTGGTCAACCATCCCCTGGTATGCCAGTTGGTCTTTGTGCTGGCGACTGCCATCGAGCTTTTTTTCCTTGCCGGTTTCTTTACCTTAAGGTTCGACAGGTTATTGTTCTGGCTCTATGTGGCTTTTGTAGTGGCGGATATTTTCCTAATGCGAATCCTGTACGCGGAAACCATTCCTCTAGCTATGGTCCTGTTGTTCTCGGCCCAATTGCAGGAGAAAGTAGAACACATTATGAACCCGGCAAAAGCAACCATTCCCGGCCGCTAGGTATTTCCTGGTCATAAAAACACCCGCATCAAAAGGGCGAAACCATTATCCTGCTTAGGCATTCCGGTCAACTGGATGATATGAAGGCCGGTCCTGCTCCATGTTTTGAACACTTCCCCCTTGCTGCACTTGAGTATCTTTTTTTCAATATCTGGCTGGATACTGCCCCTCGCCATCCAGCCAAGGTCGCCTTTTGTTTTCCCTTCCCCGCCCATGCTATAGGTCATGGCCATATCAGCCATGGTGGCTGACCCTGATCTTATCCTGTCAATGATGCTATTGGCCAATGAGTCGGCCACCCTGGGTGCCAAAACAGCTGTATCCAGGAATACCTGGCTGATCCGGTAAAACTCATTCGGGGCCTTGGCCATTACCTGCACCAGGTATTTACCCTCAAATGGACCATACACTTTGCCGGGCTTCCCTTTATAGGCTAAGGAATCTGCCAGACCGAGGAAATAATTCGCATTCCTGATCACCACCGTGTCCAAAGAATACTTCTTCTTTAAGGAATCCCGCACATAGGCGATAGGGTTAGCGGCCTGCTCCAGTTTTGATTTCATCTGGTTTATGGTCAACCGCTGCCCTGAAACCTGGGTGGCAACGATACATGATAACAGGATTAGCAACTTCTTCATTCCTGCAAATTAAACGAGGAACCCCAATCCGGGATCCCTCGTTGCTGTTAATTGTAGTTATTTTTCTTGTCAGAGTTTGTCTTCCTGCTTGACCGGCGACTTGGGTTGCCTCTGTTCCGCTTCAGCCTTTTTTTTCTCATAATAGGCTTTATCGACCAGTAGTTTCTGCACATCATTCAGTTTCGCGATGTAAAGACTCCTGCCATGTGTGCCCAGCACTAGTTCATTCTCTCCCTTGTGGATGGCAATATCGTGCACAGGAATGGATTTGGGCAAGCCATTATTCATGGCCATAAAGCTTTGGCCTGCATCAATGCTAACGTATAAGCCACCATCTGTTCCCACATAGAGGATGCTGTCTGATTTCGGGTCTTCGCGGATCACGTTCACCGGTTCCAGCGGGAGGTTCTTCCCGATCTGGCTCCAGGTATCGCCATAGTCTTCACTTACATACACATAGGCATTGAAATGATCATCCCTGTAACCATTCAGCGTAACATACACACGACCTTCCTTATAGGCACTCGCAACAATCCTGCTTACATACAATCCCTGGGGAAGCTCGGGTATTTTTTTTGCTGGCTTACCGATTGGTGTCCAGGTATACCCCCCGTCTTTTGACCGATGAAGCAGTCCATCATCTGAACCGGTGTACAACAGTCCGAAGCGCAAAGGTGATTCTGCAATAGTAGTAATGCTCCCGAATGGAACATCACCCTGCCTTGGACCACCGGTAAGGTCACCACTCATGGCCTGCATGGTTTCGCCTTTGTCCATGGAGCGGTGGAAGCGGTTGGTGGCATAGTACAGGATATCCTGGTTGTGCTGGCTCAATAAAATGGGGGTTTGCCAGTTGAAACGCAGCGGGTATTCGCCTAATTCATGTTGAGGGCGGATTCCTTTCCTCTCTTTGGATTCTTTATTTAGCCTGGAATATACCCCAAATTGGAATCCTGAATAAACGGTCTTATTATCCCTGGTATCTACCTGAACCTGCATGCCATCACCGCCATTCAGCATTTTATAGGCATAGTCACCATTGTCCATCCAGCCAATATCTTCCTTATGTGTAGAAGGACCATACCAGGAGCCATTATCCTGCAGGCCGCCATAAACATTATAAGGCTTGGCGTTATCCACATTGATGGCATAGAACTGGCCGACTGCCGGCGTATTGGCCTTGAACCAGTTTTCGCCATTGTCGTAACTGATATTACAGCCACCATCATTCCCATTGATAATATGGCTGTCCTTCTTAGGGTTGATCCAAAGGGCATGGTGGTCAGCATGCACATTGTTCTTGTCAATGGTCTTGAAGTTCTTGCCACCATCTGTGCTCATCTGGGCATAGAAGCCCAGGATATGCACTTTATTGGCGTCATAGGGCGATACATAGATCTTCCCGAAATAATAGCCATAGGTATTGTAAATGCCTATGGGCTTTTCATGCGTTTTCTTCCAGGTCTTGCCTCCATCATCACTGCGATACACTTCGCAGCCAGTGATGGATTTGTTTTGGAAGCCATCATCCACGAAAAGGTAATCATGAATGGCGGTAGGTTTGATCTTGTCTGCTTTCACCATCTCCTTAACACTGGCCGCCGTGTATTTCTGGGGCATCCTGTTGGCACGCATGAATTTGTTCAGCTTGTTGTCGTCAAGGGCAAGGAACTGTTCTTTAGTGAGTGCTTTGAAATCCTTCAACTGGTAAATAGTGTCCACTTTTTTGGTACTGGTATCGGGCAGGGGGAACTGGTTGTCGACTACCGCATAAACAGTTTGGGGGTTGGCCGGGAATACTGCCACACCGATCCTTCCCACGCCATCCCCATGGATGAACCCTGAGCCGGGACCGCTCACCAGCTGCCAGTTATTGCCGCCATCCGTGCTTTTATAGATGCCGCTGGTCTTTCCGCTTTCCTCGAAATTCCAGGCCCTGCGGGTACGGTACCACATGGCCGCGTAAACTTCATTGGGGTTTGCTGGATTGATGTCCAGGTCAACTGCCCCTGTATTTTCATCCACAAATAAAGCCTGCTTCCATGTCTTGCCTCCGTCCGTTGTCTTGTATACCCCCCTTTCCTTGTTGGGGGAATAGAGATGGCCTAAAACGGCCACCCATGCTGTATTGGGGTCTGAAGGGTGGAGCTGGATCTTGCCAATATGGTGCGATTCCGGTAAGCCGGTGTATTCCCAGCTTTTGCCGTTATTGCTGCTCTTATAGATGCCCATGCCGGCATAGGAAGATCGACTGCTGTTCACTTCCCCGGTTCCGACCCAGATGGTCCGGTTTGACCAATTCACCGCTATATCCCCTATGCCAATGATGGATTCATTGTCAAAAATGGGGGTGAAGGATTGCCCATTGTTCACGGTATGCCATAGTCCCCCGGTAGCATAGGCCACATAAAATTCGGTAGGGTCCTCAGGGTTGGCGTCAATATCTACCACCCGGCCGCTCATGACCGTCGGGCCAATATTCCTGAAAGGGATATCGTTGACCAGGGAGTTTTGCTCCAGGGCAACACGATTTTGCAAGCTTTTAAGACGTTCTTCCGCAGAGGTTGGCTTGATTTGTGCGTAGTTTTGGTTGGAAACTAGGGCAAGCACCAGGCCGGTAAAAAGGGCCGGACGAAAAATGGAAGGGAATGATAACATAAGTAGCCTTGGTTTCGTTATTGGTGTAGTTCCAAACTTACTAACTATGCGTTGTATTCTTGTCATGTTGTTGATGATTTCCATCAACGGTTATGGACAGCTGAAAAGCTACATAATCGGTGTGAAAGGGGATACCCTGAACCGGGTTGATATAGCCGATAAAAGGCAGGGACCATGGGTGGAACGGATCGAATCTGTTCGCGGGGAACCTGGTTTCGAGGAAGAAGGGGAATACAAGGATGGACGCAAGGAAGGTATGTGGCGGAAATATACATTACAGGGCGACCTCCTTGCCATTGAGAATTTTCGTTGGGGTAATAAGGATGGTATGTGCCAGTACTTTAATATAGCCGGAAGTGTAGTACGGGAGGAGAGCTGGCGTGCCTTCAATCCCGATAAGTTGTATGATACCCTTGATGTGGAAGACGTGAACAACCCCGATCATTATGTACAGGTGGTGGTCAAGAACGAAGGCTCATCCCTGAAGCACGGGACCTGGAAATATTATGACCCTGGAACAGGATTTGTCCAAAAGACCGAATTCTACCGGTTGGGACAAATAGAGAAAGGCAATGAGCCTTCCACGCTCGCCAGGGATACCATGTCTGTGACAAAGAAAGTGCAGAAGCCCAAGGAAGTGCTGGAATTTGAAAAGAAGAATTCCGGGAAGAAGAAAGTGAGGGTGCGGGATGGATCGGTTAGTTATTGACCGGTTGGCGCTGCAACAAAATATTTACCCCAATCTGGGGTATGGAAAAGGTGCACAAGGTTATTGCCAAACTTTGTGCACCTTTGGTTTTTGGATTCCCCAATTGTCAACCAAATCACCGCATTTGCCCAGAAATACCAAGACCATACTATTCCTGCTGGCGGCACTGAACTTTACCCATATCCTTGATTTCATGATCATGATGCCATTGGGTAATTACCTCATGCCTTTCTTCTCCATCAATCCCAAGCAGTTCACCAACCTGGTAGGTGCCTATACGCTTTCCGCTGCGATCAGTGGGTTTGCTGCTGCTTTTTTTGTGGACAGGTTCGATAGGAAGAAGGTCCTGATCATCGCTTATTCAGGATTCCTGGTGGGTACCCTGGCCTGTGGCTTGGCGCCATCCTATCACCTGTTACTTTTGGCAAGGTTGGTGGCAGGCCTGTTCGGGGGATTGATCGGTGCCCAGGTATTGTCCATCATCAGCGATATTTTTCCTTATGAAGAGCGGGGTAAGGCAATGGGGGCAGTAATGTCGGCCTTTGCTGTAGCTTCTACTTTTGGTGTGCCTTTCGCCCTTTACCTGGCCAATATCATCTCCTGGCACGCGCCATTTATACTGGTGGCTGTGCTGGGCCTTGCACTGGTGCCCCTGCTCAATAAACATATCCCGGCCATTACTGCGCATATTGATACCAGTGAGGAAGCACGGCCAATGAAGGTATTAACTGAAGTACTTGCCAACCGCAAACAGGTGCTGGCGCTATTGTTTTCCGGCCTCATCATGATGGGGCATTTCCTGATCATCCCATTCATCAACCCTTTCATGGAATTCAATCTTGGGTATACCAAATCACAGACCCCTTTGGTTTACCTGGTAGGAGGGGTGGCCTCTTTCTTCGCTGCCAATATCCTTGGGCGATTTGCGGATAAGTATGGTAAGCTGAAGGTTTTCTCCATTTGTATTTTCCTTTCACTGGCGATGGTTTATATCCTGACCAACCTGCCGAAGTGGCCCCTTGCCCTGGTGCTGGCACTGTTTGGGATATGGTTTGTGTTGGCAACCGGCAGGGGGGTAACTGCCCAGGCCATGGTTAGCAATGTGGTGGAGCCGGCCAAACGTGGCGGCTTCATGAGTTTTAACAGCAGCCTGCAACAATTCGGGACCAGCGCAGCATCCTTCATAGCAGGCTTACTGGTAGTGAATGATGCTGAGGGAAGGATCCTTCATTATGAGTGGTTAGGCTACCTCAGCATTATTATCCTGCTTGCTGCGTTTGTGCTTGGCCGTTATTTATTCGGGAAAATGGAGCAGGTCCCCAAACCCAGCGCAGTTTCCTGATCAATTCCCGTTATAGAAGTAATTACGGAAGAAGAGCAATTGGTACTCAATGGCATTGGCCCAATATTGCCAGTTGTGGGCGCCCGGTCTTTCAATATAATCGTGGCTGATCTTCAATTCCATCAGCTTCTGGTGGGTAGCCCTGTTGACATCGAGGAAGAAATCCCCCAGTCCGCAATCAATGATGATCTGTTGTTGACCTTCCTTTAGTTCGGCCAGGTGGTTGATGACCGAATACTCCTCCCAGTTCCCAGCACAGCAACTGGTATCGCCTATACGTTTACTGATGTCCCAGTTCCCGGGGAAGGGACGGATATCCAGCCCACCACTCATACTGCCAAAAGCCCCAAACAAGTCCGGGTGACGGATGCCCAGCCAAAAGCCACCATGTCCACCCATACTAAGGCCTGTGATTGCCCTTGCCTTCCTCCCGGCCCGGGCCGGGTAATGGGATTCTATATAGGGTACCAATTCTTTTGTGATATGGGTTTCGTATTGATAGTCCTTATCCTTCGGGCTGTTCCAATACCAACTACTGAATCCACCATCGGGGCATACAATGATAATTTGCAGCTGGTCTGCCAGTGCTTTTATTTTAGGAACCTTGTTGATCCAGCCGGCATAATTGTCGCTATACCCGTGCAAGAGGTAAACCACCGGGAATTTTTTAGCTGTAGAACCATTTGCATCCGGCATGATCACTACGGCCTTGATCCCTTTATGCATACTGGCACTATTGATAGTAACCGTGTCCACGCTGGCGGCCGCTGCTGCCAATGAAAAAGCAGTAAAAATGATGGTAAGGAAAGAACGGGCATTCATATGCCTAAACTAAGGATTTTAAGCATACTGATGAAGGGAACATTCCTGGTTCGGGATGGCTCCACCAGTTGCTATTAGATAGCCTGAATAGCTGAGGAGACTATTGATGTCAACTTTCTGTATTGCATCTATTGTCTGACCTTCCAGTAAAAAAAAATCCCCGCATCTCGCGGGGATCCTTTATTTAGAAGGCTTTCTTTTCTTTCTTCTTTTCTTCGGCTTTTTGCATCGGGTTGATACCGGTGCTCTGGCCGCGAACCCCCTGCTTCAATTTGTACAACTGGAACTTGCTTGGCTCAGCATTCACTGGCCAGTTGTTGTTGCTTTCATTGATGTCAGCGGTTTCCTTCATGGGGTCAAGTTTAATGGACTTTACTTCCTTATCCTTGATGTAGACTTTGGTAACCTTGTTCTCGTTCTTACGCCAGATCTGGGCAGGGATACGGTCAACTTCCTTGCTGCCATCGGCATAGGTGAACTCAACTATCACGGGCATTACCAATCCGCCCTTATTGCTGAAGGTGCACTCATAGATATGCTTGTTGGCATACTTGGCCTTCAACGCATCGTCCGCCTGCTCCAGGTTGTTTTGAACGGGAACAGAATAGGAAGTGGTATCGTATGGCTCCAGACCCCTTGCATACCTCCAGTAGAAATCACGTAGGGTGGTATCCCTGTCCACTTCAAAGACAATATTCTTGTCCTCACGGTTACGAACCTTGCTGATGTCTTCGAAGGCATTCACCTGGGGCTTGGCCAGTTTAGTGGTAGTGGTAGTTCCCCTTGAAGGTGGAGCGCCAAATTCAGGACGCAGGTAGCGAACGGAATCAAGGGCGATATCGGTTGCATCCGTGCTGTAGAACCAGCCCCTCCAGAACCAATCCAGGTCTTCACCGCTGGCGTCTTCCAGGGTGCGGAACAGGTCAGCAGGAGTGGGGTGCTTGAATGCCCAGCGACGTGCATACTCTTTGAAAGCATAATCAAACAGCTCACGGCCCATAACGGTTTCACGGAGTATGTTCAGGCCGGTTGCCGGCTTGGAGTAGGCATTGGGGCCAAACTGGATGATGTTCTCACTATTGGTCATGATGGGCTCCAGTTGGTCCTTGGGAAGCTTCATGTAGTCGGTGATATAGGCTGCTGCACCACGGCGACTGGGGAACTTATTGTCCCACAGTTCTTCTGTCAGGTATTCAACGAAGGTGTTCAGGCCTTCATCCATCCAGCTCCACTGGCGTTCATCACTGTTGATGATCATGGGGAAGAAGTTATGGCCTACTTCGTGGATGATCACGCCCAGCATACCATACTTGGTGTTCTCGCTGTAAGAGCCGTCTTTTTCGGTACGACCGTAGTTGAAGCAGATCATCGGGTATTCCATACCGTTAGCAGCCTCAACACTCTGTGCTACAGGGTAAGGGTAGGGAATGGTAAACTTGGAATAGGTCTTGATGGTATGCGCAACTGCCTTGGTAGAGAAGGGACGGTAGAGGCCATAGGCTTCCTTGCCATAGAAACTCATACACATTACTTTCTTGCCTTCCACATTGGCGGGCAATGCATCCCAAACAAACTTACGGGAAGAGGTCCAGGCGAAGTCACGAACATTATCGGCCTTGTAGATCCAGGTTTTCTTGGCCTTGCTCTTGTTTTTTTCCGCGGCCTTGGCTTCATCCAGGGTAACGATCTCCACTACATCCTTGGCTGTCTGGGCTTTCTGCCAGCGGGCCATTTGTGCAGGTGTCAACACCTGGGCATAGTTCAGGCACTCGCCGGTTGAGCCCACCACGTGATCTGCGGGTACGGTCATTTGCACTTTGAAGTTACCGAAGGTCAGGGCGAATTCACCACGACCGGTGAACTGGTGGTTCTGCCAGCCCTGGAAATCACTGTACACACAAAGACGGGGGTACCACTGGCTGATGGTGAACAGGTAGTTGCCATCTTCAGGGAAATACTCGTACCCTCCGCGGCCACCTTCTTTCATGCGGTCGGAGATCTTGTAGTTCCAATCTACCTTGAAGATGAATTTCTGCCCCGGCTTCAGGGGAGTGGGCAGGTTGATGCGCATCATGGTCTTGTTCACCACATACTTCAGTGGTTTGCCGGTGGCATCTGTCAGTTTGGTGATGTTTACACCAAAATCATTCTCAGCATCTTCCATCCTGTTCATCATGAGGTCAACAGACTGGGCACCCATGCTGGTGGGATCCTGGTAGTTAGCATTATTCTTGGAACTGTGTTCGTTTTCATCCAACTGCAGCCAGAGGTAAGTGAGTTCGTCCGGTGAGTTGTTGAAATAAGTAATGGTCTCAGAACCGGTGAGGCGCAGTTTCTCTTCATCCAATTCTGCCTTGATGTCGTAGTCTGCGCGCTGTTGCCAATACTTAGGGCCTGGGGCTCCACTTGCGGTGCGGTACTCGTTCGGGGTGGGAAGGGTAGTTCCCAATTGCTCGAACTTGTTACCATGGTTGGACCCAGGATTGTTCTGGATGTTCTGGGCAAATGCACTGCTGGTCAAAAGCCCTAAACATGCTACAAGTAGTCTTCTCATGTAATTATGCTGTTTGAGTTGTTCCGGTATCGGGGATCCTTTCTGTCGCCATTTTCAGGGAAAACAGCAGGATCATTACTGAAACTGTGGCAATCCACCATAAACGGGGCAGTTTCAATAATTGGACGAATATAAATGATAAGGTTAATACTACCGCTACCACCAACAGCTGGGCAACTTCAATTCCAAGGTTAAATGCCAGTAGGTGGGAAGTCAGGTTGGTATTGCCCTCCAGGTCAAGCAGGAGGTTGGCATAGGCCAGTCCATGGATCATGCCAAAGAACAGGGCGAAAAAATAAATCACCGGGAACCTGGCTTTTTGCTCCTTCCTGGCCACTACCAGGTTATTGGCTGCTGTTCCGGCGATGGTAAGGGGGATCAGGAATTCAATCCAGGCTACGGGAAGCTTGAATATCCCCAGCACACTTAGGGCAAGGGTTATGCTATGGCCAATGGTGAAAGCGGTTACCATGATGGCCACCAGCTTCCAGTCTTTCCACTGGTATCGCAAACACAGAGCCGCTACAAACAAAATATGATCCAAAGCGTCCCAGGTGAGGATATGGTCCACCCCAAGACTGAAGTAAAGGTTAAAATCCGCCATAAGTTTTCTAGTGGACAAAATAATTCAGAGTTTTGTCCTAGAAAAATATAAATGTCCAATGGCGCTGGTTTTGTTTAAATGGTTTATGGCTGGATTGGTATCCCTTTTCCACCCCTTCTATGTTGGGGTGACGGAGATCAATCACAATGCCGGGGAGAAAACACTTGAGATCAGTGTAAAACTTTTCGTGGATGATTTCGAGTCCGCCCTGAAAAAATCAAATAATGCCATTGTTGACCTGGCGCAGCCCAAAGACAAAGCCGCAACTGACCAGATGATCACCCGTTACCTTCAGCAACACATTCAGTTAAAGGTCAATGGTAAGCCGGTAAGCCTGGAATATATTGGTTATGAAAAGGAAAGGGAAGCGGCCTGGTGTTATGTGCAGGTGGGGAATATCCCCTCCGTTTCAAAACTGGAGATCAACAACAGTTTGCTCTACGATTCCTACGATAAGCAGATCAATATCATGCATGTTACTGTAAATGGCCAGCGGAAAAGCAATAAACTGGTATATCCTGATACGAAGACCATATTTGAGTTTTGATCAATATGTAACCCAGTATCCCGATCTACCTTACCAGGTGAAGCAGCTCAGGCCGGACATTACGGGGATATGCAGGGTAGGCTCAATCATCCATATTCTCCTTGATCTCTTCTGAAATATGGACAAGGATCTTATCGATCCGGAGGGAATCCATATCAATGATCTCAAACCGGAAGCCCTTCCATTCCAGGGTATCACCGGTCTGTGGTATGCGCTCCAGCTTGTGCAGAATAAAACCTGCCAGGGTATTGAACTCCTGCTCACCTTCATGCATCCAGTCGGTCATTTCAAAGCGGGAAAGGAAGTCATAGAAGGGGATCTGGCCATCAACAAGGAAACTGCCATCTTCCCGGGCTATGATCTCATAATCCTGTATGTCTTGTTGCGGTAGATCACCCACAATGGCTTCCAGGATATCGTTCAGCGTGATCATGCCCTGTACGCTGCCGTATTCATCCACGATGAAGCAGGAGTGGTTCTTCGATTCCTTGAACTTCTCCAGCACCCTGTAGGCGGTATTGTTCTCCGGCACGAACATGGCCGGCTTCATAATATGCTTGAACAGGGTCATGTCATTGGAGATGTAGAGGTCCTTGATCGAAACCACCCCTTTAATATTGTCAAGATCACTATCACAGATAGGGTAAACCGAATGGGGTTCCTTGACGATCTTTTCCTTAATAGAAACTTCATTGTCGTTCAGGTCGAACCAGATGATATCACTGCGATGGGTCATGAGGGAGGTGATATTCCTGTCACCCAAATGGAATACCCGCTCAATGATCTCCTGTTCTGCTTCTGCGATGGTACCCTGTTCGGTTCCTTCACTGATGATGGCCTTGATCTCTTCTTCCGTAACCTGTGTGTCGCTGGGTTGTATATTCATGAGCCTGGCCAGCAGATGGGTGGACTTGCTCAGCAGCCATACGAAGGGATGGGTGATCTTGCTGAGTACCCGCATAGGGGCAGCTACCATTTTAGCGATCTTTTCAGGATCAGAGAGGCCAATTCTCTTTGGTAGCAATTCCCCTAATACCAAACTGAGGTAAGTGATGATGATCACCACTACAGCTGTGGCGATACCATTGCTGTAGGGGGCGAGTACAGGGATATTGGCAAAAAAGGCAGCCACATCGCCCTTGATATTTTCCCCGGAGAAAATACCGGTCAGGATACCGATCAAGGTGATGCCTATTTGCACCGTCGAGAGAAAAGTATCCGGATGGCTGGCCAGTTTCAGGGCTTCCTTTGCCCTTGCATCACCTTTCAGTGCCTGGCTTTCGAGCCTGGCCCTGCGGGATGATACCAAGGCGATCTCCGCCATGGAAAAGAGACCGTTTATGATGATCAAACCTAATACTAATAGAATCTCAGTCATGTATATTGGATTAGATTAAAGGGTTGGCAAGCCGATTTTATTGTTGAAGATACGGCTCATGCCATAGCCAATGGCTGTTCCGATGGTAGCGCCACAAATTACGTCGATAGGGTAATGTACCCCCACATATACCTGCGCGTAGCACACAGCGGCCGATGCCAGGAAAAGCCAAAGTATTGGATTGCCCAGGTAGGGCCTGAGGGTAGCCACGATAAAAGTGGTGATCCCGAAATGGTTGGTTGCGTGTGATGAAGTAAAACTGCTGCTGCCTGGGCAATAATTGATAAAGAAACGGATCTGGTGGGCGATCTCCTGGTCACGGCAGGGTCGCAGCCTGATGATATTGTTCTTGATAAGGTTGCTGCTGACCTGGTCCGTTAAGGCGACGGTAGCAATGGCTGCCAGCACCCATAGCCATCCTTTTTTACCGAAGTTGATCACGGCCAGCGTGATAAAGAACAGGTAGAGAGGTGCCCAGAAATAGGTTTCCCTGATGTGTTGGCACACGAAATCCAGCACCGGGTTGTCCCATTTGCTGTTGATGCTTATCATCAGTTCCTTGTCATATTGTAATAGCCTGTCGATCAGATCCATGGAATAGTCTAACACTTACAAAAATAAGCAGTTAGCAATAACTGTTCATTGAAGTTCAAATTATCCCGATTTTTGCCAACTATGAAAAATATTTCAAGGATCGTTCTGTGGGTGTTAGGGATTGCCTTTGTTTTACTGGCGGCCATGTCTGCAGCACGATTGTTTACTTATTATACTTTTAAATTGCCCGGAACAGCTGACGGACCCCTTGGGAGGGCTTTCTGGCTGGGCTTTCGCTATGATGCGAGGGTGGTTGCCATCATTGGCTTACTGGTCCTCCTGCTTACCCTTATACCTGCCCTTGACCCTTTCCGCAATAAGCGATCCCTTGTTTTTTGGAAGGTTTTCTTTTTTATTGTCTGCCTTATTTTGAGTTCCTTCTATATCATTGACTTCCTCCATTACCGCTACCTCAACCAGCGCCTTAATGCAAGTGCCCTGAGTTTCCTGGAAGATGCCGGTATTTCTGCCACTATGGTCTGGCAAACCTATCCCGTTTTGCGGTTGCTGTTGGGGATAGCCGTTCTGACCTGGGCCATGGCCAGGCTGATCATTTGGTTGTACAAGGTCATCGGCAATGCCAGGCCTGGCGTGAGTAAACGAAATCTGGTATTGAGCTGGGTGGCTTGTTTCCTTTTGTTAGGGTTGGCTGTTTTCGGAAGGGCAGGGCAGTACCCGCTCCGCTGGAGCGATGCCTTCAACATGGGTAATGACTTCTATGCCAATATAGCCCTAAACCCTCTCCAATCCTTTTTCAGTTCCTTCAAGTTCAGGACATCCTCCTATGACCTGGCTAAGGTGAGGGCCGCCTACCCCCAGGTAGCCAATTACCTGGGCGTTACCAGGCCGGATAGCGTACAACTCAATTTTACCAGGGATGTGGCTCCCGATTCTGTCTATAATTGGAAAGGCAATGGCCAGCCCAATGTGGTCCTCGTGATCTGTGAGAGTTTTAGCGGATACAAGAGTTCCATGTGGGGGAACCCACTGAATACAACGCCCTATTTCGCCGAGCTCTGTAAGCAGGGGATTTTCTTTGATAATTGTTTTACCCCGCTCATCGGCACGGCAAAAGGGGTGTGGGCTACCATCACCGGTATCCCCGATGTGGAATTGGTCAAAACGGCCAGCAGGAACCCAATGATGGTGGACCAGCACACCATCATCAATGATTTCAAAGGCTATGAAAAATATTATTTCCTGGGCGGTAGCACCAGCTGGGCGAATATCCGTGGTATTCTCACCAATAATATCCAGGGACTGCATTTGTATGAGGAAGATGATTATTCCGTTCCCAAAATTGATGTTTGGGGAATCAGTGATAAGAATCTTTTCCTGGAAGCGGATAAGGTGTTGAAAAAGGAGAAGCATCCATTCTTTGCCATCATCCAGACCGCTGACAACCATCGGCCGTATACCATTCCTGAAGAGGATAGGGAGGCCGTGGGCCTGATGCAGTTCCCGAAGGACAGCCTTACCAAGTATGGGTTCGAATCGAATGAGGAACTAAATGCCTTCCGTTACACAGATTATTGTTTCAGGAAGTTCGTGGAAGCGGCTAAACAATCGCCCTATTTCCAGAATACCATCTTCGCCTTTATCGGGGATCATGGGATTGCGGGAAATGCAGGCCCCCTGTTTCCCAAATCATGGACGGATAATGGTCTTTCTGCGAACCATGTGCCTTTCCTTGTTTATGCACCGGGAAAACTTGATCCCCAGCGGATCCATGCAGCGGCCTCCCAGGTAGATGTGATGCCTACTCTGGCAGGGGTGGCCAATATCCCCTATACCAATACTACCCTTGGGAGGGACCTCCTGGCTCGTCAGGCTGCTGATAGCGGGCAGTCGAACAAGGCTTTTATCATGGACTACAACAACAAGACCCTCGGGGTTATCCGGCCACCCTACTACTATAACCGGAAGTTGCAGGGCAAGGCCAGTGTTATGGCCTGGGCAGAAATCGACAGGCCCCAGTCAGGCGAGGCTCCGGCTTCGCAGGACTTTGAGTTCTGGTCAACTGCCTTTTACGAGACCTCCCGTTACATGTTGCTGAATAACAAAAAGAAAGGAGCGACAAAATGATAGCGATGAAAAAGGGAAGTGTCAAAACTTCCCTTTTTTATTTTTTCCTGGCCACCATCAGCATCCTGGGTGATTTCCGGACATCATAGTGCCCGAAGGAATAGTCGCCATATACTTCCTGGATCTGCAGGTTGTGGAAGGAGAACATATCATTGAAATCACCAAGGGAAAACTTGGCCACTTTTTCGGTGTATTCTATCGGGGCTTCCAGTGCATCATCTTCCACTACTATCTTCTTGTAGAAATGGGTTTCGTCGAACCATTTGGTGATGTAATAATTGACACCGTCAAACTCTTCTTCGTGTTTATGTACCAGGTGGTCTTCTGCGTAATGGACATTCAGGTAATCCAGTACCAGTGTGCCATTGGGTTTCAGGGATTGGGAAATGGTGCGGATGGCATTGTAATGCTCCCTTTCGGTTTTGAAGTACCCAAAACTGGTGAAAAAATTAAAGGCATAATCGAAGTAGTTGATCCAAAAGGGGAGGCGGATATCATGTACAAAGAAATGGAGGTTGTCCTGCTGGTAGTGCAGGGCTTCCTCAATGCTATGGCTGGCAATATCGATCCCTGTAACATCGAATCCATGGCTGGCAAGGGTTCTCGCATGACGTCCCTTCCCACAACAAACATCCAGCATCCTTGACCCGGCCGCAGGTTGAAGCAGTCCGATCAGGTTATGGATAAATTGGGCTGCTTCAGCTTCATCGCGCTTAAAATAAAGTTGATGGTAATAAGGGGAATTGAACCAATGCTGAAACCAACTTCCAGTCGACATATTCCTTCAAAATTTCTCCAAAAGTACAGGGGCTAAACCGAATTGTGGCCAAGGTTATGAACATATTATTTACAACTGCCCGATTTGTATGAATTTGGCACTTTCCTTGTGAAATTGAAGTTATCCACATCCTTTCGCCTGCCCGTCGCGGGCTGAATAACTTACCCACATCTGTGCCCCTCAAGACCGGAATCGCTTATTTTTGGAATATAAACCTTTGAACCGTGGCATTGATAAAAAGTATATCTGGAATTCGTGGAACCATAGGCGGGCATCCTACTGAAAATTTAACCCCCCTCGACGTCGTTCGGTTTACCGCTGCATACGGCAGCATGTTGCTCCACCAGAATAAAACCCCTAAGGTAGTGGTCGGCAGGGATGGAAGGATCAGCGGTGATATGGTTAACCAACTGGTGCAGCAAACATTGGCAGGACTAGGCATCAATGTAGTGGACCTTGGCCTTTCAACCACCCCGACTGTTGAGATGGCAGTGAAATGGGAAGGAGCGGATGGAGGTATCATCATAACGGCCAGTCACAATCCCAAGGAGTGGAATGCACTTAAATTATTGAATAGCGAAGGCGAATTCATTTCCGCAGAAGCGGGTGCACAGGTATTGGATATCGCTTCCCGCGATGATTTCCGCTTTGCCGCTGTTGATAAACTTGGATCCATTACCCCGAACCATACTTATATTGATAAGCATATTGAAGCGGTTGTCAACTATCCCCTGGTGAACTGCGAAGGCATCAGGAACAAGGGGTTCAGGGTAGTAGTGGATGCGATCAATTCAACCGGCGCCCTGGCCATACCCAAATTATTGTATGCCCTCGGCGTGGAAGATGTGGTGGTGCTGAACGGTGAAGTGAACGGCCGGTTCGCCCACAACCCGGAACCATTGCCCGAGAACCTGTCCGAATTGAGTGCAGAAGTGAAGAAGCGTGGTGCCTCATTGGGTATTGCCGTTGACCCGGATGTGGATCGCCTTTGCTTTGTTTGTGAAGACGGAAGCATGTTTGGGGAAGAGTATACCCTGGTGGCAGTTGCCGATTACGTTTTGAGCCATCGCAAGGGGAATACTGTTTCCAATATGAGCAGTACCAAGGCGCTGAAGGAAATTACCCTGAAGCATGGCGGGGAATATTTCCCATCAGCAGTAGGGGAGGTGAATGTGGTGAAAAGAATGAAGGAAGTGAATGCAGTGATCGGCGGGGAAGGTAATGGTGGGATCATTGTTCCTGACCTCCACTATGGCCGTGACGCCCTGATTGGTATCGGCCTATTCCTGAGTGCACTTTCCCAGCATAAGAACGGCATCAAGTCCTTCCGTGCCCGTTACCCTGATTATTTCATTTCGAAGAATAAGATCGAATTGGAGAAGGGCATTAATGTGGTGGATATCTTCGAGAAGATCAAGAAGAAATACAAAAAGCAACCGCTGAATACAGAAGATGGTCTGAAGATCGAGTTCGATTCGGACTGGGTACACCTCAGGACATCCAATACGGAACCGATTATCAGGATCTATGCTGAAAGTAATTTCGAAACCACGGCCAATAATATTGCCCTTCGCCTGATGCAGGACATCAAGGAGTTTATGTGATGCAGGCCGGCCTCCCTCCCGCAAGCCGGGGAAGGCTATTTGAAAATATTTACTGAACTTTGCGGCTTCCCGGTATTAAGGGAAGCTTTTTTATTTAACCCTAGCAAAGTGAAAAGGATCTATTTTGACAATGCGGCAACCACAGCCCTGGACCCCCAGGTGTTGGAAGCTATGATGCCCTTCCTGACAGAAAAATTCGGTAACCCTTCCTCCATTTACTCTTACGGCAGGGAAAGCAGGCTGGCGATCGAGAACGCCCGAAAGACCGTGGCCAGGATCCTGAATGCCCATCCGGCGGAAATATTCTTTACCTCCGGGGGTACGGAAAGCAGCAATACGGCTATTACTGCCGCCGTGCGCGACCTGGGCTGCAGGCATATCATTAGTTCACCCATAGAGCACCACGCCACTTCCCATACCGTGGAATTCCTCTACCGGAATGGTGAGGCTGCCCTTAGTTATGTAAAACTGCTATCCAATGGCCATGTGGACCTGGAAGACCTTGAGGCATTGCTGGCCTCCAGCGATGAAAAATGCCTCGTTACGCTGATGCATGCCAATAATGAGATCGGGAACCTGCTCGACCTTCATGCAGTAGGCGAGATCTGCAAGAAGTTCAATGCCATTTTCCATTCCGATACAGTGCAGACGGTTGGCCATTATCCATTCGACCTGCGCAATACCCCGGTGCATTTCATTACAGGAGCCGGCCATAAGTTCCATGGCCCCAAAGGGGTGGGAATGCTTTACATTAATGAGAACGTACAGATCAAACCCTATATCCATGGTGGATCTCAGGAACGGAATATGAGGGCCGGTACGGAAAACCTGTATGGTATTGTAGGCTTTGCCAGGGCGCTTGAACTGGCCACCAATCATTACGAGAACGACAGCATCTATATCCAGGGCCTTAAGGAATATATGGCGGAACAGTTACAGCTGCACATCAAGGGTGTTTCCTTCAATGGCGATACTTTTGGCCGAAGCCTCTATACCGTTTTGAATGTTTCCTTCCCTAAAACGGAGAAATCAGAGATGATCCTGTTCAACCTCGACATCAACGGTATTTGCGCATCAGGTGGAAGTGCCTGCACCAGCGGGGTAGACCAGGGATCCCATGTGATCAGGGCCATCAACAATAACCCCAACCAGGTAGCAGTACGCTTCTCTTTTTCAAAATACAATACCAAAGAAGAGATAGACCAGGTGGTCAATAAACTGAAAACGCTTATTTAAGCCCGGTATAATTTGTTTTAATAGCACCCATTGGGTGCTATTTTTTTTGCTGCTATGAGCTGACGACAAGGAAGCTAGCCTTCGGTACAACAACTCTTTAACAGATAGGAATAGCCGAAATGAATTTTTCTCAATACAAAGGAAAATGCGCTTTGACTGTGGCGCAGGTGAAAGGTTTAATGGGATGCCGGGATTTATTTACTTAACAAAAACTTAGACCTGTAGCGGGTTTCATGGCATGTTTTTCATTGCAATAAGAGTAAGCCGGCTATAAATCCCGGTTTGCAATTGGTTATGAAAAAGATTTTTACCCTGGCTGTTATGATGCTTGCAATCACTATCAGTTATGCTCAAACGAAGATTGGTTATGGTGTGAAGGCTGGAATGAACTTTGCCTCCATAACCGGAGACGCCAATACGCAATTGAATAATTTACTGGAACTATCCGATGGCATGGTGAAAACAAGCGGCAGGACCGGCTACCATGTTGGGGCCTACCTTCAGGTGCCCTTGACGGAAAATCTTTTACTGGAGCCTGCCTTGCTCTATTCCCGTAAGGGCTATGAACTGGAAGGTAATTTCGATTTCAAGATGTTGGAATTACTGGGTATTTCCGCCAGGGCGGAATTGATCAGCCAATATATTGACCTTCCGCTGGTATTGAAGGCTAAACTGGGTAAAGGCTTCCAGGTTTATGCCGGCCCACAGGTTTCCTATATGCTCCGTTCCGACCTCAGGGCCAGGGCCGGCTTACTGGGCATTAACCTGCTGAATGAAAAGTTTGATGTGTCTGGTTCGTTTAACAATTGGGATGCAGCCCTTACTGCCGGATTGGCTTACCAGTTTGGCAATGGGGTGAATGTATATGCCGGCTATGACCATGGACTAACCAGGATCGACGCAAACCGTTCTGTGGATGCCAGGAACAAGGTATTTCGAGTAGGGATGGGTGTTAGTTTCTAATGGAAAGGCCGACTGGCCATTCTATCCTGCATGGGTAAAAAGAACCGGTAAGGCAATCCCTTACCGGTTTGTTCTCTGTATATACTATCCTGGATTGCCATCGCAACCCTTTTCAATCAATTGATTACTTGATCATATTCTTGATCTCCTGCAGTTTTAACAAGGCCTCCACCGGCGTTAACCGGTTGATGTCGATTCCCTCCAGTGTTTTACGGATGGAGTCGAAGGTCTGGGAGTGGATATCGAAAATGGATAGCTGCATCTTGGGGCCTCCGATCTCCTTTACCTTTTCTTTCAGGCTGGTATCAGCATTCACTTCCTTTTCTGCCAGGTGCTTGCTTTCCAGTTGGACCAGGATCTCATTTGCCCTTTCGATCAGCGATGGGGGCATGCCGGCCATTTTGGCTACGTGAATACCGAAGCTATGGGTGGTGCCTCCGGGGGCTAGTTTGCGCAGGAAGATCACCTTATTGCCCACTTCCTTATTGGTGATATGGAAGTTCCGGATACGTGACCATTTGTTTTCCAGTTCATTGAGCTCATGGTAATGGGTGGCGAACAGGGTGAGCGGTGCCTGTGGTGCCTGGTGCAGGTGTTCAACAATGCTCCAGGCAATGGAAATGCCATCATAGGTAGAAGTCCCCCTGCCGATCTCATCCAGGAGGATCAGGCTGCGGCTGGTCACATTGTTGATGATGGAGGCGGTCTCATTCATTTCAACCATGAAGGTGGATTCCCCGCCACTGAGGTTGTCTGACGCCCCCACACGGGTAAAGATCTTATCCGTTACCGGGATATTCGCCTCCGAGGCCGGGACAAAGCTACCCATATGTGCCATCAGGGTGATCAAGGCAACCTGCCTTAACAAAGCGCTCTTACCACTCATGTTGGGACCCGTCAGGATAATGATCTGCTGGTCCGATTTGCTAAGGGTGATATCATTGTCGACATAGGTCTCACCCGGCTGCAGGTACCTTTCGATCACCGGATGCCTGCCCGCCTTGATCTCTAAGGCATCCTCTTCGTGTATGCGTGGACGTTTGTAACCAAATTGCAGGGCGTTCTGGGCGAAGCACAATAAGCAATCCAGGATGGCCAGGACATTGCCATTGGTCTGGATAGGGGAAAGGTAGTCCTGCAATTCATTCAGCAATGCTTCAAACAATTGCAGTTCGATCAGCAGGATCTTATCCTCGGCACCTGTGATCTTCTCTTCATATTCCTTTAACTCAGGGGTGATATACCGTTCTGCGTTGGCCAGGGTCTGTTTCCTGGTCCACCTATCCGGCACTTTGTTCTTATGGGTATTGGTTACTTCAAGGTAATAACCAAAAACATTATTGAAACCGATCTTCAGGGAGGGGATGCCGGTATTGGCCGACTCCTGTTGTTGCAATTGCACCAGGTATTCCTTGCCGCTGGAAGCGATCTTCCTGAGCTCATCCAGTTCGGCATGAACCCCTGAAGCGATGATGCCTCCTTTGACTGCTGTGGCTGGCGGGTTTTCAGGCAGTTCCCTGATGATCTTTTCAGCGATATAGGTACAGGGGTTCAGGGAGTCCACCAAACGTTTCAGGTAAGCATTCCCTGACTGGTGACATAGTTCCTTAATGGCCGCCACCTGGTTCAATCCCTTTGCCAGTTGCAATACTTCCCTGGGGCCGATCTTTTTAAGCGGGATCTTGCTGACCAGCCTTTCTATATCCCCACACTGGCGGATATGTTGCGCCAGTTGGGTTCTTAGGTCTACCTCGGTAATAAAATATTCCACCAGGTCGAGGCGCTCATTGATCCTGCCAGCTTCCTTCAGGGGAAAGACGATCCAGCGCTTGAGCAGCCTGGCCCCCATGGGGGATACTGTTTGGTCCAGCACCTTCAGGAGGGAATGGGTCTGGTCAGAAGGGCCGCCCAGTAATTCGAGGTTCCTGATAGTGAAACGATCCATCCAGAGGAAATCACCCCTGTCGATCCGGTGCAGGGAGGTGATGTGCTGGAGGTTGGGATGTTCGGTGTCCTTCAGGTAATGGATGATGGCACCTGCTGCCACCAGGCCATCCTTCATTTCCTCAACACCAAAACCTTTCAGGGAGTGGGTCTGGAAATGTTTCAGCAGGGTTTCCAATGCATAGCTTTCCTGGAAGATCCATTCATCCAGGGTATAGGTATAGAAACGGGTACCAAAGAATTCCTTGAACTGCTTTTGCCGGTGCCGCTGGAAAAGGACTTCGGCTGGCTGGAAACTTTGCAGCAATTTATCCGCATATTCCCTGTCCCCTTCGGCAACAAAGAATTCGCCAGTGGAGATATCGAGGAAGGCAATGCCATAACGGTTCTCCTCAATGAAATTGATGCTGCCCAGGAAGTTATTGGAATGGTGTTCCAATAGTTTGTCATTGGTAGCGGTTCCGGGGGTAACCATTTCTGTTACGCCCCGCTTAACAATACCCTTAGCTTGTTTGGGATCTTCCAGCTGGTCGCAAATGGCCACGCGGTATCCTGCCTTAACCAGCTTGTGCAGGTAGGTTTCCAGGGCATGGTGGGGGAATCCTGCCAGTTCGCTGGATGAAGCCGCACCATTATTCCTTTTGGTTAGGGTGATGCCCAATACTTGCGAAGCGATGATGGCATCGGGGCCGAATGTTTCATAAAAGTCGCCCACCCTGAAGAGCAGTACCGCATCGGGATACCTTTGTTTGATGGCCTTATGCTGCTGCATCAGGGGCGTTTCTGCACTCGATTTCGACATAGCCAGCAAATATAAGGGATGGCCATGGGGATGGGAAAGTATTGTTCCGGATGGTTGATATCGTGTGAAGATTTAAATGTTTGGAAACGATAGTGACCGGGTAAGTCCTGACCAGGTTATCATAAGCCTGGTACATATCTGAAATAATGTTATGCTGTGTATCCAGCCCGCTTCAATGGAAACTGCAGGCTTGCCGCTCCAAAACCCTAATTTTGCGCCATGCGAAAATTGAGCATGGACGAGTTGAACAGGAAGTCTGTGGACGAATTCCGCAAGGCTGAAAAAATACCTGTTGTAGTGGTGTTGGACAATATCCGCAGCATGCATAATGTGGGCAGCGTTTTCCGCACGGCAGATGCTTTCCTGATAGAGTCCATTTACCTGTGTGGGTATACCCCCCAGCCGCCCCATCGCGACATCAACAAGACCGCGCTGGGAGCTACAGAAACCGTGGCATGGGAATATTTCCCTTCAACCCTGGAGGCAGTGGTGGCGCTCAGGCAAAAAGGCTATGGGGTGTACGCGGTGGAACAGGCCACTGACAGTTACCTCCTGAACCGAATCGATACGGACCTGGATGAAAAGATAGCGGTGGTCTTCGGTAATGAAGTGTCCGGTGTGGACAGTGAGGTGCTGAAGCATTGCGATGGTTGCCTTGAGATCCCCCAATTAGGCATGAAACATTCCCTGAATGTATCGGTAGCTGCCGGGATCATTTTATGGGAATTGGTTAGGGAAAGGATCGGTTAGGTCTGCTGGCTGAAACCGGATAACCCTGGTCGTTTTCCGGAACCAAGCCACACCCTTGACTGTTAATAATACACATGTGCTACCTGTTAGGTAGCCTTCTTATATAAAAGTTGAGATACTGATGAGCACTATAAAGAATTACCTGAGCCTGATCAAGTTCTCGCATACCATATTTGCGATGCCTTTTGCCCTGATCGGTTTTTTCCTGGCCTCCCGCGAATCCATCCTCGAATTCTTTGGGGGATGGGGCAAGGATGCACTTCCTTCCCAATGGTCAACGGTCGATGGTGCCCCTGGCAGGCCCTGGTGGGTACTATTGGCATTGGTGGTCCTTTGCATGGTCTTTGCCCGTAGCGCGGCCATGGCCTTTAACCGCTACCTGGACCGGCATTTTGATGCGAGGAACCCCAGGACCGCCATCCGCGAGATACCTGCCGGCATCATCGGGGCAGACAAGGCCCTGGTATTTACGATAGCCAGCAGTTTGCTTTTTATCCTTTGCACCTGGTTCATCAACCGCTTATGTTTCTTCTTATCACCTGTGGCCCTATTGGTGGTCCTGGGTTATAGTTATACCAAGCGCTTCACGGCACTATGCCATTTGGTACTCGGACTAGGGCTTTCGCTAGCGCCCATCGGTGCTTACCTGGCCGTTACCGGCAAGTTCGACTGGTTACCTATCCTGTTTTCCTTTGCTGTCATCTTTTGGGTGAGTGGTTTCGATATCATCTATGCCTTGCAAGACGAGGAATTCGATCGCAGCAACCAGTTGCATTCCATCCCCGCTGCCCTTGGCAAATCCAGGGCCTTGAAAGTTTCGGAATGGCTGCATGCCCTGAGTGCGGCAAGTGTAATAGCTGCAGGGTTATATGGCGACTTCGGTTGGTTGTATTGGATAGGGGTGGCTGTTTTTGTAGGAATGTTGGTTTACCAGCATTCCATCGTTAAACCCAATGACTTGTCGCGGGTGAACATCGCCTTTATGACAGCCAATGGAGTAGCCAGTGTGGTCTTTGCCCTTTTCGTCATCAGCGATTTATTTGTAACACTATAATCTTCCCCAAACTATCTTCACACCACTATGGCCCGGATCTTAGCTATCGATTATGGAGGGAAACGTACAGGTCTCGCAGTGACTGACCCGTTGCAGATCATCGCCACCGGATTGACAACTGTTGCCACCAAGGACCTGATCGCCTTTCTCAAGGACTATTGCACGAAGGAACAGGTAGAACGGTTCATTATTGGGGAGCCCCGCAATTGGGATGACTCAGAAACCCATGCTACACCGTTGGTAGAAGCATTCATCAAGGAGCTGGCCAGGCATTTCCCCGCTATCCCCATTGAAAAAGTAGATGAGCGTTATACCTCAAAGATGGCTAAGCAAAGCATGCTCGAAAGTGGTATGAAGAAAAAGGACCGGCGAAAGAAGGAATTGGTGGATGAGATCGCCGCGACCATCATCCTGCAGGAATACATGGGACGTTTCAATCCCTGATTCCCCGCGGTTTTCTTACCTTTGCCAATTGATTAAAGTGAATTGAATCGATGATTTTACCTATCGTAGCATATGGCAACCCTATTTTAAGAACGGTTGCCAAGGATATTTCACCGGATTATCCCGGACTGCAGCAACTCCTCCTGGATATGTGGGAGACCATGTATTACAGCAATGGGGTAGGGTTGGCTGCTCCCCAGATCAACAGGGATATCAGGATCTTCGTGGTGGATAGCCTCCAGATCATAGAAGGGATGGATGAGGATGAAAAGGGGGAGTTCCCGGAAGACAAAGGCATCAAGGAGGTATTTATCAATGCGCATATCAAGCAGCTGGACGGTGAACCATGGCCCTACAATGAAGGCTGCCTGAGCATTCCCAAGATCAGGGAAGATGTATACAGGCCAGAGGAAGTGACTCTGGAATACGTGAATGAGCATTTTGAGCCGCAGGTGAAAACCTTTACCGGTATTACCGCCAGGGTTATCCTTCACGAATACGATCATATTGAAGGCAAATTGTTCATCGACCACCTTAAACCCCTCAAGCGTAAACTGCTCAAGGGTAAACTGGATGATATTGCCAAAGGCAAGATCAGGGTTGACTATAAAATGATGTTCGCCAAATAACCTGGAATGATTTTCTTTAGGATAAAGCCTGTCAGCGTATGTGCCTTGCTGATAGGCTTTTTTTCTGTTGTCCTGTTAAGCCCGGATGCATTTTCGCAGGATACTACCGTGTTCGTGGACAGCAAATCGATCACCCTCAGGGAAGTGGTGGTGCGATCCAATATGGATGTTCCCTCGTTCATCAGGAGGGTTCAGCTCGATACCAGTTTCTATAAATCCTTCAAGAACCTCAGGGTCCTCGGTTATACCTCACTGAATGATATCAGGATGCTGGGTAAGCAGTCTCAACTGCAGGCTTCCATGAAAAGCAGGACCAGGCAATATTACCGCAACGGTTGCCGGACAATGGAAGTGCTGGAAGAATCCATTACGGGCGATATGAAGGACCGATCCGGCGACTGGAATTATTCCACCGCGGAAATGTATGCCGGTTTATTCTTTACTGAAGGTATGGTATGCGGTGAAACCAATACAGTAGCTGGTGCAGAAAGAAAGGTGAAGGACAAGAGGGGTATGGCTAAGCACAAGGAGCAATTGAAAATGCTATTCTTTGATCCGGGGAGGAAGATACCTGGGATACCTTTTATTGGTGAGAAGATCAATATATATGAACCACCCATGGCGGACTTGTATGACTTTGAAATTGATATGGCACCCTACAAGGGACAAAACTGCTATGTGTTCCGGATCAGGTCAAAGGATGGATTGCGAGGAGCAGAGCAGGACAAGGTCGTGATCAATTCCGTAACCACCTATTTTGACCAGCAGTCCATGCAGATCACGGCCAGGCAATATGACCTCAGTTACAATGCAGTTGCCTATGACTTTGATGTGCAGATGGAAGTGGAAATAGGACAACATAGTGGTTTACAGGTGCCAGTTCTTGTCAGGTATACCGGCAACTGGAAGATAGCTTTTAAGAAACGGGAGCGCGGGGTATTTACGGCCACCTTCTTTGGTTTCGAATAAAGAACTACCCGCCGCAGCGGGTAGTAGATGAAAGATTATTCTTCCGGAACGCCTTTGAACTTTACATAGTTCCGCCATTTTTCGATCAACTCTTTCATGTCTTGGGGAAGTTCGCATTCAAACAGTACTTGTTCGCCGGTGCCGGGGTGTTTGAAACCGATATTCCTCGCATGCAGGGCATGGCGTGGACAAATGGCGAAGCAGTTCTCCACAAATTGCTTGTATTTACTATAGACAGTACCTTTCACGATCCTGTCGCCACCATAGAAGTCATCATTGAACAAGGGGTGGCCGATATGTTGCATATGTACCCTGATCTGGTGGGTCCTTCCTGTCTCCAGCCGGCACTCTACCAGTGTTACATAACCGAACCTTTCCAGCACTTTATAATGGGTGATGGCTTCCTTGCCATGGTCCCCTTCCGGGTAGGCATCGAAAAGCTTACGGAACCGCTGGTGCCGCCCGATGTGGGCATTGACCGTTCCTTCGTCTTCTGACGGGTCACCCCAGACCAATGCGATATACCGACGGAAAACAGTATGGTCGAAGAATTGTTTGGCAAGTGAAGTGACGGCTTTGTCTGTTTTGGCCAGCACCATCAACCCACTGGTATTCTTGTCTATCCTGTGTACCATCCCATACCTTGGAAGGGTTTCCTCAGAAATGTCCTTATTCTTTTGTTTCAGGTACCAGGCCACCCCGTTGATCAGGGTTCCGTTAGGGTTACCCGAAGCCGGGTGCACCACCAGGCCGGCCGGTTTATTAATGATCATCACATCATCATCCTCGTATTGGATATCCAGGGGAATGAACTCCGGAACGATCTGCTCTCCCTTCACTTCCTTATCAGAGTAAACAATGATCTCGTCGCCCGGCTTTACCTTATAATTTGGTTGTACGTTCTTGCCGTTCACCGTAACCATTCCGCTCTCAATGGCTTTTTGTACCTTGTTGCGGGTGGCATACTCGATCCTGCCCACCAGGAATTTGTCAATCCGGTACGGCTCCTGGCCTGGGTCGCAGGTTATGGCGTGTCGTTCATAAAGTTCATCACTGCTTTCGCCGTTCTCCAATAACTCTTCTTGTTCACTTGCTTTTGACATGGTCCGGGTTTATTTCTGCAAAAATAGCTTTCAACAGGCATTCCTGAGGTTCCGGGGCCAGGAATAGTGGAACATTGCGATAATGGAGAGGATGGATATTCCTATTACCTTTGCGGCATGCAGGAAGTATTTTTCAGGGACCTGGGCCAGATGGCTTATCGCGAAGCATGGGATTTACAGGAACAACTATTACAGGAAAACTTAAAGCTTAAAGCGGCTTCTTTCCAGCCTGTTGAAAATGAAAGGGTGGATACACAGGAATCTACCTGCCATCACCTCCTTTTCGTTGAGCATCCCCCTGTATATACCCTTGGAAAAAGCGGGCATATGGAACATGTGCTCATCAGTGAGGAAGACCGTTTAAATAAAGGGATCGAATTCTATAAGACCAACAGGGGAGGGGATATCACCTTTCATGGGCCGCAACAGATCGTTGGATACCCCATCCTCGACCTGGAGAAATTCTATACGGATATTGGCCGCTACCTGCGCAACCTGGAAGAGGTCATTATACTGACCATGGCCGATTATGGTTTGAAAGGGGAGCGGTCCCCTGGTGAGACCGGTGTATGGCTGGATCCTTTTACACCGGGAAAGGAAAGGAAGATTTGTGCAATGGGCGTTCGATGCAGCCGCTGGGTAACCATGCATGGGTTTGCCTTCAATATCAATACAGACCTTGGTTATTTTGATCATATCGTGCCATGTGGCATCAAACAGAAAGCTGTTACCTCCCTGGAAAAGGAACTGGGCAGAAAGGTTGATTTTGAGGAAGCCAAGGCTGCCGTAAAAAGGAATTTTGGGAAGGTCTTTGAGGTGAAGCTCATGTAAGCCTGGAAAGGTTCCCTAAAAATCCTTCCCTACATAAACTTTATTCTTCTCCTTTATCACCCCATTTTCAAATAACTCAAAGGAGAACCAACCGGCATGCAGGAAATTGACTTTGTCCAGGTGCAGTAAGGTGTCGTGTATATCCTTTACTTCAAACAGGAAGGAGTTGTCGCTATCATAGAACCTGACCTTGTATTGTTTCGACCTGGCATCGGGCAATTGGATATTCACCCACCCATCCTTGTCTGTGAATATGTATCGTGAGGGACGGTAAACCTCTTTTGGGATGAAGGGCCTGATGAGGAAGGTATCAGGATGGATTACCTGCAGGGTGTCCTTTGTCCTGTTGGCAATGGAATCCCTGAATCTTTTGGAGTTCCGCTCGTTGATGAAAGTGATCAGGCTATCCCTTCGCTTTATGGCGATATATTTTTCAACCACCGGTTCCGGTTCCACCTTTGTCTTCTCTTCCTTTTTAACTGGTGCCGGTTTCTTTTCAGGGCTTACCACAACCGGTTGCACCGGGGTTTCAGGTTGTGTTGGGCTAGGTTCGTTTTCTGCTGGCTTTGTTGGTTCCTTCCTGGGTGTTGGTTTAACCCCAACAGGCCTTCTTGCCCTGCTGAATTGGTATTTACCGCTATCCAATAAAATATAGAGCCGGTAGTATTGGCTGTCATTTGGAGCCTTGGCATCTACAAATCCATTTTGGGGAACAGTGGGATCCGGAAGGGTAATAATGGTCTTGAATTGCCTGAGACTGTCGGGAGACCTTTGGATACTGATCTGGCGTACCTTATTTCCATAGGGATTGGTCCACCCGATGATCACCCTGTTTCCACTTCTTTTTTGCAGGGAGAATTCAGGAAGGCTGTCCTGTGCATGCATTACATGGCCAAGGGAAAGCAGGAACAATACCAATAGGATCGCTATTTTTTCAGGGAGGGTTAATGCCATCAGGGCAAATATAATACAGTAAGCTTGGTGAAAAAGATTTTCTCTTGTGCATTAAGGGGAAGTGGAAAGGATGATGTTCAAAAGATCAATTCACCCTTTAGCAATGACCTGTTGCCTTGCAGGCCACCACTATGGATGAGCAGGATATTGGAGCCTTTTGGGAAATAGCCCTTCCCTGCAAGATCAAGTATGCCATAGCATAATTTGGAAGTGTAAACGATATCTGTTGGCACGGATGTTTGTTGGTAAAAACCATTCATGAAGTCAAGTAGCGAAGACGGGTGTTTGGCATAACCGCCAAAATGGTAATCAAAAAAGATGCGCAACCGATCACTGTTGATCCTGCCATGCACCATCACTTCCTCGGTAAGATGATCTTCCCCTTTTAATGCGCTGATCCCAACCAGTTGCTGGAGGGGCAGCGACCTGCGCGCCAGTCCTGCCAGCATGGTCCCTGTCCCTACAGCTGCGGCAATATGGGAGAATTGCTCAAGGTTGCTGACAGCATCCAGGATGGTTGCGGCGCCCTGTATACCAGCTTCCCCATATCCCCCTTCCGGTATCAAGGTCCAGTCTGCGGCAGGGAATTCAGCAAAGAGGGGCTGTTGGGTTTTCAGTTGGTATTGTTCCCTGGAAACGAAGAGGAATTTCATGCCATAACCCTCAGCTTCCAAAAGTGTGGGGGACAATGTTCGGGGTTCTTCACCCCTGATGATGCCATAGGAAAGCAATCCGTTTTCCTTTGCAGCGAATGCTGCAGCAACAATATGATTGGAATAGGCCCCACCGAAAGTGACCAGTCCTTTTTTACCTGACTGCAGGGCTTCTTCCAGGTAATAACGCAGTTTGAACCATTTGTTACCGGATACCACGGGATGGAACCTGTCGAGTCTGAGGATATTTATCCTGGTATCCCCTTTTAATGGAATAGTGATCGGTTCTATTGCAGGGGTAAATGATGATTGTTCAGGCTTCATGAATTGGCAATCCTTTGCGTTACGGCAATTTTAAGGTATGTACTATATTCGTGCTCAAATTCAAAATTAGAGCAATGCAAGCTACCCTTGTTATCCTGGCTGCCGGTATGGCTTCCCGTTATGGAAGCCTGAAGCAGATCCAGTCATTCGGACCCAGTGGTGAAACGATATTGGAATACTCCATTTTTGATGCGATAAGGAGTGGATTTAAGAAAGTGGTATTCATTATCAGGAAGGATTTTGAAAATGATTTCAGGGAGATCTTTGGCAAAAAACTGGAAGGACGGATTGCGGTTGATTATGTCTTCCAGGATTTGAATGCTTTTGTGGATGGCCACCCTGTTCCGGCAGACCGTACCAAGCCTTGGGGTACAGCCCACGCCGTGTTGTGTGCCCGTGATGCCGTAAAAGATCCCTTTGCAGTGATCAATGCCGATGATTTCTATGGCAGGGATGCCTTTGAAAAGGCTTACCAGTTCCTTTCCGGTGATTGCAATGAACAGAAGTATGCCATTATTGGGTACGACCTGATGAAGACACTTTCAGAGAATGGAACAGTGAATCGCGGGGTTTGTGAAGTAGATGAGAAAGGCAACCTGAGTTCGATCGCCGAGCGGATCAACATCTCCCAGCAGGACGGAAAAATAGTTTGTGACGATAATCGTGAGCCAAGGGAATTGCCGGTGCATTCCAGCGTATCCATGAATTTCTGGTGTTTCCATCCCTCCATTTTTGTCATCAGTGAGAAAATGTTCCACAAGTTCCTTCAGGATAATTCGGCCAATCCCAAAGCTGAATTCTTTATTCCGATCGTTGCTGACGAATTTATTAAGAAGGGTATGGGAACCATTCCGGTGATCCCGACATCTGCCCAATGGTTTGGGGTAACTTATAAAGAAGATGCTCCGGGGGTCCAGAAAAGCCTGGATGAGTTGGTTGCTTCGGGCGAATACCCGAATAACCTATGGGCGTCCTGACCCGGTTTTAAAATATAGGACATAAAAAAGCCATCCTGAAGGACGGCTTTTTTATTATCGTTAAATAGTGCTTAATAGCTCATTACATTGAAGATACAGTCTTCGATCTTCTTAACCTGTTGAACCCTTTCCATACCCCTGAGGGAGGACTGGAGGGGAAGCCTGATCTCTTCTGACCTCAGGGAATCCAGCGCCCTGAAGATATTCTTGCTCTGGCTGCTGAACACCACCCCTTCGGCGGTAACCTGCTTACCGCTAAGTACCCCGATCACCTCACCTGATTTATTGAAGATGGGACCTCCTGAGTTACCCGGGTTGGCAGAAATAGCGATCTGGTAGGCTACGGTATCGCCCTTGTAGCCGGTTTTTGCACTCAGGTAACCTTCGTTGTACACGATCTCAGTCCGGGGAAAGCCAAGGGTAAAGATCGGCTCCCCGAGGTCTGACTTACCCTTGCGGATGCCGTAAGGAAGTTTACCCAGAGGCTGGAATCTTTCATCATCAATTTTTAATACGGCAATATCAGTATTATCATTGGCTATCAATATTTTAGCCTTAAAATAATCACCTTTAGAATTGACAATATATACGGAATCTGCCTTGGCAACAACATGGGCACTGGTCACCAGGTAACCTTTACCATCGATCAGGAAACCTGTGCCCCCGAATTTACCGGGAGCGGCTGGCCGGGGAGAGCTGCTGATAAGGGTGTTATTGATCTGGTTTAGGGTTTGCTTCTGTGAAATCTTGACAGCGTTGATCTCCTTTTTCAGCTGGGCTATTTCAGAAGGGCTGCCCTTAGGGGTAAAATAGGAAACCAATCCGCTGATGGCCAGGGCCGTTAGGCCTGCAATGCTGGCTGCCATGCCCAGTACCTTTTTGTATTTGCTCACCAGTTGGATCACCTTTACCTTGGGGATTTCCTCCTTGATCTCACCCGCTTCAAAAAGGTGCTGGTGGGTTTCATGCAATTGGGTTCGGAACTGTTTTCTTTCCCCGAATTCATTGAGCTGGTGCAGGAACATGGTGTGCTCCACTACCAGCTGGTCAACATCCGGGTTGGTTTTGCGCAGTTGTTCAAAATATACCCGCTCCTGGGAAGACATTTCCCCCCGGATATATTTCTCGATGGCTTCCATCAACTGCATTTCTTCGCTCATTACACCTGGTTTTTATATTGGGCAAAAAAGATTTTCTTCAGTCTCATCAGGCATTTGTACTTCTGGGTCTTGGCATTGTCCGCGGAAGTGTAGCCAAAACTGGTTGCGATCTCCGACATGTTCTTCTTCTGGAGGTAATAGGCTTCCAAAAGACTTTTACAAGGTTCCCCCAATCCCATCATGGCCCTTTCCATCACCTGGAACTCGTGGTTCCGCTGTTCGTGCATGTCCAGGTCTTCTTCCACCGGAACAGTCTCGGCTGCCCCATCTACCTCAGCTGAAAAACGCTGTAATTGTTGTAATCGTTTGAGCCACAATCTCCTGGCTACCGAATACAGGAAGGTGCTGATCAGGCAGTTCAGTTCAAAATTTCCCGTCCGGGCTTTTTCGTACAAAACCACCATCGCCTCCTGGAACACATCGCGGGCATCGTCAATGGTGCCATTATTGTTCAGGACGAGCGATTGCACCATATTATAATTCTGTTTATAAATGGTTTCGGTGGCCTGCCTGTCATTAACAGCCAATCTGCTTAGCAATAATTTTTCTGATGCGTCTGCGCTCACAACCTTCTATTGTTTAATACCCAAAATAACAAATAGTAACCCTTTTGGGCGGTCCAAAATTTTTTTTTCAAAATCCGGGTTACCTTTTTCAGGTTCCGGTATAAATATCAAATCATTCATTCAAACAAAACACAATTTCAAATGAAAAAGCTCCTTTTCGTTCTGGTTATTGGCGCATTTGCAGCTTGTAACAACGCTGCTGAAACTACTGAAGCTGTAGTTGATTCTGCTGCTGCTACTGTTGACTCTGCTGCTGCTGTAGTAGACTCAGCTGCTGCAAAAGTTGATTCTGCTGCTACTGCTGTAGTTGATAGCGCTAAGGCTGCTGTTGACTCTGTAAAGAAGTAAGAATTTTCATATGGCAAGCAATCGTTAGAGGCCGTCCTGTTCCCAGGAGGGCTTTTTTTTTGCTTGGTAATCACAGATCTATGCCGGTTGACAAATATTGTCGACCGGCATTTTGTTTTTTACGGGTGCTGCTTGCGTAAATTCCCCAAAATGCCATAGGAAAGTTCCGAAGAATGAAAATTTCCTTAAAAAATGTTAGCGTTTCCAGAATAATTCTATTTACTTAGTCGTTGTATTGAAGTCCAGATCCTTTGTCCAAAAATCACATTTCTATGAAAGCAACTGTACAAATCAATCTTATTTGTGCGCCTGGTTCAGGGTGCACAGCTCCCCCGGTTTATCATAAGGAACATTTTATGTTCACAGATCCGTCTCTTATAAGGAGCCAGGAGGATGTGTTCTTGTTAAATTATTGATCCATTTTACCTGTCATGAGCAGGTATTTGGTGTATACGACAATTCTTCCTTATGAAAAATCTGATTTTCCTATTCCTAACCATTGCGCTAGGGCTTACGAATGCCCGGGGCCAGATCACCACTCCCCGACGGTATGCCAATTTTGGTGTCGATGGGGAAGTGATCGCCAACTTGTTTAGTCCGCCACTAAGCACTTCCCCCCTGGATGACTGGTTCAAGAATAATAACCGGGCAGGTATAAATGTTATCGATACCACCGGGGCCACCAGCATTACAAACATGTATGCTACCTCTCCTGCATTCAGGCAATTGCCTTTTTTCAGGGTAATGAGCGTTCCTCCTTATACTGTTAACCTGAATAAGCTGCTCATTGATGCAGTTTTCATCAGGGACTACCATGGGGATGACTCCACTGCATTCACCCTATCCAATAAGAATGCTATGAGTCCCCAATTGTGGAATGGAGCCATAGCTAAGGGTATCCCGGATAAGAATGATATCCTGGATATTTTTGTTCATGTAAGGAGGGATGGTTCCACCGCTATTGATTCTATGTACTTCTTTGGCGGACTGGCCATTGATGGGACGAACGGCAACAAGTACTTTGATTTCGAGCTGTACCAAACCGATATTTTTTACAATCGAGCAACAGCCAAGTTTACGGGTTGGGGACCCAATGCCGGTCATACAGCCTGGCAATTTGATGCAGCAGGAAATATTACCGCCATCGGTGATGTGATCTTTTCTGCTGAATATGGAGGTAGCGGCCTCAGTGACCTGAAAGCCTATATCTGGATTAATAAAGCCTCATTATCCCTCACACCTCAGAATTTTGTTTGGGGTGGTCCATTTGAAGGAGACGGTGCTGGTGCTACTTTTGGCTATGCACAGATCCTTCCAAAGCAAGCCGGTCCATTCTACACAGGATTGGTTAATACTGCCCCCACCTGGGCGGGTAGCTTCCAATTGGTTCGGGCCAACAATACTGTCCAAACTAATTTCGATGCCAGCCAATTCCTGGAATTTTCTGTAAACATGACCAAGATCGGCCTGGATCCCTATACTCTGCTAGGAGGCAATGCCTGTGGCCTTCCCTTTAGGAGAATATTGGTGAAAACCCGTGCATCTTCATCATTTACTGCAGAGTTGAAGGATTTTATCGGACCCTTTGACTTTTTCGATTTTGAATCTGTTGAGGCGGCAGCTGACATTCCACTGCTTTGCGGGAATTCAGTAAGTACGATAAGTGTAATTAACCCTTTACCCACTTCAGTATATACCTGGGCTACCCCCAACGGTCGAATTATCAGCGATACCAATGGTTTCAGCATTGTGGTAGATACTCCAGGCACTTATATTGTTCGCCAGGAATTGTTTAATGGTTGCGGAACCTATGCAGCTGACACAGTGGTTATTTTCAAAGATTCTACCTGCGCCATATTACCAGATAATAAGATGGACTTGCGTGGTGTAATAAATGGTGATAATGCCCGTTTAAGTTGGATAGTCGGTTACAATGAACAGGTTGCGAGTTATGTAGTTGAAAGAAGCAGTGATGGAAGGAGTTTTAGCCAGGTTGGGGAAATGCCTTCAAATGGCCAGATTGGTTCAGCGGGCTATAACCTTGAAGATTTCCTGGGTAATGTGAGCGGGTCAAAAGTGTATTACCGTATCAAGATCGTCAGGAAAGATGGGTCAGTCCGGTATTCCACTGTCATTGCACTGGATCTCAAATTGGATGGCAAGGTCCCATTCCTGATTGCTCCTAACCCCATCAAGGATAACATGCAGTTGGTCATTCCTTCCAACAGCAGGCAACAGGCAACTGTGAATATTTATGACGCAGCAGGCGCACTGATGAGTTCCAGGAAAGTGCAGTTGGAAAGAGGTAATAATATATTCCAGTTCAATGGATTCGAGCGGTGGAGCAACGGTGTTTATACCGTCAGGTTGCAGGTAGGTGACCAGGTCCACACAGAAAAGATGATCCTTACCCGATAGATTAGATAGATAATTGAAATCCAAGACTATGATTTTTCGAAATCGAAAAAAATGGCTGCTGGCCTTTACTGTCGGCGTTCTAGCTGTTACCGGCGCAAATGCGCAGGATGGTAGCAGTGGTACAGTAAACGTGACTGGAGGTTCAGCTACCAACGATAAGTTCAGCCTGGAATGGAGTATAGGAGAGCTAACGTTGATCGATACCCGAATGTCGCCCAATAAGGCATTCATGGTAACCCAGGGCCTGCTCCAGCCGTCCTTTGTTCCTGCACTGGTAATGGTCAGGGATCCGGGATTTGCCAAGGATGAGATCAGGATCCTGCCCAACCCGGTAAGGTCCCAGCTTCAGATCCAGTGCCTTGTACAGCAGTTGGGAAAAATGAAATACATGCTGTATACGGAGAATGGACAGCGCATGCTCCAGAATTCGTTTAACTATTACGGTTATGGAACCATGCACACCATCAATATGACCAAATTGGCTGCAGGAACCTACATGTTGTACCTCGAGCTTGAGCCAATTGAAGGGTCAGTAGTAAGAAAAGGAGTTTTCAAAATAATAAAGGTCGATTAACCATTCAAAATCCAATCCGATGATAAAACACGTAATGCCATTAGTGGTAGGACTGTTTTTATGCAGCACGCTTAAAGCACAGGTGCCAAGACAGTTCAATTACCAGGGTGTAGCCAGGAATTCTTTTGGTGCAGCCATTTCCAACCAGACCGTAAGTCTCAGGCTTTCCATCAGGGAAGGCAGTGTTAATGGTGCCGTCCTCTACCGGGAAACCAGGACCGTTAATACCAACCAGTTTGGCTTGTTCTCTACCAGTATTGGTGGACCAGGCGCCACCAGTGTGGATGGCGACCTCAAGAATGTAGACTGGACCACCAATGCCATCAAATACCTGGTGGTTGAGATGGATCCAAAAGGAGGATCTGCCTTTGTTTCTTTGGGCGGATCACCCATGTCCAGCGTGCCTTATGCATTATTTGCAGAGTATGCAAAACCCGGCGGACAGGCAGGTGGTGACCTCAGTGGTACCTATCCTAATCCTGTTGTGGCCAATGGTGCCATAACCAATACGAAAATTGCCGATAACGCAGTTGGGGCAGCCAAGATCCAGAACGGAGCAGTGACATCTGATAAACTTGCAGATGGATCCGTTACCGCTGCCAAGCTTGCTCCTGGTGTAATCCCTACTTCATTGCCTGCCACTGGTGCAGCAGGGGGGGACCTGGCCGGTAATTTCCCTAACCCATCCATTAAACCTAATGCGGTAACCACCGAGAAGATTGCGGATGGTGCCGTAACAGCTGATAAACTGGCTCCTGGTGTTATCCCTTCTTCCCTTCCGGCGAGCGGGGCAGCAGGAGGTGACCTAAGCGGGTCCTATCCTAATCCAGCCATTGCTGCCAATGCGGTGACCTCAGGAAAGATCGCTGATAATGCCATTACAACTTCCAAGGTTGCCAATGGTGCCATTACCGCTGAGAAGCTTGCACCAGGTGTGATCCCCACTTCCTTGCCCATCAGTGGTAATGCGGGTGGTGACCTGAGTGGAAACTACCCTAATCCAACCATCGCAGCCAATGCGGTAAATGCTTCCAAGATCGCGGACAATGCGGTTGGTTCAAGCAAGCTCGCTGATGGTGCTGTAACCAATAACAAGTTGGCCGATGCTGCTGTTGGTAACAATAAACTGGCTGATAACAGTGTAACCACTACCAAGGTGGCTGATGGTTCTATCACCGCCTCCAAGTTGGCACCCGGTGTCATCCCGACGTCCCTGCCGATCAGTGGTAATGCGGGTGGTGACCTGAGTGGTACTTACCCGAATCCTGCCATCGCTGCAAATGCCATCACCACTGCTAAGGTTGCTGATGCTTCCATTACCAATCCCAAGCTGGCTGATAATAGTGTGACCTCTACCAAGATCGTTGATGGTTCCATCACTGCATCAAAACTGGCGCCTGGTGTGATCCCCACTTCGATTCCTGTGAGCGGAACTGCTGGTGGAGACCTCAATGGTACCTATCCCAATCCAACAGTGGCTGCCAATGCCATTACCAGTGCAAAAGTTGCTGATAATGCCATTACCAATACCAAGATTGCCAATGCTGCAGTGGGTACATCCAAACTGGCTGACGCGTCAGTTACCACGGCCAAGGTTGCCGATGGATCGATCACTGCTGCGAAACTGGCTCCTGGGGTGATCCCTACTTCACTGCCGGTGAGTGGAACTGCAGGTGGTGACCTGACTGGAAATTTTCCTAACCCAACCATTGCTAATAATGCAGTGACCACTGCAAAGGTGGCTGATGCTTCTATCACCGCCGCCAAACTGGCTCCCGGTGTGATCCCTACCAGCCTTGCCCCAAGTGGTGCTGCTGGTGGAGACCTGAGTGGTACCTATCCTAACCCAACCATTGGTGCAGGTGCTGTGAATGCCACCAAGCTGGCTGACAACGCGGTGACCAATACCAAGGTTGCTGATAATGCCATCGTGACTTCCAAGGTTGCCGATGGATCAATCACTGCTGCGAAACTGGCTCCCGGTGTGATCCCCACCTCATTACCAGTAAGTGGAACTGCGGGTGGAGACCTTTCTGGAAACTATCCGAACCCAACCATTGCTGCCAATGCCGTTGGTACGACCAAGATCGCTGATGCGGCTGTTACCAATGCGAAGCTGGCCAATAATGCAGTGAATACTGCCAAGATCGCTGATGCTTCTATCGTAACTTCCAAAGTTGCTGATGGATCTATCACTGCCGCGAAACTGGCTCCCGGTGTGATCCCTACTTCACTGCCGGTGAGTGGAACTGCAGGTGGTGACCTGACCGGAAACTTTCCTAACCCAACTATTGCTAATAATGCAGTGACCACTGCAAAGGTGGCTGATGCTTCTATCACCGCCGCCAAACTGGCTCCTGGTGTGATCCCTACCAGCCTTGCCCCAAGCGGTGCCGCTGGTGGAGACCTGAGTGGTACCTATCCTAATCCTACTGTAGCCAATAATGCAATCAGCTCAGCCAAGATCGCTGATAATGCTATCGTAACTGCTAAGGTTGCCGATGGTGCGATCACTGCCGCGAAACTGGCTCCTGGTGTGATCCCCACTTCACTGCCGGTGAGTGGAACTGCAGGTGGTGACCTGACTGGAAATTATCCTAACCCAACCATTGCCAATAATGCAGTGACCACTGCAAAGGTGGCTGATGCTTCTATCACCGCCGCCAAACTGGCTCCTGGTGTGATCCCTACCAGCCTTGCCCCAAGTGGTGCTGCTGGTGGAGACCTGAGTGGTGGTATCCTATCCTAACCCAACCATTGGTGCAGGTGCTGTGAATGCCACCAAGCTGGCTGACAACGCGGTGACCAGTACCAAGGTTGCTGATAATGCCATCGTGACTTCCAAGGTTGCCGATGGATCAATCACTGCCGCGAAACTGGCTCCCGGTGTGATCCCCACTTCACTGCCGGTGAGTGGAACTGCAGGTGGTGACCTGACTGGAAATTATCCTAACCCAACTATTGCCAATAATGCGGTGACCACTGCAAAGGTGGCTGATGCTTCTATCACCGCCGCCAAACTGGCTCCCGGTGTGATCCCTACCAGCCTTGCCCCAAGTGGTGCTGCTGGTGGAGACCTGAGTGGCACCTATCCTAATCCAACAGTGGCTGCCAATGCCATTACCAGTGCAAAAGTTGCTGATAATGCCATTACCAATACCAAGATCGCTAATGCTGCAGTGGGTACATCCAAACTGGCTGACGCGTCAGTTACCACGGCCAAGGTTGCCGATGGATCGATCACTGCCGCGAAACTGGCTCCCGGTGTGATCCCCACTTCACTGCCGGTGAGTGGAACTGCAGGTGGTGACCTGACTGGAAATTATCCTAACCCAACCATTGCTAATAATGCAGTGACCACTGCAAAGGTGGCTGATGCTTCTATCACCGCCGCCAAACTGGCTCCCGGTGTGTGATCCCTACCAGCCTTGCCCCAAGTGGTGCTGCTGGTGGAGACCTGAGTGGTACCTATCCTAACCCAACCATTGGTGCAGGTGCTGTGAATGCCACCAAGCTGGCTGACAACGCGGTGACCAATACCAAGGTTGCTGATAATGCCATCGTGACTTCCAAGGTTGCCGATGGATCGATCACTGCCGCGAAATTGGCTCCCGGTGTGATCCCTACTTCACTGCCAGTGAGTGGAACTGCAGGTGGTGACCTGACCGGAAACTATCCTAACCCAACCATTGCTAATAATGCAGTAACCACTGCAAAGGTGGCTGATGCTTCTATCACCGCCGCCAAACTGGCTCCTGGTGTGATCCCTACCAGCCTTGCCCCAAGCGGTGCCGCTGGTGGAGACCTGAGTGGAACCTATCCTAATCCAACCGTAGCCAATAATGCCATCAGCTCAGCCAAGATCGCTGATAATGCTATCGTAACTGCTAAGGTTGCCGATGGAGCGATCACTGCCGCCAAACTGGCTCCCGGTGTGATCCCTACTTCACTGCCGGTGAGTGGCACAGCAGGTGGTGACCTGACCGGAAACTATCCTAACCCAACCATTGCCAATAATGCAGTGACCACTGCAAAGGTGGCTGATGCTTCTATCACCGCCGCCAAACTGGCTCCAGGTGTGATCCCTACCAGCCTTGCCCCAAGTGGTGCTGCTGGTGGAGACCTGAGTGGTACCTATCCTAACCCTGCCATTGCAGCGAATGCTGTTGGTACGACCAAGATCGCTGATGCGGCTATTACCAATGCCAAGCTCGCCAATAATGCAGTGAATACTGCTAAGATCGCTGATGCTTCTATCGTTACTACCAAAGTTGCTGATGGATCTATCACTGCTGTGAAACTCGCCCCTGGTGTGATCCCTACCAGTCTTGCTCCATCCGGTGCTGCTGGTGGCGACCTGAGTGGTTCTTACCCTAATCCTACTGTAGCCAATAATGCCATCAGCTCAGCTAAGATCGCTGATAATGCCATCGTAACTGCCAAGGTTGCCGATGGTGCGATCACTGCTGCAAAACTGGCTCCCGGTGTGATCCCTACTTCACTGCCGGTAAGTGGAACAGCAGGTGGTGACCTTTCTGGAAACTATCCTAACCCGACCATTGCTGCCAATGCAGTGACCACTGCTAAAATTGCTGATGGTTCTATCACCGCCGCCAAACTGGCTCCGGGTGTCATTCCTACCAGCCTCGCCCCAACAGGTGGTGCCGGGGGAGACCTTGCGGGTACCTATCCCAACCCTTCCGTTGGAAGGATCCAGGGAATTGCCGTGGCTAATACAGCGCCAACAAACGGTCAGATCCTGAAGTACAATGGTACAGCATGGGCTCCGGCCAATGAAGCTGCTGCTTCAGGGTTGACCCTGCCTTTTACCCAGACTATTTCCAATGCATCGGATCTTTTCACGATCAATAATTCAGGTGCTGGAAATGCTTTGGTGGGAATCAACTCTTCTGCGAACCCCAATTCAAGTGGTGTAAGGGGTGGATTGACATCAAACACACCAGGTGCAAATGCTGCTGCTATCTATGGTTTTGCCAATAGTAACCAAACCGGCCTGAACATCTACGGTTATGGTGTTTGGGGGCATAACAATGGCAATAGTGGTGGTGTGTTGGGTTCCAGTGTGAATGGTAATGGTGTGATCGGTAAGGCTAACGCTTCCAACAAAGCAGGTGTATATGGTTATAGTGAAAATGGAAATGCAGGTTTCTTTGACAACTCAACAGCGACCAACTATACCAGCGCTATTTACTCCCAAAGCCGTTTCGGAACAGCTATACAGGCGTCTAGTACTGAAGGGATCGCCATTGATGCGGCTTCTGACAGCCCCGATTATCCAACGGTCAATGCCGCCAATTTTACTGGTGGCATGGCGCTGATGGCAGGTAGTGTTAGTGATTTGAACCCAACTATTATGACTGCGAGCTATGGCATGGCCCCTGGTTTGTACGCCATGGGTAACCTGGGTGGTACTGGTGGTACTGCGATCATCGCTGAACTGGGTAGTGGACCCGGAAACATTGCTGAATTCAAGGTCGGAGGAACCAATGTTGCCAGGATCGACCATACCGGTAAAGGATTCTTTAACGGTTCCGTTCAGTCGTCCGGTGCTGATGTGGCAGAATTCTTTGCTGTAGAAGGCTCCAAGGCAAGCTATGAAGCTGGTGATGTGTTGGAAATCTCGACTGAGGGTGACCGTAAGGTGGTAAAATCCTCCAAGCCTTATTCAACCCTTGTTGCAGGTGTTTATGCTACCAAACCTGGCTTGCTGCTGACTGAAGAAGATGCAGTGAAAAACAACCTTGATGCGCTGGTGCCAATGGGAGTGATCGGTGTGATCCCTACCAAGGTTTGCATGGAAGGTGGTGCTATCAAGCGTGGTGACCTGCTGGTAACCTCATCCATCCAGGGTGTGGCCATGAAGGCTGATCCCGACAAGGTGAAAGTGGGACAGGTAATTGGTAAGGCACTGCAGGATTACAATGCAAATGGTGTTGGTAAAATAAATGTGTTGGTAAGCGTTAAATAATCAACTAAAAATTCATTCCATGAAAAAGCATTTTCAAATAGTTATTACTGTTATAGCAGGAATCTTTTTAAGCGCCTCTGCCTTTGCCCAGGCTCCTGGCCAGCCCAGGAAGTTTACGGTTCCCCGCAGCAAAGCCGAATTCATGGCAGGCAAAAAAAGGTTTGATGATCAGGCTAAAATTGCCCAATCCAACCGCGAACACCTGAAAAAGGAAGAGCAACAAGCAGGGGTGATGCATGAACAGGAATTGGCGCAAAGCAGGCAGCAGCCTGCCCCTGCCAATAAGCCTAAAAACTAGGAATGGTTATCACTTTATAGACCCCTATCAGATCCGTACTCCATCAAGGAAGCCACCAGTATTGGTGGCTTTTTTGTTGAGAGGAAACAAAAAAGCCGGGATACATATCCCGGCTCCTATCATTAAAAAAACCTTAGAGTCCCATCTTCTTCCTCAGGTTCTCATCGATGGCATCGAGGAATTCCTGGGTGTACAAATAGTGCTCTCCATGTTTTACTTTGTTACCATGGACACATACTGCCAGGTCCTTGGTCATCTTGCCGCTTTCTACCGTTTCAATACATACTTGTTCAAGGGCATTGCTGAAATCGATCAATTCCTGGTTGCCATCCAGCTTTCCGCGGAAGGCCAGTCCCCTTGTCCAGGCAAAGATAGAGGCGATAGGGTTGGTGGAAGTGGGCTTGCCGGCCTGGTGGTCACGGTAGTGACGGGTAACCGTGCCGTGAGCAGCCTCGGATTCCAGTGTCTTTCCATCGGGGGTGATCAGTACAGAGGTCATCAGGCCTAGCGAACCAAAGCCCTGGGCAACTGTGTCGCTTTGTACGTCGCCATCATAGTTCTTACATGCCCAAACAAAATTGCCATTCCACTTCAGGGCGCTGGCTACCATGTCATCGATCAGGCGATGCTCATAGGTGATGCCTGCTGCATCGAATGCTGCCTTGAATTCATTCTCATAGATATCCTGGAAGATGTCCTTGAAACGGCCATCATATTTCTTCAGGATGGTATTCTTGGTAGAAAGGTACAATGGCCAGCCTTTGCTCAATGCCATATTAAAGCAGGAGCGGGCGAAGCCCTTGATGCTTTCATCGGTATTATACATGGTCATGGCAACGCCGTCCCCATTGAAATTGTATACCTCGAATGTTTGGGGTTCACCACCGTCTTCCGGTGTAAAGGTCATGGTCAGTTTGCCTTTGCCCTTTATAACGGTGTCGGTTGCACGATATTGATCGCCAAATGCATGACGGCCAACAATGATAGGCGCGGTCCAGTTGGTCACCAGTCGCGGAATATTGTTGATCACGATGGGCTCCCTGAATACGGTTCCATCCAGGATGTTACGGATGGTGCCATTGGGGCTTTTCCACATTTGCTTGAGGTTGAATTCCTTTACCCTTGCTTCGTCAGGGGTAATGGTTGCGCACTTGATCCCTACACCGTATTGTTTGATCGCATTGGCGGCATCAACGGTAACCTGGTCATTGGTAGCATCACGATGCTCGATGCCAAGGTCGTAATATTTGATGTCCAGCTCCAGGTAAGGTAGGATCAGCTTGTCTTTGATGAATTGCCAGATGATCCTGGTCATCTCGTCCCCGTCCAGTTCTACTACAGGATTGGCCACTTTAATTTTCTTGCTCATAACGTCGTTAAATTTTGAGAGTCTGCAAACCTAAGGGAAATCAATAAAAAAACAAATGATAAAAATCGATATTATTGGAAGTTTTCGAAATGTGTTTCTTGGCTTTTTTTGCTAGCTTCACAGCCTAATTAATCCTTGCCCCTTAATCTGTTGCTGATGCCTGAGGAAGTGCTATCATATGTGAGAAGGTTTGTAGATCTTGATCCTGCAGAAGCTAAGCTGTTCACCAGGCAGGTGCAGGTCATGACCTGTTCTGCCAGGCAGGTGCTTACGGGGATGGGGGAGGTGGAAAATCATATCTATTTTATCCGCAAAGGCATTGTCCGGAAGTATTTCACAAAGGGTAAGGAGGAGGTAACGGTACAACTCTGCTCCAAAGGTGACCTTACCTCTTCCATTGCTTCATTCATTACAGGAAAGCCTTCCGATTACGTCCTGGAAACGCTTGAACCTTCTGCACTGGTATTCATTACCCGTTCCGGCCTGGATCAGCTTTATTCCTGTGGGGTGAATTTTGAAAAGATGGGCAGGATGATCTTTCTCGAGGCAATGCTGGCCAAGGAGCGCTGGGATATGGAAAGGATGCTCCATAGTCCACTTGAAAGGTTCCAGTCTTTTAACCAAAAGCACCCCCACCTGATGCAGCAGGTGCCACAAAAGTACCTGGCATCCCTTTTGGATATTGAGCCCGAAACCTTTAGCCGGTACAAAGCCAGGCTGGCTGGTCATGCAGCGGCCAAAAACCATAAGAAGAATGCCCAATAACCAACATAAACAACTGGAAGCAGGCATCAATAACTTATATGCCTTCCTGCACCAGTATACTGGTATCAGTAAGGAGGATTTTTCCAATCTGAGCAAGTATGTTGAGTTGAGGCGGGTGGAACGCAAACACCAACTCATCAAACCAGGCGAAATAGAACCCTACCTTAATTTTATTCTCAAGGGGGTGATCCGTAAGTACGTGATGGTAGGTAAAAAGGAGATCACCCTGCAGTTGTCCAAGGAAGGCCATATCATCCATTCTGAATTATCCTTCCATACCCAGACCGCTTCCGAATGTTATATTGAGGCGATTGAGTCTTCCACCCTTTTATCTATCACCTATGACAACCTGCAGCGCCTTTACCTGGAGTTCCCGGTAGTGAATAAGTTATCTAGACTGTTGATCAGTGATATGTATGTCAGGAAAGACCGCCGCGATATGGAACATATCCGGCTGGATACCAAGGAGCGCTTCCTGAAATACATGAACAGGCATCCTGACATGATCCAGCGGGTTTCCCAAAAGTATATCGCGTCCTACCTGAATATTAAGCCGGAAACCTTTAGTCGGCTCAAGCACCTGATGAGGAAGCGTCCTGTTGATCCTGCAGGTTGATAACGAGGACGGGTATGCGCAATTCATGCCTTACTTTATTGATGGTTTCCCCATAAAGGATATCTGCAATACCGGTGTGGCCATGCGCCCCCATCACCAGCAGGTCGGCTTTTTCTTCCAGGGTGATCCTGACAATTTCCTCTTTACGCATCTGGTATCCCAGCCGGGCAATGGCCTGGTATCCCCTTTCCTTAAGTTGATCAACATAATGGTCCAGTTGGGCCGCGTCCTGCCTGCTTTCAAGGTCCCCACTTTCTTTGCCATACATTTTCGCGGTCACACTTTCAATTACATGGATCAGGATAAAGGTGGTACCCTGTTTTCCCTGTGAAAGGGCATGGGCGATCAGCCTGCTGTCGTGCTGGCTGAATTCCAGCGCAACGGCAATACGGTTATAGGCCTCTACCCTAAGGTCGGACAAGGGACGAAGGTCTTTGTGGATGGCAATATCCACAGGTTTCTTCCTGCGCTGGAACAGCGGAAAAAAGGTGACCAGCAGTAAGAGGATCACCAGGCCTGAGAGGCCGCCCACGACCAGGGCCTGCTTCCAGGTTTCGGGGTCGGTGGCGATATAGTCAATTGCCTCGCCGATCACCATTCTCAGGTTCAGGTAAACAAGGATTGCTGCAATGACCCAGGCGGCCACTTTGGTAAGGTTGTTGATGGCGAAGGTGCCCATTTTGTTTTTGTCGCTGACGAAGTGGATGAGCGGAATGACGGCAAAGCCCAGCTGCACACTCAGGATCACCTGGCTAAGAATCAGCATGCCATCCACTTCCTGGTCGCCGAAATAATAGATAACGAGTATGGCGGGCACTATGGCTACCAGGCGGGTTAACAATCGCCTTAACCAGGGATTGATCCTAAGCCTTAGGTAGCCTTCCATAACGATCTGGCCGGCCAAAGTGCCTGTAACAGTAGAGCTTTGGCCGGCAGCGATAAGGGCTATCGCGAATAGGGCAGGGGCCAATCTTGTGCCTAGCAGGTTGTCCAATAATTTGTGGGCATCTTCGATCCTGGCCACACCTGTCTGACCGGCCTTGTGGAATACCGTGGCTGCCAGTACAAGAATGGAGGCATTCACAAAGAATGCCAGGTTAAGGGCGATGGCACTATCGAAAATATTCATCCGGATGGCTTTCCGCTTGCCCTCCTCGTTGTCGGCGATCTTCCTGGTTTGTACAAGGGCGGAATGCAGGTAAAGGTTATGGGGCATCACGGTAGCGCCAATGATACCAATAGCGATGTACAGGGCTTCGTCACCGGGTAGGGAGGGGACAAGACCAGTTACCACTTCGGCAAGCGCCGGTTTTGCTAGTAGTATTTCAACGAGAAAGGATATGCTGATAATGGAGATCAGGCCCACGATAAATAACTCCATTTTACGCATTCCCAGTTTCTGCAGCCAAAGCAAGAGGAAGGTGTCTGCTACGGTTATGGTCACACCAGCCAGCATGGGCAGTCCGGTTAGCAGGTGGATACCAATGGCCATCCCCAGCACCTCCGCAAGGTCTGTTGCGGCAATGGCTATCTCTGCAAGTACATAGAGGATGAAATTGATCGCGGGGGGATAGGTTTCCCGGTTGGCCTGTGCCAGGTCCCTTCCCCTTACAATGCCAAGCCTGGCGGAGAGACTTTGAAGGAGCAGGGCCATCAGGTTACTCATCAGCAAAACCCACAGTAAGGAATAACCGAATTTGCTGCCTCCCTGAAGGTCAGTTGCCCAGTTTCCAGGGTCCATATAACCAACACTCACCAGGTAGGCCGGCCCAAGGAAGGATAATGCCTTCTTCCAGAAACTGGAATGCCTGGTCGTATCAACGGTACCATGTACCTCACTCAGTGAAACATCATGCTTGCTGTGTTGCATCATAAGCTACGTATATATTGGCCGCCAGCTGCTCGCTAATGTTAAAGGCCGGCTGGTCCTGTATTTTCAATTCAAGCGATTTGTCGAAACTGAAATGCTTTTTTACTTCCAGTTTTGTACCGATGCCGATATTTTTGTGAGTGAGCAATTCCAGCATCTCAGTGCTTTGGTTGGTAACACTGATCACATCGGCAGGCGTATTCAGGGGAAGTTCCAATAGCCTGGTTTGGTGGACCACCGGCATCTTGCCATGCTGGTCGGGAATGGGGTCTCCATGCGGATCGGTCCTGGGGTTGCCCAGGAAATCATCCAGCCGGTCGATCAGTTTCTTACTGCTGATATGCTCCAGTTCTTCCGCGATCTCATGCACTTCTTCCCATCCAAATCCCAGTTTGGATACCAGGAAATACTCCCATAGCCGGTGCTTGCGGATGATCAGGAGGGCAAGTTTCTTTCCTTCTGCAGTTAGTTTCACCCCTTTGTAAGGCTGGTATTGCAAAAGCTTTTGCTCCTTCAGCTTCTTCAGCATGTCCGTTACTGATGCCGGCTTGGTTTCCAAAACCCTGGCCAGTGCATTGGTGTTCACCACATCCTGCTCCTGTTGCAGGTGGTAGATGGCTTTGATGTAGTTTTCCTTGCTGGTTGAATATTTCAATTCGACTAAATATTAATTTAGACAAATCTAAAAATATAAATGATTGCATCCAAATCAAAAAAGCATAAAAGGATTATTTTAGCGCCTCACGGAAAAGAATCTATATGATGAATCGATGGTTGTTCACCCTTTGCTGCGTCCTGTTGATCGGTGCCTGCAAGGAAGAGAAAAAGCAATTGTCAGACGATAACGCTTCGGTGGAAATAACCGATTTCATTGAATTCTTTCCTGAATCCAAATTGCCTTTGCAGGTGGCTGATACCACACTGGCCAGAAAGATATCCGACTCCCTCCGGATCGGTAATAAGGTATTTGGCCGCTTTGTCCCTGATAGCCTTTTGGCCAAGGGCTTTGGTAAGTCTGCCAAACCCAGGTTGTATCCATTAGGCAAGGCGGTAGTAAAGGATGGTGAAACCTATCTTTTCCTTAAGGCTGAACAAGGTGCAAAGAAGATCGCTTATGTGCTGGTTTTCGATGAAAAGCAGCAGTTCGTCACCGGCATGAATTTCCTGCAGGTGAATGGTAGTCCGCAGGCTGCAGAACGTTCCTATTTCAACATGGACAGTAAATACACCCTCACCACCCTGCAGCAACGCAGCCTGAAGGACGGCCAGGTAGTGTATAATAAGAATGTGTACATCTATAATACTGCCGGCGTATTTACCCTGATCCTTACTGAATCCAATGACCAGGCAAAGGCAAGCAAACAATTGATCAACCCAATAGACACCCTTCCCGCTAAACACAAGTGGGCGGGCGATTACTGGCAGGATAAAAAGAACCTCGTCTCTTTCCGTGACGGAAGGAACCCCAATACCCTCCAGGTCTTTGTCCATTTTGAAAAGGATGGTGGCAATTGCAACGGGGAATTGAAAGGTGAGGTTAAATTCGTTGGGAAGGACCAGGCCCGCTTCACAGAATCCGGTAGTCCCTGTGTGATAGATTTTAATTTTTCCGGGAATACAGTGCGCATGAAAGAGCAGGAGGGTTGCGGTTCCTACCGGGACATAAAATGTTTTTTCGATGGGGCCTATACCCGTAAAAAAGTAGCCGCTCCACGGAAGAAGAAAAAATAATTAGAACAATTGCATCATTTCCATACTGCGACCTTATCCTGTTCGTTTCTGGTATTATATACCTATATTGCGTACTTGTTACACATTAATTTGAAATAGATTGCTATGAGCTTCAGAAATTACAAGCTGCCCTATGTCGCCGAGGATCGTTATTCGAAAAAAGTAGCCTACTTCTCTATGGAGTTCGCTGTACATCAACCGCTGAAGATCTATAGCGGCGGACTTGGATTCCTTTCTGGTTCACATCTGCGTAGCGCCTACGAATTGCGCCAGAACCTGATAGGCATCGGGATCTTGTGGAAATACGGCTATTACGACCAGGCCAGGAACCAGGACCAGACCCTTCAGGTCACCTGGATGGAGAAGCAGTATAGCTTTCTCGAAGATACCGGGATCAAGTTCCAGATATCCATTCACGACCATCCTGTTTGGGTAAAGGCCTATTACCTGAATCCGGAAACTTTTAAGAGTGCGCCTTTATTCCTGCTCAGTACTGATCTCCCTGAGAATGATTATGTTTCCCAGACCATTACCCATCGCCTATACGATGCCAATGTTGCCACCAAGGTAGCGCAGTTCATTTTGTTGGGTGTTGGCGGTGCAAAACTGCTGGATGAATTGGGGTATAGCCCGGACCTCTACCATTTGAATGAGGCCCATGCCATCAGTGCAGGATTTTACCTGTACAGGAAGTTTGGCAATAACCTGGAAGAGGTGCGTAAGCGCATGGTGTTTACCACCCATACCCCTGAAGAGGCCGGTAATGAGAAGCATGATATTTACCTCTGCCATAAGATGAGTTATTTCTGTGGGTTATCCATTGAAGACGTAAGGGCACTGACGGGTATCCAAGATGACCAGTTCAACCATTCGCTGGTGGCCTTGCGTTTCGCCCGCCTGGCCAATGGGGTATCCCAATTGCATGGCCATGTATCCAGGGCCATGTGGGGAAAGCACAGCGGCATATGCCCGATTATTTCCATTACCAACGCGCAAAACTGGCGTTATTGGGCAGACAAGCAACTCTACCGCTTCATGGAAGAGGGCAACGATCATTTATGGGATGACCGCAAGACCTACCTGAAGCGCAGGGCATTTGAGATCGTGGCCGACCAGACCGGAAAAGTGTTTGATCCGAATGTACTTACCATTGTATGGGCAAGGCGTTTTGCAGGATATAAGCGCGCTGACCTGATTACCCGGAATGAAGAACGTTTCAGGGCATTGCTGGAGAATAAAAAGCATCCCGTTCAGATCATCTGGGCAGGAAAGCCTTACCCAATGGATTATCCGGCTATCAATGATTTCAATCACCTGGTGCACATGAGTAAGCACCATCGTAATATGGCGGTATTGATCGGTTACGAATTGGGATTGTCCAAGCGCATGAAGCAGGCTGCTGATATTTGGCTGAATAACCCGCGTGTGCCACGTGAAGCCTCCGGAACCAGCGGTATGACAGCAGCCATGAACGGTGCTATCAACTTTAGTACAGATGACGGATGGATACCGGAATTCATGAACCATGGCAATAACGGCTTCGTAGTACCCAAAGCAGATTATGAGCACATGAATACCCACGAGCAGGATGAATACGACCTCAATATGCTGTATAAGATCCTGGAAGAGCAGATCATTCCGCTATACTACCATAACCGTGAAACTTTCCGCCAGGTAGTGAAGAATGGCATGCGTGACGTGCGTTACCAGTTCGAGAGTAACCGTATGGCCCATGAATACTATGAACTCTTGTATAACGGCTAGTTCAATGGCCTGAATAGTTTGAAAGACCAACCCCTTGCGGTTGGTCTTTTTGTTGGTGGAATTACTGCTTTTGATAAGCAGCCATTCTTCTGTATTTTTAACATGACCAAAACCTAGACCCTTGCGTACAAAAGCCTGGGAGCTTTTCCAACCCTTTGGGTTATTATTGATAGTTGGCACCGTCGGCATGATCGGCTATATGACGGTGGAAGGTTTCACTTTTGTGGAAGCCCTCTACATGACGACCATCACGATTACTACTGCCGGCTTCACAGAAGTGCGCCCGCTGACCGACCACGGAAGGGTGTTCACCGTTTGCTTACTCATCCTGAGTTGGATATCACTGGCCTATGCCATTACCAGGATCATCCAGTACATTATCAATGGGGAAATCAACAAGTATTTTAAATACAGGAGGCTTATGAAGGCGATAGAGAAACTCAATAACCACGTGATCATCTGTGGATTTGGAAGGAACGGCCAGCAGGCAGCCCAAACCCTCCGTTACCATAACCTGCCTTTCGTGGTGATCGAAAAGAATGAAGAGCTTTTGCAGAAATATGCCGAGGAATACCCTGAAGTGATCTACCTCGTTGGGGATGGCACCAATGATGAATTGTTATTGGAAGCCGGCATTAATCGTGCCCGGGCCCTGATCACCAGTTTGCCGGTGGATGCTGATAACGTATTTATCGTACTTTCTGCCCGTTCCCTGAATGCAACCATCAGGATCATCAGCAGGGCCAGTGAGAATAGTGCTGTTGCCAAACTCAAGAAGGCTGGTGCTGATAATGTGATCCTGCCTGACAGGATCGGGGGGACCCATATGGCTACCCTGGTCTCCAAGCCTGATGTAATTGAATTCATTGATTACCTGAGCGGGGAAGAGGGGGAGTCGATCCATATGGAGTCGGTGGATTACAGCCAGCTGCCTCCGGAGATCCGCGATAAGAGCCTGGATGTGGTCATGTCATGGAAAAAGACCGGTGTGAACTGCATCGGGATCAAGAATGGTGATGGAAAATTCATCATCAATCCCCCTTCTACTACCATCATCAATGCAGGCATGAAGGTTTTTGTACTGGGTACCAAACAGCAGATAGGGGAGATGAAGGGGAATATTGACAAATAATTTTGGATTTCTGGCATAATAATGGGTTTATCATAGGCGTTACTATATTAGAAAATCTAAAAATCCGTCTATGAAATCATTGATCCTGTTATCCCTAGCCGCTTCTTTCTTTACCAATGACCCTGTTAAAGGGAATAAGGAAGGAAAAGTCGATAATCCCGCCAAAAACCAGGCCCCGGTAGCCAATGCCGGTGGTAAATTGGTGTTCAAAGTTTCTGATTTCGCAGCTTTGGATGGTACTGCCTCCCGCGAACCGGATGGTATTATTGCCCGTTACCAGTGGACACAGGTTGCCGGTTCCCCGGTGCAAATTGCCAATCCTTCAGCAGCCATTACAGGTTTGAGTAATATCAAAAAAGGCGAATATGTATTCCGCCTGACTGTAATTGATGAGAAAGGTGCAGTAGCTACCGATGACGTGAAGTTGGTGGTTACAGAATAAGGTTGATCGTTCCCTCTATATCAGATTAGCATCCCTTTTCAAAATAGGGGTGCTATTTTTTTTAAAGAAAATGGCACCCTGTAGGAAAATTATCCTTTCCTGAGGGGTGCCATGCTATACCCTTAGCCTGGTAGTGAATTATTGTACGATCTCGATCAGTTCCACATCAAAGATCAGGGTTGAACCAGGCAAGATCTTCGCACCTGCCTGATTGTCGCCATAGGCCAGGTCAGCAGGGATGAACAATTTCCATTTGCTACCAACAGGCATCAGTTGCAGGGCCTCTACCCAGCCCTTGATCACGCCATTAACAGGGAAGTCAATGGGCTGGCCACGGTCGATCGAACTGTCAAACACAGTGCCATCGATCAGGGTTCCATGGTAATGACATTTAACCTTGTCTGTCAGGGTAGGCTTGGGGCCTGTCCCTTCTTTCACCACCATGTATTGCAATCCGCTGGGAAGGGTAACCACACCTGGTTTAACCTTGTTGGCTGCAAGGAAATCTTCGCCGGCTTTGCGGTTAGCGGCTGCCTTCTCTCTTTTCAATTGTTGCAGGTAATTTGAAATACTCATATTCATTTGTTCTTCAGTCAACAATAATTTGTTTCCTTTCATGGCATCGTTCAATGCCTTTGTTACCATGGATGCATTGATATTGGTGATGCCTTGTTCCTTGTAAAAATTGGCAAGGCTCATGCCAATGGCATAGCTGACCGTATCCGTGGCATTCTTCATTGTGGGGGTAGTGGTTGCAGCCGGCGCCTTACTGGCCGGTTTCTTCACCGGAGCCTTGGCCTGGGCCATCAGGTTCACCGCAGCCAATAGCATTCCAGAGGTGATCAGGATCTTTCGCATGTATCAAATTGTTTGGCCGAAAATAGCATAAAGAAAGGAAAATGAAGGCCATGCCCCTCCTGCCTTTCTGCCTATAAATTTTTCTGTCCGGTCCAGAAAGTTTAACAGAATTAAAACCCTTGCCAGGGATGAAGGTCCCTCAGGATGGATTTATTTTGTTCCATGAGCATTTTTACAAAAGAGTTGACCGTACGCTGGTCTGACCTGGATCCCAATTTTCATCTCAGGCATTCGGTGTATTATGATTACGGTGCCTATTGCAGGATCGCCTTCCTGGAAGAACAGGGGATCAATGCGACGATGATGCATGAGCACCATTTCGGTCCTATTATTTTCAGGGAAGAAGCCCAATTCAAAAGGGAAGTGAGGCAAGGTGACCGCCTGCACATTGACTTGAAGCTTGTTCGATCCACCAGGGATTATGGCAGGTGGACCATACAGCACCACATTTATAAAAACAATGATACAATTGCCGCAATCATAACGGTAGATGGCGCGTTTATTGATACAATAAAAAGAAAACTGACGCTTCCTCCTGAAATGGCCTTGAAAGCTTTTGAGACTATGCCAAAAGGGGAGGCATTTGAATGGATCTAGTTCCCAAATATTAAACAAATACCCATGAAAAAACTATTTACTTCTGTTTTGGCAATTGGTCTCATCGTACATGTGAATGCACAATCATCCACATCAAGTGAGAGCAGCAGTGGTGGTTCCCTGATCAAGAAAGCCGGCGGCTTGCTCGACAAGGTTAAAAAGAAGACAGGCTCTGATGGATTGAGTAACGATGATATAGTTGCCGGTTTGAAAGAGGCTTTATCTGTTGGTGCAAAGAATAGTTCAGATAAGTTGTCTGCCGTGGATGGGTTCTTTAAGGATGCTGCCATTAAGATATTGATGCCTGAGGAAGCCAGGAAGGTGGAGCAGAAATTACGCCAGTTGGGAATGGGTAAGCTTGTTGACAATGCTATCCTGAGCATGAACAGGGCGGCTGAAGATGCCGCCAAATCTGCTGCACCCATTTTCATAGATGCCGTGAAGAATATGTCCATCCAGGATGCATGGGGTATACTGAAGGGCACTGATACCGCTGCCACTGCTTACCTGCGCAAAGCCACCAGTAACCCATTGACCGCAGCCTTCCAGCCGGTGATCAATGCGTCGCTTGAAAAGACAGATGCCACCAAATACTGGAAAGAGGTTTTTGATGTATACAATAAGTTTTCCCTGAAGCCGGTCAATAGCGACCTGTCTGCCTATGTTACCGAAAGGGCCATGACCGGGATATTTTATTATGTTGCTGAAGAGGAAAAAAAGATCCGCACCAACCCGGCAGCAAGGGTGTCGGATATTCTCCAGAAAGTCTTTGGGGCCAGGTAATGATTTTTTAAACGGTAAATGTGTTGAGGCGGTACAAGTTAATTTTGTACCGCCTTATGTTTTCCCAGACCATTTCCGCATACAAGAATGCTTATTTAGGCCTTTCCCGTTCTACCTGGTTGTTGTCACTCATCATGTTGATCAACCGGAGTGGTACCATGGTTGTGCCTTTCCTGACCCTGTACCTTACAAGTCCTAAAATGGGCTATTCCATTGGGCAGGCAGGTCTGGTAATGGGTTGTTTTGGTGCAGGGGCTTTCCTGGGGGCCTATGTTGGTGGAAAGCTGACCGACAGGATCGGCTTCTATAAGGTCCAATTGATCACCCTGTTGGGTGGTGGCCTGCTTTTTATACTGCTCGGCCAGATGAAAAGCTACCCGATGATCTGCCTGGTGACCTTTATCCTGAGTTTCGTAAATGAGGCATTCCGGCCGGCCAACAGTACTGCAGTGGTTTATTACAGTTCGGTAGAGAACCGCACCCGTTCTTATTCGCTGAACCGCCTGGCCATAAACCTGGGTTGGGCATTGGGAAGTGCCATGGGTGGTATCCTGGCCAAGTTCGATTACCACTTGCTGTTTTGGGTGGATGGCATCACCAATATTTCAGCCGCCCTCCTGATGTTGCGTTTCCTCAGGCCAAAAGCGGACCATATCCCGTCAAGGAATGAAAATGCAAACAGGCAGAAAGAACACAAAGGCTCATCGGCATTCAGGGACCGCCAATACCTTCTCTTTATTCTTTTGGTAACTGTTTTTGCTGCCTGTTTCTTCCAGCTCTTTACCAATCTGTCCGTGTACATGAAGCGTGAGCTTCATTTTAGTGAACCCTTTATCGGGCTGTTGATGGCCCTGAACGGGGTGATCATTGTATTGGTGGAAATGGTGATGATCTACAACCTGGAAGGCAAGCGGAACCAATTGACCTATATAACCCTTGGGGTATTGATCGTGGCTTGCTTTTATTTGCTGCACGGCATGGTCAGGTCAGGCCCTTTGCTCATGGTCATGCTGATCGTACTGGTGACTTTCGGTGAAATGTTTGCGATGCCATTCATGAATAGTTATTGGATCAGCAGGACCCAGCACCATAACAGGGGAGAATATGCTGCACTGTATACCATGGCCTGGTCCGCGGCCCAAACGGTTGGGCCCATGACTGTTGCCCAATTGATCGACGCAAGGGGCTTTGCCTTTACCTGGGTGGTGGTAGGATTGGTCTGTTCAATGGCTGGTATCGCTTTCTGGAGAATGAAGGCAAGCGGTCCGGTCGCCGATACTTAATGCAATGGTAGGATGGATTATCCTTCCATTTCACTGAGTTCCAACCACCTCATTTCCTTTTCTTCCAGCAACCGGCTGATCTCACCTGCCCGGTTGGCCAATTCCTGGAGCTTGTCAAATGGAAGGTTGCCAGTTCCCATGGCTTCGCTGACCTCCAGTTTTTCTTTCTCCAGTGCCGCAAGGTCTTTTTCCAGCTGCTCAAACTCCCGTTTTTCCTTATAGGAAAGCTTGCGTTTGGTGGGCTGTTCTGCAGGTGTGGTGGAAGGTGTTTCCGTTTTAAGGGAAGCCGTTGAAGGTTGGGCGGCTTGTTTCGCCTCCTGCTCTTTTTGCCAGATCCTGTATAAGGAATAATTGCCAGGGAAATCCCTGATCATACCATCGCCTTCAAAAACAAAAAGATGGTCAACCAACCTGTCCATGAAATAGCGGTCATGGGATACAATGACCAAGCAGCCCGGGAAATCTGCCAGGAAGTTCTCCAGGACAGCAAGGGTGGGGAGGTCAAGGTCATTGGTTGGCTCATCCAGTATAAGGAAATTGGGATTGCGGAAAAGCATGGTCAGCAATAAGAGCCTTTTCTTCTCACCGCCACTCAATTTGCTGACATAACTGTATTGCTGGTCGGGGCTGAACAGGAACAACTGCAGGAACTGGGAAGCGCTCAATGAGCCGCCACCTGCCAGCGGGAAACTTTCCGCAAAGGTCTTGACATACTCGATCACCCGCATGTCTTCCTTCAGCTGCAATCCTTGCTGGGAATAATAACCGAACACCAGGGTCTCGCCCAGATTGACCTTCCCGGAATCAGGCTGTTCAATACCTTGCAGGATGTTCAGGAAAGTGGATTTCCCAACACCGTTCTTGCCAACGATCCCAATACGTTCACCTTTCTTGAAAGTATAATCAAAGCCTTTGAGGATGATCTTGTCGCCAAATTGTTTGTAGAGCTTTTTCAATTCGATCACTTTCCCGCCCAGCCTGTTCATCTTCATTTGCAGCTGTAACTGCTGTTCTTCCATCCGCTGCTTGGCCCTGGACTCCACTTCGTAGAAATTGTCGATCCTGCTTTTGCTCTTGGTGGTCCTGGCCTTTGGCTGCTTGCGCATCCATTCCAGTTCCTTGCGGTAGAGGTTGCGTGCTTTGTCGATGCTTGAAGCCTGCTGCTCTATGCGGGCAGCCTTCTTCTCCATATAGTTTTCGTAATCCCCTTTATAGATGTAGAGGTCGTTGCCATCCAGTTCCCATATTTCTTCGCAAACCGCATCCAGGAAATACCTGTCGTGGGTGACCAGCAATAAGGTGACATTTTCCTGGTTAAGGTAATGTTCCAGCCACTCCACGGTTTGTACATCGAGGTGGTTGGTGGGTTCGTCCATGATCAGCAGGGTGTGCTTGTGTTCAAAGCCGATATCGATCAGCGTCCTGGCCAGGGCTACCCTTTTCTTTTGGCCGCCCGACAAGGTGCCAACAGTTTGCTGGAGGTGGTGTATATTCAGTTTGCCCAGGATCTGCTTAACCTTGGCATCAAAATCCCATCCGCCCACCTCGTCCATGCGCACAATGGCATCACTTAAGGCCTGGGCATCCTCGGATTCAGTGGCGGCTTCATAAGCCTTGATCGCATTCAGGATGGGGTGGTCGTGGTGGAAGATATTGTCCAGTACCGACCATTCATTCACAAACTCGGGTTCCTGGTCGAAGAGGGCAACAGTTACATCCTTATTGATCCAAACCTTTCCCTGGTCCGGGTTTTCTTTCCCGGCAAGGATCTTCAGCAAGGTGGATTTCCCGGAACCATTCCTGGCGATCAGGGCGATCTTGTCGCCTTCTTCGATATGAAAGGATATATTCTCAAATAGGGGTTTGATCCCGTAACTTTTACCAAGTCCTTCTACAGAAACATAATGCATTCCGCAAAGATAGTGTGCCGGGCCCGAGCCACATGAGCCCGGATCGATTATTCATATGGCGGATTGTTTTTATTCCTGCAATTTTGCAGGGACAAATGAAGTTGGAAAGAATCTTATACCCCAAGATATGGTTGCTGCTGGTGACCTTGACCTGGTGCATTGGCTTAGCTCATGGCCAGCAATCCAATCAGGTTCTCGAGGAAGTTGACTCAGTTTATATTGAACCCCTGCCAGGGATATTGACCGGCAGGTTCTATTTTTCCCAGAAATATACTTCCATTCGCCTGGAAGGGAAGGAGGATGTAAGAGACCTGGTGTATTGGCCCAATACCACCCTGAACATGGGTATCGGTGTAACCTATAACCCTTTTTCACTTAACCTAGCCTATGGCTTCCCCTTCATGAACAGGGACAAGGAAAAGGGCGAGACGCGTTACCTGGACCTACAGACACATGTCTATACGCGTCATTGGATCATGGATTTTTACGGGCAGTTGTACAAGGGATATTTCCTGCTGCCCAGGAGCCTTGGCCAGAGTGATAATGGGAAATATTACCTTCGGCCCGACCTGGGGGTTACCCTTCTTGGACTCTCGGTTTTCTACCAGACCAATGGCCACAGGTTTTCCTACCGGGCTGCCATGCTGCAAAGTGAATGGCAAAAGAAGTCATCAGGAACCTGGCTGGTGGGCGGGGAGATCTATGCCGGATCATTTTCGGCGGATAGTTCCTTTATACCTGCTGAACTGACCGCGAGCTATTCGCAGGTGGGTATTGAAAAGGTAAGGTTCATTGAACTGGGACCTGGTGGCGGTTATGCCTATACGTTAGTGATCGATAAGCATTTCTTCATTATGGGTTCTGCTACCGTAACATTGGATATAGGCTTGTCAAGGGAGTTTAAGGAAGGCGGGACTTCTGATAAATTCATCTTCAATCCCAATCTTGGGTACAGGGGGGTGATTGGTTATAATAGCCATGACTGGAATGTCAATCTGTCGATCGTAGGGAACAGGGTGTCTGTAAAAGGGGCCACTTCCAGCGATAAGTATATCTTCTCGGCCGGTAATTACAGGCTGACCCTGGCAAAGCGGTTCATCCCCGGACCTAAACTGAAACGAAAACTAAAATGGATCAAACCTGAATAATATGAGCGCTGTAAAGAATAAGACCGGAATTACCCTGAAGCGCCTGCTATTGGTGCTACTGGTAGCAGTATTGGTGTATGTTATCCGGTATGCATGGACATCATTCCCGATCGTTACCGGTTACGATGCCAAAATGATGTGCTCCTGTGTTTTCATCAGTGGCAGGGAAGAAGGATCTGTGATGGCGCAGGAATTGGGAGGCTTTCCCCTGAAACTGGCCAGTGTTAAGGTTGACCGGCAATCAAGGGTGGTTACGGCCAGTATTGCCGGGATGGCAAAGCAAAAGGCGATCTACAGGGAAGGACTGGGCTGTACGCTGTTGAATGAACGTACCGAGCAGGAGATCAGCAAGCAGCAATTCCAGCTGGCAGCAAAGCCTATGGTGAACCAGGATACCATTGCCTGGCCCATGGGGGACCGTTTGCCGGATAGTTTACCCACTGGCATTGACCGTAGCCTGCTTCACCAGGTCGTTCAATCCGCCTTTGCAGAATCGGATCCCGCTAAGCCAGTTCGAACCCGGGCCGTTGTTGTACTGTACAAGGGACAGATCGTGGCAGAACAATATGCGCCCGGATTTGACCGGCACACCCCATTATTGAGCTGGTCGATGGCAAAGAGCGTGACCAGTGCCCTGACCGGAATTTTGGTAAAGCAGGGGAAGCTGTCCCTGAAAGACCCTGCTCCCGTACCGGAATGGTCTTCGGCTAAGGATGGCCGTGAGTCAATCACCCTGGAGCAGGTTTTACAGCAAACCACCGGCCTTGATTTCCTGGAGGATTATACCAAATCCTCAGATGCTACCGATATGTTGTTCCGTAAAGCCGATATGGGAGGATTCACGGCATTGCATGGATTGAGGGAAAAGCCAGGCAGCAGGTTTTACTATTCCAGCGGCAATTCAAATGTGCTTTCCAGGATCATCAGGAAGGCCGTTGGGGAGAAAGACTACCATGCCTTTCCTGCTAAGGAATTGTTCCATAAAATTGGTATGTATAGTGCCATACTGGAACCTGATGCGAACGGGACCTATGTTGGTTCTTCCTATATGTGGGCGAATGCCCGCGATTGGGCGAGGTTTGGTTTACTCTTTCTCAATCAGGGTAAATGGGGCAATGAAGAAGTGCTTCCGGCATCCTGGGTTTACGCCTCCCTGCAACCCGCCCCTGCGGCACCACAGGGCGAATATGGTTATCAATGGTGGTTGAATGCCGGCCAGAAAGGTAACTCCGCAAACAAGCGGTTCCCTGATGTGCCCAATGATATGTTCACTGCAGATGGGTATGAAGGGCAGTACGTGTCGGTGATACCTTCTCGGTCATTGGTGGTGGTTAGGCTGGGGCAGACGCCGGGGGAGTGGTATGACCACAATAAGTTCCTGAGCAGGATAATTGAAGCCATAAGGCAATAAAAGAAAAAGTCCGGAACATTTATTCCGGACTTTTTTTATCCATTATTTTATAGGAAGTAGTTGTAAGCAGGATGGATTCCCTACAGTAATGGTTTTCCCGGTTGGGGTAAGTAAGCCTGTCTGGGCATCACGCGCAAACACCACTATATTATCCGTATCCTGGTTGGCGACCAGCACATACTTCCCATCTGGCTCAATGATGAAGTTCCTTGGTTTCTTCCCGATCACATCCTGGAAACCCACCAATTTTAGCATCCCATTAGCAGGGTCGATGCTAAAGATTGCCAGGTTATTCGCTTCGAACCTGTTGGAGGCATAAAGGAACTTGCCATCAGGTGAAACATGGATATCAGCACTGCCCCTGGCACCGGTATAATTTTCCGGATGGGCATTGGTCTTCTGGAACCTTTCCAAACCGCCCTTCTGGTAAGTAAAAGCACTGATCATCCCGGATAATTCTTCAATAAGGTAAACCCATTTGCCATTGGGGTGGAAGCTGAGGTGCCTGGGGCCGCTTCCTGCATCTGCCTGGTAGGTATCGGGCTTAACGGCGTATAATGGCATACTCTTGGCGCCTTTCATGACACCATAGAAATGAACTTTATCAGTTCCCAGATCAGTCACCAACAGGTAGCGTTCATCTGGCGACAACACTGTTTGGTGCACATGTGGTTTATCCTGCCTCGCCGGATTGAGGCCTTTTCCCTGGTGACTGACCGGTTGCATATTTTCTGCAAGGCTGCCATCTTTGTTGGTGGCAATGGCAACCAGGCTGCCGCCGCCGTAATTGGCCACAAAAACCCATTTGCCATTTTCGGTAATGCTGATATAACAGGGATAGTCGCCCTTGGTGGCCACTTTGTTCAGGAAGGTCAACTTCCCGGTATTCTTATCAAAGGCAAAAGCGCTGGCAAATCCAGGCTTCTTTTCACCGTTCTCATTCACGGCGTAAAGGAACTGTCCGTTGGAACTCAGGGTCAGGTAGGAGGGGTTCTCTACTCCCTTGGCTGTATCAATTGGCGTAATGCTTCCATCAGCTGCATCAAATTTGTATACATAGATACCCTCGCTCTTCCCGGTAGTATAGGTGCCGGTGAAAAGGTAATACTGTTGGGCATGGGCAGCAGGTGCCAGGAATAAACTGCATAATAATCCTGTCAATAATTTTCGCATAGTCCTTTTTTCTGAATGGTCAAGATAATAAGAGTTCGCTTATGGCTGGATAATTTGTTGTGTTAAATCCTAGGCCATCCGGTAGATCAGCAGGCATAATAAGGCCACCAATAAGGCAATCACCAGGGGATGGTATTTATCCCAGTAATATTGCCTTGCCTTTCTTTTCACTTCCTTATCTATTTGTAAAATCAGGTCATTGTTGGCAGCTGCGATGCGAACGAGTCGCTGTGCAATCGCTGGGATGAATTGGTAATGGAGGGGGGCTATTGCTTTAAGGATGGCCTGAATGATGGCCGCATTGGTCTTTTCCTCGTTTTGTTCTGCCAGGATTTTTATATGCGGCTCATTAAGCAGCTGCAGTACCTGGTTGTTCAGCGCCTCATGGTTCATCCGGAAAATATCGACCTGCTGGACATGGGTGGCGATCTGCCTGGCTTCCTTCAATAACTGCATGGGGGTTACCGGCTGGTAGCGAAAAGATCGTTTGCCGTTCTGGCCAAATACCTGCCGCTGGTAATGGTATTCATTCCTTTTGGAGGGATTCGATAATACCTCGTAGGCTTCCTGGATTTCCCTGAAATGATGGATGGCATAAGGGTTGCCCACGTTTTTGTCGGGGTGGAAACGCATGGCCAGCTTGCGGTAGGCCCGCTTGATCTCTGCCTCACTTGCATCGGGATGGATCTCTAATATTTCGTAATAGTCCTTAATGCGCATCAGGAGGGTAAAGTTAAGTCAATCCATTCCTAAATGGGGATAAAAGCCTTGCCTGCAAGGCAAGAAAATCCCCTTATTTTCGTTCTTCAGGAAATCTGGTATCTTATGAAAAGGCGTATTAATAGCAGGAAAGTGCAGCTGGTTTTGGGAATGTTAACAGCACTGACCATAGCAGGTTGCGACTGGAAGCCGGGTGGCTCTCCCGCATCCATTTTAACAGTATCCGGTGCCCATGATGGGGAGGCTAAAACCAATGAAGCCCCGCCGGCGAAGGAAATGTCGGCTCCCGAACGCAAAGCATTAGCTGCAACAGCTGAAGAGATCATGGCCCGGCCACAAGTGCCTGTGCTTTGTTACCACCAGGTCAGGGATTACAGGCCAACGGATTCCCGTTCGGCAAAAGATTATATAGTTCCCCCTGCTGTTTTCCAGGCGCAAATGAAAGCACTGGCCGATAGCGGTTATACTACGATCCTTCCAGACCAGTTACAGCGATACCTCCTCTATGGGGAAGAGCTTCCCGCCAAACCGGTCATGATCACATTTGATGATGGCTGCGATGAGCAATACACCGTGGCTAAGGATGTTTTGCAGCCCTTACAATTCAAGGCGGCATTCTTCATCATGACTGTTTCCATGAACCGTCCCAACTTTATGAGTGCCGAACAGATCAGGGACCTGCATACACAGGGGCATACCATTGGCCTGCATACCTGGGACCACCATAGTGTGAAACAATACGAGGGTGAAGATTGGCAAAAGCAAGTGGAACAACCGAGGCTGCAATTAGAAAAGATCATTGGTCAGCAGGTGAAATATTTCGCCTATCCTTTCGGGTTATGGAACAAGGAAGCTATCCCTCATTTAAAAGATAAAGGATTGGAAGCTGCTTATCAATTATCTACTGCCCGTGATAGCCAGGAACCATTGTACACCATTAGGAGGATCATTGTCCCGGGTGAATGGGGTGGGGCGGCTTTGATCAAAAGAATGAATGCCTCATTTGACTGAGATGGACTTAAGAGATTGCAATAAAAAACGCGGTTGGGTTTCCAGCCGCGTTTTTTATTTGTGTGACTTCTTTGGGAAGAAGCTTTTATCCTGGCTATGCTTAATCTTTTAGGGAGGCCGTGTCGATCACAAACCTGTAACGAACATCACCCTTCAGCATCCGGTCGTAAGCTTCATTGATCTTTTGGATAGGGATCAGTTCAATGTCCGATACGATATTGTGTTCCCCGCAATAGTCCAGCATTTCCTGGGTCTCAGGTAAACCACCGATCAGCGAACCCCCGATACTTCTCCTGTTCAGGATCAGGTTGAAAGCAGGAACCTGTGCGGGTGCAGGTGGTGCGCCCACGCAGATCATGGTTCCATTGGTCCTTAACATGTTCAGGTAAACATTATAGTCGTGCGGGGCAGAAACCGTATCGATGATGAAGTCAAAGTAATTGGTGTGCTGCTTCATTCCCTCTTTATCACTTGTCAGCAAAAATTTATGCGCTCCCAATCTTTTGGCATCGGCTTCCTTGGAAGGTGATCCGCTGAGCATGGTTACTTCCGCACCGAAGGAGACTGCAAATTTCACTGCCATATGACCCAGTCCTCCCAGTCCAAGTACACCAACCCTATGGCCTTTACCCACTTTCCAGTAGCGAAGGGGGGAATAGGTGGTGATGCCGGCGCAGAGCAATGGGGCAACAGCAGCCAGGTCAAGGTTAGAGGGGACTTTCAGGGTAAAAGCCTCATCTACTACAATGAGGGTGGAATAGCCGCCATAGGTTGGGGTTTTGCCATCCCTCTCCAGGGCATTGTAGGTCCCTACGGAGCCATTCTCACAAAATTGTTCAAGGCCTTCCTTGCAGTTGTGGCATTCGCGGCAGGAATCTACCAGGCATCCAACACCGGCGAGATCCCCCACCTTAAACTTCTTCACATGATCCCCTACACGGGTTACCTTGCCAACGATCTCGTGGCCGGGGACCATGGGGAAGATGGAGTTTCCCCATTCATTACGGGCCTGGTGGATGTCCGAATGACAAACACCGCAATACAGAATTTCAATTTCTACATCGTGCGGCCCAGGTTCCCTCCGGTCGATAGAGAAAGGTGCCAGTGGGGTGGCAGCGTCCTGTGCAGCATACGCATGGATATTCTTCATGTTGTATTATTTTGAATAGTCAACAAATGACAAGAGCCTGGGTTGAAATTTTTTGGCAACAAGGATGCAAAAACGACTTTCCTATTCTTTTCAGATAATAGCCGTTAATAAAGGTAAACAATAGGTTCTTCAAAATCCTCGGGTCAGGTGGATAGCCTGGGCTAATTTCGCATCCTTATCAACAAACCTAACTATGGAAAGAAAAGTCATTGTGTATATCGCAGCCAGCCTTGATGGATATATTGCCAAACCAGGTGATGACCTGTCCTTCCTGGGTACCGTTCAGAAGGAAGGGGAAGATTATGGGTATGGTCAGTTTGTGAGTGGGGTGGATACGGTCATTGTCGGCCGCAAGACCTACGATTGGGTTATGAATGCCGTTCCTGAATTCCCCCATGCTGATAAGGAAACTTATGTTGTTACCAGGCAACCGAGGGAAGCAATAGGTAATACAAGATTTTATTCCGGGTCATTGAAAGAGCTGGTTCAGCAATTGAAATCGGTTCCCGGCAAGAACATATTTGTAGATGGCGGTGCTGAGTTGGTGAATGCCATGCTGCGGGAGGACCTTGTTGATGAATTGATAGTATCTGTCGTGCCCGTAATGGTTGGGGAGGGAGTAAGGTTGTTCAAGGAAGGTATCCCGGAGCGCCAGTGGAAACACCTTTCCACCAGGTCTTATGATACAGGCCTGGTGCAATCACATTATGTCCTTTCCCATAAATAGGGTGGAGGGGTAATTGGTTCTGCGGATTTTTTAGGTGCAACGTATTATTTCAGCCTTAATTGCGTTATAGGGATGTAAAATCCCATCCCTTGAAAAAAATTTTATTGCCCATTTGTTTGTTTTGGGGTTCCCAGCTGTCTTTTGCCCAACCCTCTATGGATAAGGATACGGCAAAACTGAAGCCCCAGAAAGAAAATGTTATTACTGCATCTACCATTATCAAGATCGAGAACCTTGGGGAAAATATCAACTCGGACCTCAATGAATTGAGGCCTACTATTTCCCCGGACGGCAACCTCCTGTTTTTTATCTGTGAAAACCATCCGGCCAATTCAAAATACCGGACCATTCCTAATTCCCAGGATATCTGGTTCTCTGAGCGCGACAGTTCTGGTAACTGGAGCGAAGCAAGGCATTTGTCCTATCCATTGAATACGGTGCATTATAATGCAGTGTATTCGATCTCTCCCGATAACAACCGGATCCTGATCCGGGGTGCTTTCCTGAAAGGGGCATTTGATGCCAGGGGCCTGAGCATTTGCGTGCTGCAGGAAGATGGCCGTTTCAGTGAGCCGGAAGCCCTTGCCATTAAAAACTATTACAAGTATGACCGGGGCTTGACAACAGGGGCTTACCTTGCCCACAATGGCAAGACCCTCTTGCTGTATATGAGTCCCGAAAAAGGCAGTGCGCTTAATGATATTTTTGTCAGTTTCCTGAATAATGATGGTACCTGGACCGAACCCAAATCACTTGGCAAAAAGATCAATGCGCCCGATACGGATGAAATGACACCATACCTGGCAGCTGACGGGAAGACCCTCTACTTTAGCAGCAACCGGCCCGGAGGAGTGGGCGACAATGATATCTATATGACCAAGAGGCTGGATGATACATGGCAGAAATGGTCAGACCCGGTAAACCTGGGTGAGCCTATCAATACACCCGACTGGGATGCCTTCTTTACTATGGATGCAGGTGGGGAATATGCTTACCTGACCACGAAGAGCAGTGGATTCGGGGAAAGTGATATCGTGAGGGTCAAGCTGATGGAAAAGGAGAAGCCAGATCCGGTAGTGCTGGTCAGTGGGAATGTATACAATCTCAAAACGAAGGAACCCCTTAGTGCCACCCTGATCTATGAAACGCTTCCCGATGGAACTGTAGTAGGCAATGGTATTTCCAGTGCCCTTGACGGCTCTTTCAAGATCGTGCTGCCCTATGATAAGAATTACAGTATCCGGGCATCGGCTGATAAGTTCTTCTCCATTTCAGAAAACCTGATGCTCGACTCACTCATCAAAGAAGGCTATAAGGAGATCCATAAGGACCTCTACCTGGCGCCAATTGAGATCGGCCAGGTATTCAGGCTCAATAATGTGTTCTTTGATTTTGATAAGTGGGACCTGCGGCCCGAGTCCTTTGTTGAATTGGATAGGGTAGTGAAGTTCCTGAATGAGAACCCCAGCATTGTCATTGAGATGAGTGCGCATACTGATAGCCGTGGTTCCGATGACTACAATTTCAGGCTTAGTGATAACAGGGCGAGGTCGGTAATGGAATATATCCTCTCCAAGGGTATTGGCAAGGACCGCATCACCTCCCAGGGGTATGGGGAAACCAAGCCTGTTGTTCCCAACGATTCTGAAGAGAATATGCAGTTGAACCGGAGGGTTGAATTCAAGATCATCCGCAACTGATGATCAGTATAAGTATAAATGGAAACGGTTCCCGCTAAGGGAACCGTTTCTTTATGGGTAAGTTTTAAATGCTAGTCAGTAATGATCAGGCATTCTCTTCAGCGTAGGCACTCACCGGCTCACAGGTACAGATCAGGTTCCTGTCGCCATGGGTATTGTTTACCCTGCTAACGCTTGGCCAGAATTTATTGAGCGCAACATATTCCAGCGGATAGGCTGCCTGTTGACGGCTATAAGGACGGTTCCAGTCGTCAGCCATCACTACCAGTTGGGTATGCGGGGCATGTTTCAAAACGTTATTGGCCTTGTCAGCAGTGCCGTTCTCAATGGCTGCGATCTCTTCCCTGATTGCCAACAGGGCATCACAGAAACGATCCAGCTCAGCCTTGTCCTCACTTTCTGTCGGCTCGATCATGATGGTACCCGGAACAGGGAAACTCATGGTAGGTGCGTGGAAACCATAATCCATCAGGCGCTTGGCAACATCTTCTGCTTCCACTCCTGCTGTTTGCTTAAATGGACGCAGGTCAACGATGAACTCATGTGCGCAAGTACCCTGGCTTCCGGTATAAAGGATAGGGAAGGATTGCTCCAGCCTTGCCTTCATGTAGTTGGCATTGAGTATAGCATATTCAGTTGCTTGCTTTAGCCCCTTGCTGCCCAGTAGCCTGCAATAGGCATAACTGATCAGGAGTATGGATGCAGAGCCATAGGGTGCTGCAGATACTGCATGGGTGCCTGTCTGGCCATCCAGTGCCCAGTGACCGGGAAGGTGATTGGCAAGGTGTGCTTTCACACAGATCGGGCCCATTCCAGGACCACCACCGCCATGTGGGATGGCAAAGGTCTTGTGCAGGTTCAGGTGGCATACATCGGCACCGATCAGGCCTGGCGAAGTCAGTCCAACCTGTGCGTTCATGTTGGCGCCATCCATGTACACCTGTCCGCCATGCTGGTGAACGATATCACAGATCTCTTTTACGCTCTCTTCGAAAATACCATAGGTGCTGGGGTAGGTGATCATGGTTCCCGCCAGGTTAGCACTGTATTGCTCGGCCTTGGCCCTGAAATCATCTACATCAATGTACCCGTTCTCCAGTGCCTTTACCACTACCACTTTCATTCCGGCCATTACTGCAGAAGCGGGGTTGGTGCCATGGGCGGAGATGGGGATCAGGCAAACATTCCTGTGTGCATCACCGTTAGCAAGGTGATAGTTGCGGATGGTCAGCAAACCGGCATATTCCCCCTGCGCGCCGCTGTTGGGTTGCATGCTGCAAGCATCGAAACCGGTTACCTCACAGAGGTACTGTGACAGTTCATTGATGACCCTGTGGTAACCTGCAGCCTGCACGGCGGGTGCGAAAGGATGGATCTTGCTCCAATGGCTCCAGCTCAATGGCATCATCTCGGTAGCCGCATTTAGTTTCATGGTACAGCTGCCCAGTGAGATCATGGAGGTATTGAGGGAGAGGTCCTTGTTTTCAAGGGACTTGATATAACGCATCATCTGGCTCTCGCTCCTGTGGCTGTTGAAAACCGGGTGTGTAAGGAACTCAGAAGTGCGGGTAAGGCTGCTGGGGATATTGTCCAAGCTGGCCTCATTATCGAAGCTAATGGCTGCAATATCAGAGCCTTTGGCAGCGGCAAACACACTTACGATATCGAGGATATCGGTTTGGGTGGTGGTTTCGTCCAGCGAAATGCCTACATGGCCATTGTCAAAATACCTGAAGTTCATTTGCTGGGCTTCGGCCAATTCCTTCAATTGTTCGCTATTGCCCGCCTTGATATAAAGTGTGTCAAAATAATTATCGTTGACAACCTCAACTCCCAGCGCGGTCAATTCATGGGCAAGGGTGCGCGTTAAAAGGGATACCCTCATGGCAATATTCTTCAAGCCTTCTGGTCCATGGAATACGGCATACATGGCGGCCATGTTGGCCAGCAGTGCCTGTGCTGTACAGATATTGGAGGTTGCTTTTTCACGCTTGATGTGCTGCTCACGGGTTTGCAATGCCATGCGCAAGGCTCGCTTTCCCTGTGCATCAATGCTGATACCGATGATCCTTCCCGGCATGGAACGCTTGAATTCGTCCTTCGCGCTGAAGAAGGCTGCATGCGGACCGCCATAACCCAGTGGAACACCAAAACGTTGTGCAGAACCGAAGGCCACATCTGCGCCTAATTCACCAGGGGAGGTGAGCAGGGTCAGGGCCAGCAGGTCCGTGGCCATGGCTACATAACCACCAATGCCATGAACTTTCTCAACAAAGGAGCGATAGTTTTCAATGCTTCCCTTTTCATTGGGATATTGCACCAGCGCACCGAAATAACTGTTATCTATAGCTGTGGTCCTGTAATCTCCAAAAACCACTTCAATGCCAATTGGGGTGGCACGGGTGATGACCAGGTCCTTGGTTTGCGGGAAAACGTCGTTATCTACAAAGAATTTGGGCTGCTTGATCTCATCTGTCCTGTTGACATGGTGGAAAAGCATGTTCATAGCCTCGGCAGCTGCAGTAGCCTCATCCAAAAGGGAGGCATTGGCAATAGGCAATCCCGTCAGGTCACTCACCATGGTTTGGTAATTCAACAAGCTTTCCAATCTTCCCTGTGAAATTTCTGCCTGGTAAGGAGTGTATTGCGTGTACCATCCCGGGTTCTCAAAGATGTTGCGGAGAATAACGCTTGGGGTGATGGTATCATAATATCCCTGGCCGATATAGGTACGGAACACTTTGTTCTGGAGCGAGATCTCCTTCAGTTCCTTCAGCAACTGGGCCTCACTGATCGCTTCGGGAACATTCAGGTCGCCTTGCTTGCGGATGGCGGCAGGAACCGTTTTGCTGATCAGTTCTTCCAGGCTGCCTACACCAACAGTGGCCAGCATTTCCTGCTCTGATCCCACTGTGCCAATGTGACGGGCAAGAAATTCATTCGATTGTGATTGGAATAAATTCATAATATGACGGGTTGACCTTTTATGGATGCGCAAAGGTAAGATAAGTGCATTAACTAACAGCTGTTTGTTGAGTGTTGTGAACAAACGGTTGACTTCTGTTTGAGGCAAGTGTTACTTGTTGGTGGTCAGTACTGTATGAACTTGAGTTGGGCTGTCCCCGCCATACAAAATGGGTATAGGAAAGGAGGTCTCCAGGGAGCTACCGTGTACCCACATCTTTTTACTTACTTAACACCTCAGTGCGGTCTGCTAAAGGGTAGACGGGATAGTGATGCTGCCCAGCCCCAGCGGGGCTGCTTCTTTGTAGCAAGGTGGTAGTGATGTAATCCAGCCCCGTAGGGTGCTGTTTATTTGTAGCGACAGCAGCTTGATTGAATACAAATAAGGAGCGCCCTACGGGGCTCGGGGAGCCTAACCGATCACCCTTGCTATGCTACAAACAAAGAGACCCTCCGGGCAATGTCATTAAGTTAAGGTTTTAGAAGGCGGGTTTGTAATTCATATAGGTTTTATGCTTGCTTTTGCTATTTCTATTTTTAATCTGTCTTGGCGAGGATCTCCCCGATCGGATTGGCAATGTATTTCTTACAAAATATCGCTGTAGCTCTAATAATATGGATTCCGGGTTTTGGACAATGAAGAGTTTTACCATTTTGGTCTTCAAGCCTCCATATGATTTGTTTCCATTAACCTTTCTGGGATATTTACCCCTGTATGGTTTTTCGTCAACTTCTTTCTGTGCCGGGGCTACTAAAATGGCATGTAGGTTCGAAGTAAATACTGTAGCATAGAAGTCCTGGGCAACCGAAAGGGGTGAAAGGCCACTAAAGGACTCCAATTGTAAGATGTTTTTCTGGTGTGAGATGTTCGTTTCAAGCTTCCATCTCAGGAAGTATAGTTCCTTAAAAATATGGCTGGGATTATCTTCCTCTTCCCAAAGGTTGGTCACTAGAACTTCAACAGTATCGGGAAGGTCTACGCGCACCAGTCGGACCTTCAATGCTGTTTGACGGGTGATAATGTAACCATGTTGACGTAATCCCTTTATTGCTGAAAATGAAGGTAGCAACTGGACTATATCACTCTTCTTGCCACTGGCAATAAATCCCTTAAAGGGTTCATAACTTTCCTTAGCCCTAATGATGAACTTCCGCTCCGTCTCTTGCCATAAATGCAATGCGAACATCTTGTAATTGCAGAAATTTCGGTCATAAATGGCCAGCATGTCCTCTTCAAGTTGTTCTATCATAGAATAGGCAACAATTTGCTCTCCGGTTCTGAAAGGAACTAAAGAGGTGCTGATTGTCAAGCAGTTGAGTACATCGTGCAGATAAACTGCCTTTGCCTGGACAAAAGAGCCATGCTGATTATGCTGACCACCAAAATGGCTGGATAGTGATGGGGTATTCACAAGGCTCATATTGGAGCCGTCAATGGCAACGACCCGATAAGTTCTCCATTTTTTCACATTTGCAGCATTATAAGCATAGAATGCGTCACATAGTAGCTTGTTCCATATTTTGAAGAACAATGGGTTAAGCTTCATTCGCTGCTGGCAGAAGGCGCTGGTGGAGCAGTCCAGGGAGGTGCCTATCTCGTTAAAGAATGACGCCAGCTCCACACTCAGTGTCTTCTTACATAACCGGGCAATTAGCAAAACCATCCGATCAAACGTAAGTTTTCTCCTCCGGGTAAAGGCAGTAGGGGTGTTGCCAAAGAACGACAGCAGATCAGAATCGCTAACAATTAACTGTAAGAATAGCTTTAGTTCTTGGATGATACGTAAATTTGCCTCAAGCATGAGAATCCTGTTTTTTTGTAGTTCGCACCTCAAAAATAACAAAGTGATTCTCTGCTTTTTTTATTAGCACACCAACCCAACTCCCCTTAACTTAATGACATTGCCCTCCGGGTCTCAGAGCACCAACCATAGTTCAGGACAATAGCTATTGTTTAATTGCTTCACCTTCCAAACGAGGAGAAAGCACCTGAAGATGTGGGTACACGGTAGCTCCGGGGAGATGCCGATTATCAGCCCTGGTGTATATTGCAGGACCTAAACCCTTTTTTGCATCATGTCAGACCTGCTTCTTAACTGGAAGAAAAAAAGTGCCGAACGGCAGAAGGCTTACAAGCAGTTTTTGCAATCAGCCAATAAGAATAAGGTCCTGAGGCTTCTGCCCGATTTGCATGAGGAGGCTTTTAGTAAGATCGACTGCCTGGAATGTGCTGCCTGTTGTAAAAACTATTCCCCGCGTTTCAAGACAACGGACATCAGAAGGATCAGCAAGTATCTCAGGATGAAGGAAAGTGTTTTCATTGAAACCTACCTGCGCCTGGATGAGGAAGGTGATTATGTAGTCCGGACCAGCCCCTGTCCCTTCCTGGGGACAGACAACCGTTGCAGCATTTATGAACAAAGGCCATCTGATTGTGAACGTTTTCCTTACACTGATGAAGATGTTATCCTGAAAAGGATTCCCCTAACCCTGAAGAACAGCAGTTTTTGCCCGGCTGTTTATTATGTTATTGAACGCCTGATGGGTCAGATTAAATAGGTTTTAATTGTCCTGAACAGTGTTGACCGGGATATTTGCGAATAAACATTACCGTTAACAAATATGGCTCATCTACCGCTTTTGATAAATGACCTGGCATTGATCCTGCTGGTGGCTGCTGTCACAACCTTTCTTTTCAGGCGGCTGAAGCTTCCACTGGTTTTAGGTTATGTAGTTGCCGGACTTTTCGTTGGGCCCAATTTCTCATTCTTTCCCACCATCGCTGATACCGAGAACATCAGGATATGGGCTGAAATAGGGGTGATCATCCTGTTGTTCAGCCTGGGGCTTGAATTCAGTTTCCGTAAACTTTTGAGGGTAGGGGGAGCAGCCGGTGTATCAGGGATTTTTGAGATCAGTGGAATGCTGGTGCTTGGATACGTGTTGGGTACTATCATGGGCTGGTCTGCCATGAACAGTATCTTCCTTGGGGGGATCATTGCCATTTCTTCCACCACTATCATTATCAGGACTTTTGAGGAACAGGGACTAAAAGAAAAAAGTTTTGCTTCGCTGGTAATGGGTATGCTGGTGATAGAGGATATCGTTGCAGTATTGTTGCTGGTTTTGCTTTCTACCATTGCTGTGAGCCAGCAGTTCTCAGGAGCCGAGTTGTTGCTGGCAGTCGTGAAACTGGTTTTCTTTCTCTGCTTATGGTTCCTTGGTGGCATCTTCATCATTCCTGGTGCTTTTCGCTGGGCTGCCAAATGGATCAACGAGGAGACCCTGCTCATTATAGCACTGGCGCTTTGTTTGGGAACAGTGCTGTTGGCTACGACCATTGGTTTTTCAGCGGCCCTGGGTGCCTTTATCATGGGCTCTGTACTGGCTGAAACCACGCAAGCGGAACAGATCGAACACCAGATGGTTCCGGTAAAGAATCTCTTTGGTGCCATTTTCTTTGTATCTGTAGGGATGCTGATCGATCCCCATCTGTTGTGGGAATATAAGATTCCCGTGCTGGTGATCACCCTTGCGGTGGTATTGGGTAAGACCATCCATGTCAGTCTGGGTGCCCTTATCGCAGGACAGCCATTAAAACAATCCATCCAAGCCGGGATGAGTATGTCGCAGATCGGTGAATTCTCTTTCATCATTGCCACATTGGGTGTTTCCCTTAAGGTGACCGATGAATTCCTTTATCCCATTGCTGTTGGGGTTTCGGTGATCACCACCTTTACTACTCCCTTTATGATCAGGGCAGCTGAACCGGTATATAAGTCGATCGAAAAAACCCTTCCCCAAAAGTGGGTTAACCGCCTGAACCGCTACAGTAGCGGCGCCCAGCATATCCCTTCGGAATCGGATGCCCGCAAGGTATTCCGGTATTATGCCATGGTGATCGGCTTGAATTCCATTGTGATCCTGGCCCTGATGTTTTTAGGGGTGAGGTGGCTTGATCCGATCCTTCGGCAGTATATCGATAATGCCAACCTTGCCCATGTCATTACCATAGTGGTTTCCCTGACAGTGGCCTCACCGTTCATTTGGGCATTGACCGTAAAGAAGCCGCATAGCGGGGCCTATATGACGGTATGGATGAATAACCAGTTGAACCACGGGCCCCTGGTAGTTTTGGAGGTAACCAGGAACCTGCTTGCCGTTTTCTACCTCTATTTGCTGATGAGCCAGCTCTTCGATTATTTTATATCGATGATCCTTACCCTGGCGGTGCTGGTGATCGTACTGGTGATCTTCTCCAGGAAACTCCAGGCTTTCTATACCCGGATGGAGAAAAGATTCATCCGGAACCTCAACAACCGTGAAATTGCAAGGAATACCGGTGCCAATAGTACCCTCTCGCCCTGGGACGCGCACCTGGCTTATTTCACCATAAAACCGGAAGCGGTCTGTGTGGGCAAGACCCTAATGGAGCTTGGCTGGAGGGAAAGGTTCGGGGTGAATATTGCCAGCATCGACAGGGGGGCATTGAAAATAGCGGCACCCAAGCGGGATGAACATGTATTCCCCAATGACGTACTGGCGGTGATCGGCACTGACCAGCAGTTGGAATTGTTCCGTAAGGAGATAGGCCAGACCCTAACCATACCCGGCCACGATGATGAGGAGATCAGCCTGATGCAGGTAAAGGTGGATGAGCATAACCGGTTGAAAGGCTTGTCCATTTTGGATTCAGGTATCCGGGAAAGGACCAATGGCTTGGTAGTGGGTATAGAAAGGGATGGCCGTCGTATCCTGAATCCGGAATCCAATACTGTTTTTGAATGGGGCGATATCGTATGGGTCGTGGGTAAAAGAAAGGAAATACTTAAGCTCTAGGTTCCCAGATACCAGGATTCGGACCTGGATATATTATAAGAATGAAGTTGGAGGTTCCCGCAAAGAAGCCTGTTGTCCCAAATGGTAATGGTGGTCAATATTCCATTTCCCTTAATGTTCTGGCCTTGTACCAGGTTACAATAACGACTACCAGGGTCATGCAGCCGCCAAATACAACTGAGGGTATAGTACCCATCAGCCTGGCCGCCACACCACTTTCGAATTGCCCGATTTCGTTGCTACTGTTGATGAACATACTGTTCACACTGAGTACCCTTCCCCTCATATCGTCAGGGGTTTTCAATTGCAGGATCGTTCCCCTGACCACTACACTGATCCCATCCAGGACCCCGCTAAACAAAAGGGCAATAAAGGAAAGCCAGAATGCCCTGGAAAGGGCAAAGATGATAATACAGATCCCGAAGCCACCGACAGCATAAAAGAGTTTCCTTCCCTGGGCTTTTTTCATAGGGAAGAATGTTAGCGTTACAATGATCAGGATCGCCCCTATATCAGCCGCTGCATTCAGCCATCCAAAACCAATTGGACCCACCTTCAGGATGTCCTTGGCAAAAACCGGTACCATGGCCACTGCCCCCCCAAATAAAACAGCGAAAAGGTCGAGTGTAAGCGCCCCCAGGATCTCTTTTGTCTGGAATACGAATCGGATACCCTCTTGTACGGACTCCCAGGTCTTTTTATCACCAGCCCTGGCAACTGGTGGTTTGGGCAGTAGTGAATAGATAAAAAACAATCCGGCAGCGATAAGGCTGCAGATGACGATAAGTGTGCCGGTAGTATGGATCGCGGCGATCAGGAAGCCAGCAGTAGCGTGTCCGGTAACCGATGCCGTTAGCCAGGTTCCCTGGCTCCAGGTGGTAGCATTGGCGAGTAGCTGTCGGGGAACGATCTGGGCAAGGATAGCCGAGAAGGAGGGGCCGGTAAATGAACGGATGATACCTGTAAAAAAGATCGCGATGTAAATGCCGCTAACCACCCATACCTTGGTGGTGCCTTTGCTAAAGGCCCAGGAAAGGAAAAGCAGGATGGCCGCACAGCATAGGTAGAAGGAAACGCCCCTGATCAGCAGTTTGCGCTTGTCAGAAAGGTCAATTACGTGACCGGAATAAAGTGCCAGGGAGATAGCCGGTACGGCTTCTGCCAATCCTACCAGGCCCATGGCCAAGGGGTCATTCGTGAGCTCGTATAACCACCATCCCACCAGGGTGGCCATCATGCGGAGGGCCATGATGAAAAGGAACCTCCCGATCATCAGGTTGCGGAATTCAGGAAGCCTGATGCTGGCCATTGGGTCATGCTGTGCCTGCGCTATAGGGGAGGTTTCATTCATAACGTTGATGCTTAGGGTAAGGCAATGAAATGCTGGCCGTCATCATAGTCTTTGTCAAGGGCATTGATGATGGCCTGCACATGCTTTTCGTTGCCCAGGAAATCGGCATTGCTGGCATCAACAAAAAGGGTCTTGATGTTATGTTGCTTGATATAGTGGGTATAGGTTTCCTGGATACTGAACAGGTATTCGTCTGGTATCGCCTGCTCGTAGGGTCGGTTGCGCTTCCTGATGTTCAACTGCAGCTTTTGAACAGGGGCATGCAGGTAGATCAGGATCTCCGGCTGGATAAGTTGCTGGTGGATGATCTCAAAAAGCCGTTGGTATAACCTGAATTCTTCTTCCGGAAGGTTAACCTTGGCAAAGAGCAGGCATTTGGTAAACAGGTAATCCGAGATCGTTACATTATGGAAGAGGTCCTTCGTGTGGATCAATTCCTTCAGCTGTTTATACCTTTCCGCCATGAAGAATAGTTCCAGCGGGAAGGCGAATTGGGAAGGGTTCTCGTAAAACTTTTGGAGGAAAGGGTTATCAGCAAACTCCTCCAGTACCAATCTTGCATTATAATGCTTGGCCAGGATATGTGCCAGCGTGGTCTTGCCTGCACCAATATTTCCTTCGATCGTAATAAAATGGTAATTCATCCGGGTTTAGGCTCTGTTTTGGAGGTTGGGGGCAATGGGGTAATCAGATGGTGTTGCCATCCCCAGTATTCCCTTATAACTTGCTGAAAGTTGCAAAGAAAAAGGATTGGCGGAAATCGTTCATTAGATTTTATTCACAGCCAGTTGATCCGGGCAGGCATCCAGTAATTCGTTTATTGATTTGTGTAGCACGGGATGCTCGAGATCGCCCGCCAATTCCGCCAATGGGATGAGGGCAAACCTCCTGTTGGGTAATTCTGGATGGGGGATCCTGGTATGGCTAGTGTTGTGCACTTCATTGCCGAAGAGCAGGATGTCGATATCAATGGTCCTTGGCCCGAACTTGATGGACCTTTTCCTGCCCATCTTTTCCTCTATCAGGAGGAGGCGGTCCATCAGGTGATGGGCATTGTAAGGGGTAGCTATTTCCAGCACCTGGTTAAGAAAGGCGTTTTGGTCCGTCATACCCCATGCTGCAGTTTCATAGATGGAAGAAGTTTTCCTTACCTCTCCTGCCAGTTCATTGATCAGGGTCCGGGCTTGTTGAAGGTATTCCTCCCTGTTCCCGATATTGCCGCCTATCAGGAGGTAAGCAGTATCCATAGTTTTATTACTTTACAGGCGCAAATATCCGTGATTTTGCTTTTTTCAACCCTGCACATTTATGGCACAATTCTTTAAATATTTCTTCGCCTCCCTTTTGGCGATTGTTGTTTTCTGCTTACTGGCCTTTTTCATATTATTAGGTTTGGCCGGTTCGCTGGCATCCCGTGAGGAGGTGGTGATCAGTCCTTCATCCGTATTATACCTTGACCTTTCGCAATCTTTTTCGGAACAGGCCAAAGAGGATATGCTGGGGCCATTGGGCGGTTCGGCTGAGTTTGAATCACCCGGTATATATGACCTGGTAAGGATGATCCGGTTTGCTGCCTCTGATAACAATATTGATGGCATTTACCTGAAATGCGGGGGTAATGCCAATGGTTATGGAACCAGTGAAGAATTGCGGAATGCGCTACTGGAATTCAAGCGTTCAAAGAAATTCATCATTGCCTATGGGGAAGTGATCCCCCAACTGGCTTATCATGTGGCCAGTGTTGCCGATAAAGTATATGTGCATCCCAAAGGAGGGATAGAATGGAAGGGCCTGGGCATGGAGTACGTATTCTTTAAAAAAGCCCTGGACAGGTTGGAGATCCAGCCCCAGATCTTTTATGCCGGTAAGTTCAAAAGTGCCACAGAGCCGTTCAGGGAGGAAAAGATGACCGATGCCAATAAACTGCAGTCCATGGAACTGCTGGAAGACCTGTACACTCACCTGCTGGCTGCGGTGGGTTCAGCGCGCAAGATTGATACGGCGCAGTTGCGGACTTACGCCAATACTTATGCGTTGAGGACAGCCAATGATGCTGTGAGGTTGCAGATGGCGGATGCAGTCAAATATGAGGATGAAGTGAAAGAAGAGATCAGGCGTAAAACCGGCGCCACTTCCATAGAAAAGATCGGCTTTGTATCCATGTCAAAGTATTCCCAGGGGGTCAACTTCAAGGGTGGCTCTGGAACTGACAGGATAGCCCTGATCTACGCAGAGGGAAATATTGTGGATGGCAGCGGTGATGAGAACAATATTGGCGGAGACCGTTTCCGGAAGTATATCCGTAAGGCAAGGCTGGATAGCAAGGTAAAAGCGATAGTGGTGCGCATCAATTCCGGTGGAGGCAGTGCCATGGCCAGCGAGAACATGTGGCGGGAAATCGCCCTGGCTAAAAAAGACAAGCCGGTGGTGGTGAGTTATGGTGATGTGGCGGCATCCGGTGGTTATTATATGGCCTGTAATGCGGATAGCATATTTGCGCTACCTACTACCATTACCGGTTCCATAGGCGTATTCAGTATCATTCCCAATATGAAGGGGTTCTTCTCCGATAAGGTGGGTGTTACTTTTGACGGGGTGAAGACCGGGCCTTATGCCAACCATCCATCCATCACCGAGCCATTGTCTGATGCAGAAAAGGCCTTTTACCAGGCGGATGTTGACAGTATCTACCAAACTTTTCTTGGAAGGGTGGCAGAAGGCAGGAAAATGAAAGTAGCCATGGTGGATAGTGTGGGCCAGGGCAGGATCTGGGCTGGTAATAAAGCTATCCGTATTGGCCTGGTGGACAGGCTGGGCGGGATGGATGATGCTGTAAATGCTGCCGCTAAGCTGGCCGGCTTAAAAGCTTTCCGGATCCGCGAATACCCGGAGCCGGTGGGCCTGCTGGAAAGACTATCAGGGTCCTATAAACGAAATGTACACGAGTCTGTATTGCAACGCGAACTGGGGGAGGGGAGCTACAGGCTTTACCAGGAATGGTTGCAGTTGAAAGGTTCCATCGGAAATGCCCAGGCCAGGATGCCTTTCAGGATCGTCATTCATTAAGATCATGGGTTTGGTAGAGCGCTGCCATGCCTTTAGCTTTGCCACCAACAAATTATGAGTAACAAGCAGTACAGTCAGTGGAAGGCCATGATGGCCATTACCAGGGCCAGCCTGAAGGCAGTATTGAGAAGCCCGTCCGCTGTGATCTTCAGCATATTTTTTCCACTGGTATTTATCCTGGTCTTTGGGTTTATCGGGAGCGGTTCAGGACCAAGCTATAAACTGGTTTTGGCTACCGGTTCAGATACCCTTAATCCCATCCTCGATAGTCTCAAAGGTTTCAATAATATCCGGTTTATCGATGGCAAGGACAGTGCAACGGTTGAACAGGACCTTACTAAAGGAAGGGTCACTGGTGTGCTGGATATCCGGAAAGGGGATACCACGGCAGGTGAGCCACCTTATATTGTCCATTTCAGGAGTACAACCGCCAGTGCAGATAAATTCTCTACCTTCCTTCCGCTGGTGGAGAATGTGATCACGAAGATCGACAGGGAAAGATTCAGCGGTAGGAATAGTGTGGCAAGGATAGTTCCACAGATCAGCCAGGTCAGGAAATACCGCACCATCGATTTTATCCTGCCTGGGCAGCTGGGCTTTTCCCTGCTCAGTGCAGGGGTATTTGGTGTAGCCTTCCTATTCTTCAACCTCCGCCAGCAACTGGTCATCAAGAGATTCTTTGCCACTCCCGTTAGTAAGGCTGCCATAGTGCTGGGAGAGGGCCTGAGCAGGGTGATCTTCCAGTTACTGACCGCTGTGATCATCATTGGGATTGGGCATTTCGCTTTTGAGTTCACCCTGGTGCATGGCTGGCTCACCTTTCTTGAGATCATGGTACTCAGTTTTGTCGCCTTGCTGGTATTCATGGGTTTCGGCTTCATTGTAAGTGGGTTGGCGAAGAATGAAAGCAGTATCCCGCCTTTTGCCAATATTATTACGCTGCCGCAGTTCCTGTTGGCCGGTACCTTCTTTTCAATAGACAGTTTCCCTGCCTGGCTGCAGCCAATATGTAAAGTGCTTCCATTGACCTATTTCAATGATGCGATGCGAAAGATCGCATTTGAAGGGGCCCACTTGGGCGATTGCTGGCCACAGTTGCTGGTGCTCGTGGTTTGGGGGGGCATTGTGTATGCAGTAGCCATAAAAGTGTTCAGGTGGGAATAAAAATAAACCTATGCGATTATTGAAATTGGCACTGATCAGTGCAATTGGGTTATTTCTTTTACTGACAGCCATTTCGCTCCTGATACCCTCTTCGGTGAGGATTAGTAGGGCGATCGATATCAATGCGCCCAGGGCTGCGGTATTGCCATTTGTGCAAGAGGGCATGAACTGGGGCAAGTGGAATGAATACCTTGTGCAGGAAAAGGGCCAATGGCAAAATAAAAGGCAATGGCAGGGATCACGCTATGCCATAAGCCTGAAAACCAAATCGGATTCCATGGTCCAGTCTGTCTGGACCCCAATGAAAGGAAAGGAATTTGAATCAGTTTACAGTATCATGGAACCGAGGCCAGGTATTATTACTGTTCAATGGTATTTTAATTTTCACCTCGGCTGGTATCCTTGGGAAAAGTTTGGCAGTATCATTTATGACCGTCAGGTGGGGCCGGTCATGGAACAAAGCCTTACACATTTAAAGCAGCTTGTGGAATCAAATCAGTAATTTCAGTATTCAAAAACCAGTTATATGAAATCTGTATTATTTGCTTTGCTTGCGTTTGTTTTTATAGCTCCTGCCTGTGCCCAGCAACAGCGGAAGAGCCCACATGAAACAGTTAGTGACGGCGGCATCAGTGTCACCTATGGCCGTCCTTACAAGAAGGGCAGGGATATTTTTGGTTCTTTGGAGCCTTACGGAAAGGTATGGAGGGCAGGTGCAGATGAGGCTACCGAGATCACCTTCGCCAAGGATGCTATGCTGGCTGGTAAGCATATTAAGGCTGGAACCTATACGCTTTTTGTGATTCCGGAAGCAAAGGAATGGACCATCATCCTGAATAGCGAGTTAAAGCAATGGGGAGCTTATGAATATGATAAGATCAAGGGGAAGAATGTGGCACAGGTAAAAGTGCCCGTGATTAACCTGGACCAGGTAGTAGAACAGTTCACCATCCGTTTTGCAGGGGGCAATATGATCATGGAATGGGATAAGACCCAGGTGAAATTGCCGGTGATGTTGCATTGATAGCTTCCGTCCGTAAAATTTTATGCTAAAAGCTGCTTGAACAAAGCAGCTTTTTTCGTGTTTATCTTGCCTGAGTTTGCGGATAATCCAAATTTTTTTTGCAGTTTTATGCGGTTTTGCATGGATTTCCCTTAATTTCAATGCCGAATCGATTGCTATGCTTTGCCCAAACCAGGACAGTCTGCTTATGGTTGGCCATTTTGGATACCCGTTGGAGGTGTATGAACACCAGATGGAATGGCCCATTCCGCACTATGCCCCTTTGCCGCAAAGCAGTCATTTCGTTCAGTATTCCCAACGAATTCCCGCTGCCCTTTGTGATCCCAATTTGTATTATTCTCCATTGATAAATCAAAACACGCTGTATGAAAAATGGACCTCTTAAAAGAGTGATCATGTCAAGGCGGCTATTACTGCTGGCTGTGATGTGTTTGCTGGGCCTTGCCTCAATGGCACAGGTTCGAATTACGGGTAAGGTGACTGATGCAAAAGGCAACGGTGTTGCCGGTGTTACCGTACTCATCCGGAATACCACTATTGGTTCCGCAACAGATCAGAATGGCGACTATGGTATTACGGCCGATCTGAAGCCAGGTACTTACCAGGTCGATTTTTCGGGTATTGGTTTCAAGGGGCGTTCTGTATCAGTACAGGTTGCCGGTGCAGGTGATTATAAAGCGAACGCCCAGCTGGATGCAGATGCCCTTGGCCTGGAAGAAGTGGTGGTGACAGGTACTTCAGCCGGTACTACCAAAAAGCAATTGGGTAGCTATATCAGCACTGTTAAGGCCGATGACCTGAACAAAGGCGCCACCGCTAACGTTCTATCGGCCTTGCAGGGTAAAACAGCCGGAGCCCAGATCATCCAGAACTCAGGTGATCCTGCCGGTGGTATTTCCGTACGCCTCCGTGGTATCAGTTCCATCAACAGTTCTTCTGAACCGCTTTATATCGTTGACGGTATCATCGTGAACAACGCAACTACCAGGGTAACGAATACACAGGGTAACTATGATGGCCAGAACTTTGTTGGTTCCATTGGTACCAACCGTATGGCTGATATCAACCCTGCCGACATTGAAAGGATCGAGGTGTTGAATGGTGCGGCAGCTGCTGCCATTTATGGTTCCCGCGCCAATGCCGGTGTGGTTCAGATCTTCACCAAGCGGGGTAGTACTGGTGCTCCTGTAGTGAGCTTCTCCACTAATGTCATGGTAAACCAAATCCGTCATAAGGTTCCTGTAAGTAATGCCCCCACTAAATTCGGTGGCTCACCTGATGTATTTACCCAGGACATCATTACCGCAACAGGTACTCCTCCGGCACTGCCCACCAATACTACAGCGGTACAGCGTTATGACTATAACGACTATATCTTCCGCACTGGAATAGGTACCGATAACAACGTTTCGGTTACTGGTGGCCGTGATAAGACCAAATATTATGTTTCAGGTTCCTATTTCTACAACCAGGGTATCATCAAGAATACCGATTTCCAGCGTTTCAGCTTCCGTTCCAACCTAGACCAGGCGATCGGTGATAAGCTGAATGTGGCCCTTAACCTGAATTATATCAACAGCACCGGAAATGAAAAGCCGGATGGTAACTCATTCTACTCACCTATGAACTCCATCAATATCATTGGTAACTTCCATGATATCTGGACCCGCGACGCCCTTGGTAACATCAAGGCTGTTGGTGAAAGGGGCAGGGTGAACCCTGTTTCTGTAATTGAGGACATCAAGCAAAAGCAAGAGACCAATCGTATACTGGCCGGCGCTTCACTGAAGTACAAGCCTACCAAGAAGCTGAGCTTCGATTATACCATGGGTATCGACAACTATACACAGAATGGTAAGACCTATATCCCGCCATTTGCGTATAACGTGAATACCGCGTTCTTTGGAGGTGGTGCAAGCCTTGATCCTTCCCTGAATGGTTACGCCAGTTCTGCCAGTTTCACGTTCTTCCAGATCAACCATGAACTCAATGGTACTTTTAATACGGATATCACCGACAACCTGAGTTCCACTACCCAGGTGGGCTACTCCCTGCAGTATGAGAAGAGCAGCTATGTAATGGCCCAGGGCCGTGGTTTGCCTCCCTTCGTTCAAACGGTTCCAGGTGCTGCTACCCAGCTTCCCGGAGCGGATGCAAGGGGTGAACTGTCTGTTTCCGGTGGTTATATCCAGCAGAATTTCAAATACAAGAACCACCTCTTCCTTACCGGTGCGGTTAGGATGGACGGATCTTCCGTGTTTGGACCAGACCAGCGCAACCAGGTTTACCTGAAAGGTAGTGCCAGCTATGTGATCTCCTCAACTGACTATTGGGAGAAGCTGGGTGTGAGTGATTGGTGGGACCTGTTGAAGTTCAGGGTGGCCTATGGTGAGTCAGGAAACCTTACAGGTATTGGACCCTATGATCGATTCAATGGTTATACCGGTGTTGGTTACCTTGGCCGTTCTTCCTTTTTCTCATCTTCCACGCTGGCCAATGAGAACATGAGGCCGGAACGCCAGACCGAATTGGAATTTGGTATGGACCTCGCCTTCTTCAAGAACAGGCTGGGTTTGCAGGTGAACGTATACAACAAGAAGGTAAACGACCTGCTGATCAACAGGGTGATTGCCCCCACCACTGGTTTCTCCAGCCGCCTGGACAATTTCGGATCCCTGGAGAACAAGGGTTTTGAAGTGGTTGTGAATGCCGGCCTGGTGCGCAAGCAGGATTTCAGCTGGGATGTAACCGCTATCTATAACCATAACCGCAACAAGGCTGTAAACATTGGCCAGGCATTAACGCTGTTGAGCACCAATAGTGGTGCGCCAGTAGCTATCCTGGAGGGGCAGCCCATCGGTGTGTTCTATGGAACATTCTTTGCGGTGAATGAAAATGGCGAACAGGTGAAGAATCCTGCAGGTATTCCCCAAACTGAAAGGGGTGTGCAGAATTCCCCGCTTTCCTATACCCCGCAGCGTGGTACCAACGGATTGCCAACCGGTGCTGTACTGAGAAGGATTATCGGTGACCCCAATCCCGATTGGACCGGTTCACTGGTGAACGAGTTTTCTTACAAGAAGCTTGGATTGCGTGTACAGGTTGATGCCGTACAGGGAGTTGATGTATTCAATGCCGACTGGAGGACTCGACAGGGTGTAGGTAATGGTAAGGTCGCTGAACAGGAGCATAATGGTGAGATTCCCCGTGGATATATCCAGGGTGTATACCCCATCGAAGAATGGAGAATTGACGATGGATCTTTCGTAAAGCTTCGTGAAGTGGCTTTCTCCTACAGGGTTGGTCGCGTTGGAAAAGTGTTCAGCAACCTGAACCTGACCCTGAGTGGCCGTAACCTGGTCTCCTGGGATAACTATAAGGGTTATGATCCTGAAGTTAATGCCGGTGGACAGAGCACCATCCTTAGGGGTATTGATTTCGGCGCCGTACCTATTCCAAGAACCTACAGCTTTGGTGTACAGGCTAAATTCTAACCGCAAAAAACTGAATGTATGAAAAGCAATATCATAAAATATACTACCATACTTACCCTGGCAGTTGTGGCAATGGCCACAACTTCCTGTAAGAAGGATTTCACTGACCCTTCCCGGCCTTCCGAAGAACAGGTGTTCAGCAGTCCCGCCGGCCTGACCGGTGTTTGTGTCGGATTGCAGAGGACCTATTCCCTCAGCAGGGCAAGTTCATTGTACAACCTTGTTACCACCACAGGTTTGGTGACCAGGGAATTGAGGCTGTTGAATGCGGGTAACCTCCCTGAAGACCAATTGAACAGGGGTGGTACCGCAGTAGATGGAACCAATACCATGCTGGCAGGTCTCTGGACGACCAGCAATAAGATCATCTACGATGCTGATAAAGTGATCGAGAACGCAAACAATCTGAGTGATAAAGGATATGCAGCCGGATTGATCGGCTATGCATCCATCTTCAAGGCACTTTCCATCGGGGCAATGTCAATGTACTGGACCGATGTTCCGGAAGGAAATGGCGTTAATGTAGGATTTGTTACAAGGGCACAGGGTTTTGACCTGGCCATTGCAACCATCGATAACGCACTTGCCGCTATAGCCGCTAATACACCTCCTGCCAACTTCAATAGCAGTATCCCGGCCGGACTTGATATCGTAAATACCCTGCAGGCCTTAAAGGCACGTTTTTCCCTGTTCAATGGGAAGTATGACCAGGCATTGGCTGCTGCTAACCTGGTTGACCTGACCAAGCGGTCAACCATGAATTTTGAGGCAGCAAACCCCAATCCGATCTTCGATGTACACACGTCCAACTTCAACGTTTGCCAGCCCCTGGATTCAACCATGGGTTTGCCTGTTGGACTGGCTCCTGACCTGGCCGACAAGCGGGTGCCATTTTATATGATCTTGAGTGGTTCAAGCGCAGCCCGTTTCAAGATCAATGGATTCGCCCAATTGGCCAATTCAGCCTATCCCATTTACCTGCCGGGTGAAATGACCCTCATCAAGGCGGAAGCACTTGCCCGTAAAACAAGCCCGGACCTGGATGGTGCATTAGTTGAATTGAACAAGGTGGTGACCAAGAAGGCCAGTGGTGACCCGTTTGGGGTGGGGGCTGACCTTCCGGCAATTGCGGGACCATTGACCGCTGACCAATTGTTGCAGGAGATCTACCGCAACCGTTGCGTTGAATTGTATATGAGTGGATTGAAGCTCGAGGATATGCGTCGCTTTGGTCGCCCCAATACGGAGCGCAGCCGCAACTTCATGCCTTATCCATTCAGGGAAAGGGATAACAATCCCAATACCCCTGCGGACCCCGCATTCTAATGGATCAGTTTTGGTGTTATATAAAAGAAGCCGCTGTAAAGCGGCTTCTTTTTTTTAAAACTTCATGAGTATTTCACAAATGCATTCTTCCAGCAAGGCTAATTCCCTATCACTAATACAGTAGGGCGGCATCAGGTATACCGTATTGCCAAGTGGTCTGATATAGATGCCTTTTTCCATGGCCATCCGCGTAACAACAGGGCTGACCTTATTAAGGTACTCATCCTTGCCGGAACTGATCTCGAAAGCCAGGATGGTACCTAGTGCCCTTGGGTTTTTGATCGGGGCTTCATTATTGGTGGCCATTGCCTGCAAACGGGTGAGGAATCGTATGTTGCTTTCCGTTATCCTCCTGATACCCTGGATAGCTGCTTCTTCCTTCAAAAGTTCAAGACTGGCCAATGCGGCCGTGCAGGCCAATGGATTGGCAGTGAAAGAATGTCCATGGAAAAAGGTTTTCAACCGGTCATCGGTTACGTATGCCTGGTAGATGAAATCGGCACAGGCAGTAACGCCCAGGGGCATTACGCCACCTGTCAGTCCTTTTGATAAACAGATGATATCGGGTTGTTCTTCCATGTATTCACTGGCAAACAATTTACCTGTCCTGCCAAAGCCGGTCATTACCTCATCGGCAATACAGATGATGGATTTCGACCTTGCTTTCCGGATCAGTCTTTCCAACCATTTGGCCTCATACATCCTGATGCCCCCTGCTCCCTGGACCAGTGGTTCATAAATGAATGCTGCTATACCATCACCCTCCCGGTCAATGATGGCCTCGAGGGATTCGATATTGCCCTCCTCAGGTGTATCTATAAAGACCACTTCAAAAAGCAGGTCATGGAAGGCCAGTGTGAAAACACTCCGGTCACTTACGCTCATGGCCCCGAAAGTGTCACCATGATAGGAGTTGCGAAAGGCAAGCAGTTTCTTCCTGCCATTGCTTTCCCTTCCTTCCTTATTCCACCAGTACTGGATAGCCATTTTCATGGCTACTTCTGTTGAGGTGGAACCATTGTCCGAATAGAAGACCCTTGATAACCTTTTGGGGAGGATGGAGAGCAGCGCCTCCGCAAGGCGGATAGCCGGCGCATGGGTAAACCCGGCAAAAATGATATGTTCAAGCTTGCTGGCCTGCTGGAATAGCGCTTTGGCAATATAGGGATGGGCGTGGCCATGAAGGTTGACCCACCAACTGCTGATCGCATCAAGATACCTGTTGCCCTTCTCATCGATCAACCAGACACCCTCCCCACGTTCAATGAAAATTGGATCGTCCATATCCTTTTGGGGGGTAAAAGGATGCCAAATACAATTTCTGTCCTTTGATAACCAGTTCATTGGGCAAAACTAGGGGATAGCAATCGAATAAATGGGCTGGGATGGCATCTACCTGTGATCTGGTCATTCCGAGTTCCTGGTTGATTGGGGATGGTATTTGTCCCTCCCCAATAGCCTTAACATGTGGACCTTTCCTCATATTGCCACTGGTCATTATATATGTCCCGAAAATAATTTTTAACTATTACGCAACGCACCGTGATGGTAATTTGTCAGCTTTTACGACGATATGACCAACGAACGCCAACTGGTGAAAGATTGTCTCAAGGGGAAACCTGCAGCGCAAAAAGCGCTGTACGAGCAGTTCGCTGCCCAGATGTTGGGAGTATGTTACCGCTATACCAAGTCCATGGCAGATGCTGAGGATGTGTTGCAGGAGGGAATGGTGAAGGTCTTTACCTATCTCCACCAATACAGGGGAGATGGCGACCTGGGAGCCTGGGTCCGGAGGATCATGGTTACCACCGCCATCAATTACCTGAAGAAGAATAGCCGGTACCAATACGACCTTTCCTTTTCCGCAGACAACCAGGCATACCTTCACCCGGTTTCGCAGGAGAATCCTGAGTTGAAACTCAATGCGAAAGAATTGGCTGATATGATCCGCCAATTACCCCCAGGTTACCAAACCATCTTCAACCTCCATGCTGTGGAAGGCTACACCCATGTTGAGATCAGTGCCATGCTGGGTATCCATGAGGGAACTTCCCGTTCCCAGTACCTGCGTGCGCGTAACTTACTGGTTAGCTGGATAAAAAAAGAAAATGAGTCAATTGAATCAAATAAATTAGCCCACTATGCCCGGTCATGATTTTGAAAAAGCCGTTCAGGAACGATCCCGGGAATTGAGGATCGAACCATCCCCCGCCGTGTGGGAGGCTGTTTCGCATCAGCTGGAACAAAAACGCCGAAGGAGGGGCCTGGGATGGCTTTTCTTCGGGATGGTCCTGCTGTTGGGAACAGGAGGGGTTTGGTGGTGGATGAATGGGAACAAGACTGTTGATGGACAAATTAGCCTTGGACAGGGAATCCAGGGTGCCCTGGGCAAGAGCTTAAATGAAGCGAAGAAGGGTACTGGGGTAAGTGTTGCCCCTGTTGGTGCGGAAACCCCTTCCCTGGAATCAGGCACAGCCAGGTCTTCTTCACCAACTATCAAGGTTAACCCCCTTCTTCAGGGTTCGAATGCAATACCCGCAAAAGCACAATCCAATAATACTGGGAGAAGTCCTTTATTAGTAAAGTCCCAAGCTGTTGCCAAGGCTGCTCAGGATGAAAAAGAAAATACCCGTACCAACACATCTCTGCACGACGTTCCGGATTTATCTTCTGTAAGCAGTACTACTGGTGAACAGGATTTGGGCAGGGGAGTTGAAGGTCAGCAAGCTTACCGCCAGCCTGGAAAGAAAGGTAGCGGCGCTGCACCGGTTCAGGTTCTTACTGGAACAGGTAAAGGCGATCAGCTTGCATCGGGGGCCAATCCACCAATACCTGGCCATAATCAATATAACGGTTCCCTTCCCAATAGCCAGAAGGGACTGGTGATTGGTCAGGTTAATGACCGTCCTTCAGGGGAAACAAGAAATGCTGAAGCATGGGATAAGGATTACAGTATCGCCATAGGTTTGCCTACAGCCGCTGTAGAAGCAAAGATCGATAAGGGGGGAATGAAGGAAATGTCCAGCTACCTTAATGAGCCGGCAAGCAAGCAAAATGACAAAAAGGCCACTTCCAGTAAATGGCAACCCTCCATCCGCCTTGCAATTGGCGGAACTGCATTGCAGGAAGGTGTTTTGGAGCAGTACAGTTCCATGGCCAATGAGTACCTGAATCCTGCTTTCGTGCCAGGTGTCCTTGCCGGAATCCAGCGCAGGCCCTCTGAAGTTAAAGTGGGTCCTTCCATTCAGTTGGGAGCCGGTCTGGAACGAAAACTTGGAAAGAAGACCGGGATAGCAGTAGGCATACAATATGCCTATGTTTCCAATAAAATAAGCATTGGTAACAAGGTAGACAGTTCCCTTTTGCTGTTTAACCAACGCCAGCAACAGGTTATGGTTGCCAATGCCTATTATGGTGCCGGTGACAATGGGAAGGACCATTATAACCGCTATCACTTCATCCAATTGCCGGTTGATTTCTATTGGAACTTCGACAGGAAACAAAGGTGGTCATGGAGTACGGGTTTTTCTTTGGGATACCTGGTTGGAGCGGATGCCCTCCAATACAATTACCAGGGCGGTATCTATTATAATGACAATAGCAACCTGAAAAAATTCCAGGCGGGTATACAGACGGCAGTTACCTATAAACTGTTCGATTCCAAAGGCCTCAACCTTGCGGTTGGTCCCACTGGCCAGTATATCCTTACCTCAATGGATAAGTCCAATGTGCACAAGCATTTCCTATTTATTGGATTGGGTGCCAAATTGAACTGGAACAGGAAATAATCTGGTGCAACGAAAGTTTGCGGATCAGGCTCATAATACAAACTACTGTTATATGAGACCGATCCGCAAATTGCTTTTATGGGTCGTGGTGAGCCCATTCCTGGTATTGTCTTCATGTATGAAAGACAAGATTACAAGGACCTACCAGATTGCAGTTCCTGTAATAGCCGATAAATCGGCAGTGCTGGCCAGCATCAAGGCTTCGCCTTCGGTCATGCCCTCCAACACGGGAAAGATCTTCGTTTACGGCCGCTATATCTTCATGAATGAACCCGGTAAAGGAGTTCATATGATCGATAACCTGAACCCGGCAACCCCAAAGTTCCGCGCTTTCATTCCTGTTCCCGGTAACTATGACATTGCAGTCAAGGGGAATATTTTGTATGCCGATATGCACACCGACCTGCTGGCTATAGATATCACTGACCCTTTAATGCCCGAATTAAAAAAAGTAGTGGCCGATGTTTTCCCTGACCGCAGGTACCAAATGGGTTATTTTGTTGATACCAACAAGGTTATTGTTGGGTGGAATGTTAAGGATACTACGGTAAAGGTTGGGGATGAACTGAATGCCATTCCGGGATGGGGCTGCGTAAACTGTTTAATGGAATTGGGAGGGAATTCAAATGTCAGGTCTGCTACTGGCCAGGCTGGTTCCATGTCAAGGATGGTCATAGTAAATGATCACTTGTATTCCGTAAGCAATTCCTATTTGTCCGTACATGACATCAGCCAGGCTGCTGACCCGGTGAAGCAGAATGGTATGTATTGGGGAGGGGACCTGGAAACACTCTTCCCCTTCAAGGATAAGCTATTCATAGGTTCAGCGAGTGGGCTGCTGATCGCAGATATTTCCAATCCGGTACAGCCCACTATGACTGGGGTATTTGCGCATGCCCGTGCCTGTGACCCGGTGGTGACCGACGGGGAGAAGGCTTATGTGACCCTTAGGAGCGGGAATTTTTGTGCCGGAACGATCGATCAGTTAGATATTGTTGATGTAAAGAATGTGAATGCTCCCTTCCTGATCAAGACCTATCCCATGTTCAACCCGCATGGCCTGGGCCTGAAAGGAAACTTCCTGTACCTCTGCGACGGGGATGATGGGTTGAAAGTGTATGATGTGACCCAATCCAATGCCATCAGGTTGGTTGAGCAGTTGAAAATGGAAGATGCGTATGATGTGATCATCCAGGATAACCTGTTGTTGTTGGTGGCAGGAAAAGGACTATACCAATACCAGCTCCTTGCAGATGGCAGGTTGAAATTAATAAGTGTGTTCACTATTCATTCCTAAATCCATTCTGCCATGGCTAAGAAATGGGTGCTATTGTTTCTTTTCGTTGGGGTCTGCCTGTTGGTTCAGGCGCAACCACGTCCTGTCTTCCAGTCGCGCAACCTGGTGGGGATACTGGCTGCGGAAAAAGAGAATGCCTTTGAAATGCATACGGTCAATGGAATCCGGTGGAACAATTGGGCAGTTGGTATCGGACTTGGGTTTGACGGTTACCGGTTTCAAAGTATCCCGGCCTACCTATCGCTGGCCAGGTATTTCCAGCTTAAAAAGAATTGGGTCTATATCATTGCGGATGGCGGCCTGAATTTCCCTTTGGAGAAAAGTTCAGCGCCTTCCATGGATAACTGGTTTGATTCTAACGAATTTAAACCTGGCAGTTATTTCAGGGGCGGACTGGGCTACGCTTTCCAACTGTCCAAGCCCGGGAAAGCCATATTGATGGAACTAGGGTACAGTTATAAAAGGATCCGTGAAGAACAGGTCAAGGTCCTTCCCTGTATTAATCCCCCCTGTCCCCAAACCACTGATAAATTGAATTATGACTTTAATCGCTGGTCGATCCGCCTGGGTTACCAGTTATAGTTGGCTTGTCCTGCAGGAAGTGGATGTTCCTCAAAATCCCCTTGTATTTGCTGCGTTTCAGGGGGGAATGGCGGAATAGTTTGCGGAAACCTTCTTCCCCCAATTGCTCCCATTCCCCACTGCCCATATTCAGCAATTCAGGGATAGGGGAGAAAGCGGGTTCCTTGGTGGGTTGGGAGAATCGGTTCCAGGGACAAACATCCTGGCAGGTGTCGCATCCAAACATCCAGTTGTCAAACTTCCCCTTCATGTCAGCAGGGATCAGGAGGTCCTTGAGCTCAATGGTAAAATAAGAAATGCACCTGCTGCCATCAATGACTTTTTCATCAAGGATGGCACCAGTAGGACAGGCGTCTATGCATTTGCGGCAAGTCCCGCAATAATCTTTCGCATAAGGGTCATCGTAATGCAATTCAAGGTCAGTAATGAGGGTAGAGATAAAGAAAAAGGAACCAGCTTGCTTATGGATGAGGTTGCCATTCTTCCCGATCCAACCCAGGCCGCTGCGTTGCGCCCAGGACCTTTCCAGTACAGGTGCGCTGTCTACAAAACCCCTGCCTTCCACATTACCTGCTATCTCCCTTATCCGGAACAGGAATTCCCTGAGTTTAGCCCTGATGACTTCATGGTAGTCCATGCCGTAAGCATACTTGGCGATCCTGGGTCCCCCTTCCTGCTGCTGTTGCTCCGGGAAATAGTTCATGAGGAGGGTGATCACTGACCGTGCACCTGGAACCAGCTTTGTAGGGTCGATCCTTAGTTCGAAGTAATTCTCCATGTATTGCATGGAACCATGGTATCCTTTGTTCAGCCATTGCTCCAGGCGACGGGCATCATCCTCCAATGGCATGGCCCGGGCGATCCCGCAATGGGAAAAGCCCAATTCCATGGAAATCTGCTTGATTTTTTGGGTTATGGGTAAAAAATCCGTCAAAACACGGTATTTGAATTTGCAAATATCTGCTATTTTTCTCCCCAACTAAGCCATCAACCTCATGAAGAAGCTAACCTTACCTGTACTAGCCTGCCTATTACAGTTGCTAACATTGAACGTTTTTGCACAGGATAAAAGTCCTGTTAAGTTTGGAAAGATCAGCCCGGAAGATTTCAACCAGGGCGTTCCGGCCTTTGATTCTGGCGCCCATGCCGTGGTGATCGCCGATATTGGTAATTCCTATATAGTAGGAACCAATAAAGGTGACTTCGGGTTCAATTTCGAGCGAAAAGTGAGGATCAAGATCCTCGATAAGAACGGACTGGATGCAGCCACCTTTAGCATTCCCTATTATCATTCCACCAACAGCAGTGATGAAGAGAAGATCAACTACATCAGGGCCTATACCTATAACCTGGAGAATGGCAAGGTAGTGGAGACCAAACTGGAAGGCAGCCAGATCTTTACCGACAAGCTGAGCCGGAACTGGAATATCAAAAAATTCACCCTGCCTGCCGTTAAGGAAGGTTCTATTATTGAATTGAGTTATTCCATCACATCGGATTATATCTTCAACCTTCGAGCCTGGACCTTCCAGGATGACCATCCGGTATTATGGAGTGAATACGTGGTGGAGATCCCCGATTTTCTCCACTATGTGTACCTGACCCAGGGCTACCATCCCTTCCATATCAATAAGAGCGAAGTGAGTTCCGGTATTTATACTGTTAGGGAAAGTGGCTATTCGTCTAATTCCACCAAGTTCAATGCCAAGGTGGACAAGCGCCGGTGGGTAATGAAGGATATACCTTCACTCAGGGAAGAACCCTTCACGACCAGTGTGAACAACCACAAGAGCCGGGTAGAGTTACAGTTATCTGCCTACAATTTTCCTGGTTATTATAAGGATGTTATGGGTAACTGGACCTCAGTGAGTGAGTCCTTAATGAAAGAAGAACAGTTCGGTGCCCCGGTTGAAAGGGTGAACGGCTGGTTGAACGATGACCTGAAGGCCATTGTTGGTAATACCACCAACAAGAAGGAGATTGCCCAGAAGATCTATGCCTTTGTGAGGGATAATTTTACCTGCACCAGTACTGCGGGCATGTACCTGGACAAGGACCTGAAAACGATCTTCAAGAATAAAAGCGGTTCTGTTGCTGATATCAACCTGTTGCTAACGGCCATGTTGAAGAACCAGGGGCTTGAGGCGTACCCCATTATCCTGAGTACCCGTTCAAACGGGGTGACACATGAAGTGTACCCCCTGATGGACCGCTTCAACTATGTAATCAGTTGTGTTTTGCTGGAAGATGGGGATTATTTCCTGGATGCCAGTGTGCCTGACCTTGCCTTTGGCATGGTACCCAAGAAATGCTACAACGGCCATGCCCGGGTGATCATGAAAGAAGCCATCCCGGTTTATTTCAATCCGGATTCAACCCTTGAACGAAAAGTGGTAATGGCTACAGTTATTGCCAATGAAAAGGGTGAACTGGAAGGTGCCATCCAAAACACCCTTGGAATGTTTGAAACAGTTGACCTGAGGGAGAATATCCGCGAAAAGGGAGAGCAGCAGTTTTTCGAAAAGATCAGGACCGAACTGGGCTCTGATTACCAGGTGAAGAATATGGGGCTTGACTCGCTTAAGATACTGGATAAGCCTGTTAAAGTACACTATGAGTTTGTCCGTAAAACCGATGGGGAAGACCTCCTGTACATTGATCCTGTATTCGTAGAAGCTTATAAGGAAAATCCATTCAAGTCGGCCATGCGCCAATACCCCATTGAAATGCCTTATCGTTATGATGAGACCTATATTCTCTCAATGGAAGTGCCTGCGGGATATGTGGTGGATGAATTGCCCAAATCCACCCGGGTGGCCCTGAATGAGGATGAAGGTATGTTCGAATACCTTATCGGGGCCAATGAAGGAAGGATCCAGCTCCGCTCCAGGGTGGTGTTGTACAAGGCCAGGTACAATGCGGCCGACTACCAGGGACTGCGTGACTTCTTTGGGATGATCGTTAAGAAACATAGTGAACAGATTGTACTTAAGAAAGCAAAGCCATGACCAGAATAGTATTGTTGATTTTGTTGGCATTGACGGGAACCACCACAAGCCTCATTGCTGGTGAATACCCTGTTTTGACCATTCCCAAGGAATTGTTGAAAAGCGCCAATGCCGTAATCCGCCTGGAGGAACAAACCATTGAGATTGTTTCTTTAGGAAAGATCAGGGTCAAGGACCGATATGTGATCACCATCCTTAACGAGGCAGGTGAGAGATGGGCAATCTGGGGTGATTACTACGATAAGATGCATTCCATAGAAAGCATTGAAGGCACCCTCTATGATGCTATGGGTAACAAGATCAGGTCCATGAAGAAGAGTGAGATCAGTGACGAGGCTGCAACCTCCAGTATCAACCTTGCCGATGATAACAGGGTAAAGTCGTTTAGCTTCCATCACAGGTCATATCCTTACACAGTAGAGTTTGCGTCCGAAACAACGGATAGGCAATCTATGTTCCTCCCCAATTGGGCGCCGGTTCCCGGGAGGAATATTGCAGTAGAGAAGAGCTTCTTGTCCATCATTACAGATGGAACCTATGAAGTTCGATACAAGGCTTTCAACTATCCGGATAAGCCCTTGGTTTCCCAACAAGGCAATAAGAAGGTTTATAAATGGGAAGTCAGGAACCAGGTTGCTGTTGAAGGTGAGTATGCATCAGGTAAGATCCATGAAGTGGCCCCTTATATCACTTTCTCCCCTTCGAAATTCAAGATCGATGATTATGAAGGTTCCATGAGCAGCTGGAAAGAGTTCGGCTTGTTTATGAACAACCTGAATGAAGGTACGGCCGAATTGCCGCAGCCTGTAAAGGATAAAGTAAGATCGATCGTATCAGGTTTGAAAACGGACCGGGAAAAAACAGAGGCATTGTACCGTTTCCTGCAGGAAAATACCCGCTACATTAGTGTTCAGTTAGGCATTGGCGGTTGGAAACCCTTTCCTGCCTCCTATGTGGCAGAGCGGAAATATGGCGATTGTAAGGCTTTATCGAATTACATGACCGCCTTATTGAAGGAAGCGGGTATCAAGTCCTACTATGCCTTGATCAGGGCCGGGGAAGGGGAGAGGGATATGTTCCTGGATTTTCCCAATGCCAGTTTTAACCATGCCGTTTGCTGTGTACCATTGGGAAAGGATACCGTTTGGCTGGAGTGTACCAGCCAAACGGAAGTGCCTGGTTATATGGGTTCCTTTACCGGCAACCGCCATGCCCTGTTGATCACGGAAAATGGAGGGGTAGTAGCGGCAACGCCCACCTATAATTTGTCGAGCAACTTAAGGACCAGTAATGTGCAGGTTATGGTTCAGCAGGATGGCCAGATAGATGCCAGTCTGGTAAATATTTACCATGCACAGAGAAGGGATGACCTGCACCAATTGTTGAATAGTTCCACCAAAACAGAACTGTTGGACCACCTTAAGGAAAACCTTGATATCGCCAATTATGAGATAGTGAATTTTGACTACAAGGAAGATCGTTCCATCATGCCTTTCATCACGGAAAAATTGCAGATCAGTGCCAGGCATTATGTGCAGGTAAGTGGAAAAAGGATGTTTGTTACGCCCAATCTTTTAAATAAATGGGACATCAAACTCAATGCAGATACTGCAAGGAAGTATGATATAGTCCTCAATGTGGCAGAACGCGACCTCGATACTGTGCAGGTTATAGTGCCACAAGGTTATGAACCAGAAAGTATTCCCAAGCCAATAGAACTCACCAATGCGTTTGGGAAGTTTTCTGCCAGGGCCGAATGGAGGGACCAGAGGATCTATTACTACCGAAGCCTGGAAAGGAACGCTGGTAAGTTTCCTGCTAAGGATTATCAGGCATTGGTTCAATTCTATGAATCGATTTACAAAGCGGATCGTTCGCGGATCGTTTTGGTAAAGAAAGTTGAATAAAAAAAAGCGGCATCAGGCCGCTTTTTTTAGTGTTTCTTAAGGTCATAATTTCTGTTCGATCACCTGCCTTATCTCTTCCATGATCACCCGCTTGGCATCGGGCGCATCCCCTTTGGTAAAGATGATGGCGCTGTAACGCTTGGTCCGGTTGATCCAGGGCCAGGTCCCGGAAAGGGATGGGCTGAAAAAAACTTCATCAGCATTATTGTCGTCCTTGGGAAGGATGAAACAACCCAATCCATAGGCTGCTCCCTGTGCTACCGGTAAGGTATAAGCGATCCTGGCATTGCCGGTTTGCATTTTCAGGATCTCTTCCACTGATTTTTCACTGATCACCTGCTTTCCATTAAACATGCCCTTGTTGAGCAGCATGTTCAGGAATTTCATATAATCATCAGCCGTGGTCTTGCCACCGGAAAATGGATTCTCTGCCAGCAGTCCATCACTCATAAAGGTGGTCCTTCTCCATCCCAGTCCCTTGCCTATCCGCTCGCGCATCAGTCGGTCGAAATTCCTTTTGCTAACCACTTCCAGGATCCTGCCTGCAATGGCGGGGCCAACCTGGCCGTAGTAGAACTGGGTACCTTGCTTGCCCATCATGTTGCGGTCCTTGGCATAACTGTTGGTCTCATCTTCCAGGGTTTCAAATTTCTTCTTCTTCAGCACGGTCCTGATAGAGGGCGGGTCCGATTCAATGGTGGTGGTATGCGAAAGGCATTGCCTGAGCGTAATGTACCCTTTACTGTAGGAGCCGTAAATCGGAAGATAATCCCCGATCTTATCATCAAGTGAAAGTTTCCCTTCATCCACAAAATGCATGACGAGGGCGGCAGTGAGCCAGTTGCTGGAAGCTCCTACCGGTTCCTGCATGGTGGCTTTCAATTCCCCGAATTCCTTTTTGTAAATATCCTTGCCGTCCTTATTGACGATCACCACAAAATCATTGCCCAGGTCTTTCTTATGTTTTTCCAATAAAGCAGTAAGGTCGCTGAAATCGTAACCCTGGGCATTTACGATAGAGCCAGCTAACAATAGGGTGGCAGTAAATGCAGATTTTAAGTAGCGGACCATAGGAATTTATTTACGATAATAAACCAATTAGTGTTTTAAAACTTGCCCATCATGTTAAGGCCCTTATAAAACGTAAATGCCTTCAATAGCGTATCAGCCCTGAAAAAATTACAGGAAAACTACTCAACGGCTGCTGAATAGTCAGGATTTTGTTGGATTTGCTGACATAGTATCCTGTTTTTGGCCTGTGGATTGAGGTTTGTGGTAATAGATCCCAGAAAGAAACAACGCCATGAATCTAAACAATTTTACCATCAAGGCCGCCGAGGTGATCCAGCAATCCCAGCAGGTAGCTTTTAATTACGGTCATGCCAATATTGAGACCGAGCATATACTCAAGGCATTGCTCGACCAGCAGGATTCTCCCGTGGAATTCCTGCTCAAGAAGAACGCTGTTAACCTGGGACAGTTGCAATCCAACCTGGAACAGCAATTGACCCGCTTGCCTAAAATGCAGGGTGGGGAGCCCGCCCAATCCATCAGCCGGGATGCCAATAACGCTATCCTGAGGGCCGGTGCAGCATTGAAATCTTTCGGTGATGAATTCGTGACACCTGAACATATATTGCTGGCCATCCAGCAGGGAACAGATAATACCTCCAAATTGCTGAAAGATGCCGGCCTGATCGAGAAAGGCCTGATCGCAGCCATTAAGGATCTCCGAAAAGGGGATACCATTAAGAGCCAGACCCAGGAAACCCAATTCAACACCCTGAATAAGTATGCCAAGAACCTGAATGAACTGGCCCGTAACGGCAAGCTCGATCCGGTCATTGGCCGTGATGAGGAGATTCGCCGTACGCTCCATATCCTTTCCCGCCGTAGCAAGAACAACCCCATATTGGTGGGTGAACCCGGTGTAGGTAAAACTGCTATTGCAGAAGGCCTGGCCATGCGTATTGTAAATGGTGATGTGCCGGAGAACCTGAAAAGTAAGATCATCTATGCCCTGGATATGGGACAGCTGATTGCCGGTGCGAAATACAAGGGGGAATTTGAGGAGCGATTGAAAGGAGTGGTCAATGAAGTAAGCAAAAGTGATGGGGAGATCATCCTCTTTATCGACGAGATCCATACCCTGATAGGTGCTGGTGGAGGGGAAGGAGCCATGGATGCCGCTAACATCCTGAAGCCTGCTTTGGCCAGGGGTGAATTGCGTGCCATTGGCGCAACTACACTTAATGAATACCAGAAATACTTTGAAAAGGATAAGGCCCTGGAGCGTCGTTTCCAGAAAGTGATGATCAATGAACCAAGTATTGAGGATGCGATTTCGATCCTACGGGGGATCAAGGACCGTTACGAAACCCACCACCATGTGCGTATCCTGGATGAAGCCATCATCGCCGCTGTGGAATTGTCGAACAGGTATATTACCGACAGGTTCCTGCCCGATAAGGCCATTGACCTGATCGATGAAAGTGCAGCCAAGCTGAGGCTTGAAATGAATTCCATGCCGGAAGAATTGGATAAACTGGAAAGGCAGATCAGGCAACTGGAAATTGAACGGGAAGCCATCAAGCGGGAAAATGATGAAGAGAAACTGAAGACGCTTAGCATTGAAATAGGTAACCTTAGTGTTGAACGCGATACCCTGAAGGCCAAATGGCAACAGGAAAAAGATATTGTGGAGAAAGTGCAGTCGGCCAAAGCAACGATTGAACAGCTGAAATTGGAAGCAGATCGTGCGGAAAGGAATGGGGATTACGGCAAGGTGGCAGAGATCCGCTATGGAAAGATCAAGGAGCAGGAGGCGATCATAGAACAACAGACCAAAGAGTTGAATGCCATCAGCGAGCACAGCAGGCTGATGAAGGAAGAAGTGGATGCAGAAGATATTGCCGAGGCCATTGCCAAAGCAACGGGTATACCTGTTGCGAAAATGATGCAAAGCGAAAAAGAGAAACTGCTGCAGCTGGAAGCGCACCTGCATGAGCGCGTGGTCGGCCAGGAAGAGGCTATTACAGCCGTTTCCGATGCGATCCGCAGGAGCCGTGCAGGATTAAGCGATCCAAAGAAACCGATCGGTTCTTTCATTTTCCTGGGTACAACCGGTGTTGGTAAAACCGAATTGGCCAAGGCCCTGGCAGCCTACTTATTCGACGACGAGCACATGATGACCCGTATTGATATGAGTGAATACCAGGAAAAGCATACGGTAAGCCGATTGGTTGGTGCCCCTCCCGGTTATGTGGGTTATGAAGAAGGCGGTCAACTGACCGAAGCCGTCAGGAGGAAGCCTTATAGTGTGGTGCTGTTGGATGAAATCGAAAAGGCTCACCCCGATGTATGGAATGTAATGTTGCAGGTGCTGGACGATGGCAGGTTGACCGACAATAAGGGCCGCGTCGTGGATTTCAAAAATACCATCATCATCATGACGAGCAATATTGGAAGCCATATCATCCAACAGAACTTTGAAAATGTAACAGAGAAGAACAAGGATGAAGTGGTAGATAATACCAGGAGGGAAGTGATGGAACTCCTGAAGCAGACCATCAGGCCGGAGTTCCTGAACAGGGTGGATGAGATCATCATGTTCCAGCCGCTGATGAAGAATGACATCAAGGGTATCATCTCCATCCAGTTGAATGGCCTGAAAGAACTGGTGGCAAAAAATGGCATTGAATTGAAGTTCAGCGAATACGCCCTCGATTTCCTGGCGGAGAATGGATTTGATCCCGTTTTTGGTGCAAGGCCTTTGAAGCGCCTGATCCAGAAAGAGATCGTGAACCAATTGAGCAAACGCATCCTGATGGGTGATGTAGATAAAACCAAGCCGGTGTTGGTGGATGTGTTCGATGGGGTGGTAGTCTTCAGGAATGATACTATCGAAAAAGTATCCTGATGACCATCATGGTTAATATTGCAGAAGGCCCGGTTATGCCGGGCTTTTTGCTTGGGAACAGGATTTGCGGCCCATTAATCTTTTGTAATTTCAGGTATGTGTTATTACAATAGTCTCAAAACCGGCAAGGACCAGGCTGTTCAGCTACGCGACCAGCCCGTTCCATTCCCGGGACCTTTTGTGCGGCCTGTACAAAGTGGGTTCGATTTTGATAGCTGGCCCATCCTTCGGCCTAAAGAAGGGGGTAAAGGCTATGAGATCGTGATGGCACATTGGGAATTGATCGCACCCTGGATCAGGAACCGCGAAGACCTTGAAGAGAGCCGCAAAAAATATACGGCACTGAATGCCATCGGTGAAAAGATGCTGGAATCGAGGTTGTATAAAGAAGCTGCTTTGAAAAGAAGATGCCTGGTTCTGTCTTCAGGGTTTTATGAATGGCGTCATATCAAGCTTCCGGGGAGCAAAAAGGAGCAGGCATTTCCTTATCATATTATAGTGCCCGGTAAGCCGATTTTCTTTATGGCAGGTATCTGGCAGGATTGGACCGACCAGGAAACGGGGGAGATGGTGACTGGATTTGCCATTCTTACCACTGCTGCCAACAAGTTGATGGAGCAGGTTCATAATAAAAAGAAAAGGATGCCGGTGATCCTGGATGAAGATAGGGCGGTGGAATGGCTGGAAACTGGTCTGCCTGCTCAACGCATTACTGAATTGGGAACATGGCAGTTCCCTTCAGAAAAAATGCGGGCCTATACCGTAGTAAAGGAATTCAAGGTGGCGATGGATCCTGAACAGGAAGTGGCCATCGAAGGTATGCCGGCCCTTGAAGTTTGAAACCTTTAATCTCTTTCAATCCATAAAATCCCATGCTTAAATTTTCCGCTGTCATCCAAAAGTATTCCAGCCAGGGCGAGAAGACAGGCTGGAGCTTCGTACTGATCCCGGAAGAAATGGCCGGGAAACTCAAACCGGGCAATAAGAAGTCTTTCAGGGTGAAAGGCAAACTGGATGAAAAGGTCATAGAACAACAGGCACTTATTCCGATTGGTGGTGGTGATTTTATCCTGCCCCTGAAAGCTGATCTTCGGAAGAAGTTGGGAAAGGGTAAGGGGGATACGGTCAATCTACAACTTTGGGTGGATGAACGAGCACTTGAAATCTCAGCCGACCTGCTGACCTGCCTGGAAGATGAGCCGAAAGCAAGGGAAAACTTCCAGAATCTACCCCCGTCGCACCAACAGTATTACAGCAAATGGATAGAAAGCGCCAGGACCGATGCAACCAGGGCAAAGCGGATCGCGCAGACCGTGAATGCGATGGCAAGGGGCCTGACTTATGGGGAGATGATCAGGGAGGGGAAGATGTGAAAATAGTGGACATGTGGTCTTTACGCTAACCATTGGAAGGATGTGGAGATTTGACCACCCCATCTGCTGCGCTACGAGGGCAGGGTGTGGTCTTTACGCTAACAGGTGGGAGGGCAATAAACCTGGTGTAGCCATTCTGGCAGTTTAAACATTTTGGGATGGTTTTTGTTATTTCTTCAACAAGTATCCCTTTTTCCTACTGGAAATACTGACCGGAACCACTGCGCAAAAAGGAGTCAGTATGTCAAATCCAAACAAAATCGAGATCATCGAGCCCCGCACGGTATGGATCGGGGCCGATAATGCACCCGTAAGACTGGTCATGTATGGTGACTATGAAAGCGAAGCCTGCGCAAAGGCGCAAGACATAGTAGATCAGCTTCTCCAGCAATATGGCACCAGCCTGCGCTTCCAGTTCCGGCACTTCCCATTAACGAGGATCCACCAGTACGCCCACAAAGCTGCAGAAGCCGCTGTGGCCGCCGTTCAGGAAGGAAAGTTCTGGGAAATGCACCATCTCCTCTTCGCCCATCGGCGCCGTCTGGGGTCCATTAGTTTAAAAGAGTACGCACTGGAAGCAGGCGTGAAAGACAAGAATTTTATTCCGAAGCTGGTGGATTCTGTTTATGGCTGGACCGTTAGGGCTGACCTGTTGGAAGGGGTAGAAAAGGGGGTTCGGGATGTTCCCACTTTTTTCATTAATGACCAGTTGTACACTGGCAATGTTAGCCTTCAGGCCCTTGCCAAGGCCATTGATGATGCCATGCCCAAGAAAAGGAAAAGGGCCTGACCGGGTATGGACGGTGGACTTGCAGTTGGTTTTTTAAAACTGGTTGCAAGTCTTTTTTCATGAATTGCCTAACTTAAATGCCAAACCGAAACCAATATGAGAATTGTCCGGGCATTTTTGTCTTTGTTCCTGTTACCCGTCCTGCTGTATGCACAAAAGGATGGCGGTAATCCGCCAGGGGTGGAAGCTGTTGTCACCAGGAATTTCTATACCTCAGGAAACAAAAGGATTGATTACACTGCTTACTCAGGTTACCTGGACCTGAAGAATGATACTGGTAAACTGGTTGCAAAGGTTTTCTTTGTTTACTACCGAAAGGATGGGGACCCAGCTGAAAAACGTCCCATCACTTTTACTTTCAATGGTGGGCCGGGGTCTTCTTCTGTCTGGCTGCATATGGGCGGGTTAGGCCCCAAAAGGGTGCTATTGGAAGATGATGGCACTTCTCCTAAGCCTCCCTATAAATACATCAACAATGAATATTGCTGGTTGGATAAAACTGACCTGGTTTTCATTGACCCTGTTTCAACAGGCTATAGCCGCCCGGCGCCGGGGGAAAAAGCCGGACAGTTCCATGGATTCAATGAAGATATCTCCTCAGTTGGCACTTTCATCAATATGTTCCTGTCCCGTTACGAGCGCTGGGCCTCGCCCAAATTCCTGGCCGGGGAAAGTTATGGAACCACCAGGGCTGCAGGTCTTTCTAAATTCCTGCAGGACCGCTATCGGATCTACCTTAATGGCATATTCCTGATCTCTCCCGTCCTTAACTTCGGGACGAGCGATTATTACATCGGCAATGACCTTCCGCGTGCACTCTATCTTCCTACTTATACTGCCACTGCCTGGTACCATAAAAAACTTTCCCCTGCGCTCCAGGCTAATCTCCAACAGGCCATCAGGGAAAGCAAGGATTTCGCATTGGGTGAATATGCAACCGCATTATTGAAAGGGGGATGGCTGGCTGAAGAAGAGAAGGATAAGGTGGCCACCAAACTGGCTTATTACTCGGGCCTCTCCAAGGAATATTGGTTGCAGGCCAACCTTAGGGTAGAGGAGAACAGGTTCTATAAGGAGTTGAGGAGGAAGGATGGCCTCACTATTGGTCGTCTGGATGGGCGCTTTACCGGGCGTGACCTTGATGATGCTGGTGAGTATTACAGCTTTGACCCCTCTTTTGTGAATATCGATGCTTCCTTTACCACTGCCCTGAATAGTTATTTTCAAAAGGAACTTAACCTCAAGGAAGAAAAGATCTACAATATTTTCGGTAATGTTTATCCCTGGAATTATAATAATGTCCAGAACCAGTTCCTGAATGTTGCTGAAAGCCTCAGGGATGCCATAAGCAAGAACCCCCACCTGAAGGTTTATGTAGGTTGCGGCTATTATGATTTTGCCACACCATTCTTTATTGCCCAATATGATGTGGAACATATGTTCCTGAGACCCGAGTTGCGGAAGAACGTGGTTTTTCATTTTTATGAATCAGGCCATATGTACTATATCCATAAACCTTCCCTGGTACAGTTCAAGAAGGATGTGGATGCATTTTTTGACTCCAGTTCCAATTTGTAATGAATAGCTCAAATACCACTACCCCATGCCCAGCCCCTTGGTCCCTGAAAGGGGAGGGTATGATCTTGTTGTACCATTTCAAGGAAGAATGGTTAAGGAAAAATGCCTGCCTGCCGGATAATATGCCGGTACGGTTGATTGGAAATATTGGCGCCGTCATGATGGTGGATTATGCCGATTCCCCGGTTGGGCCTTACAGGGAATTGCTCTTTATCCCCGGTCGGCTGGAGCACGAAGGGAAGGCGTACTGGCATATCAGTAAGATCTATGTGAATTCACAGGATAGTGTGGTGAACGGCCGCATGAACTGGGGCATCCCGAAGGAGCTGGCCAGGATCGAAATGGTAAAGCTTCCGGAGCAGGGATTCGGTTTCACTGTTTCGAAACAGGGAAGGCCGGTGTTTACTTCGTTTGTTCGTGACCGTTGGTTCAGCTTTCCAATTACCACCAAGCTTTTTCCATTCGGATTTTTACAGTCACTTGAGGATAAATTATTCGCCTTCAATCCCCACGGAAGCGGATGGGCAAGGATGTCTGAGTTGAGCAAACTGGAAACCGCAGCGGATGAATTTCCGGATATCAGCAGCCAAAATTGCCTGGCAGCATTTCATATCAAAGATTTTTCCCTTTATTTCCCCAAGGCAATAGTAAGATGTGTCGGGGAACTGGTTTGACCTGACTGTTTACCTGGTTCAGGAAGGGGTATACCAATGATCTGAATGGTACAGATCAGGGATTGCTTAGGGCCAGCCTTCTGGCAGGAGCACGGTGTGATTTGCTTTCCCGGATCTGTGATTAGCTGTCTTGACTATCATTCCGGACTATCCTTCCCTGTCTTCTGAATTTGGGTTTTTGAATGGCCTAATCGCTACTTTTACTATATGACCAAACTATTCACTACAAAAACTGCTTTTATTGTTCTCAGCAAAATTGTTGTTGCCTGTCTGTTGACATGCTATCCTGGTATCCATGCCAGGTCCCAGGCAAAGGCCCTTCCTTACTTCCCGCCTTATGGGCAATGGGAATCGCGGAAGCCTGCAGCGATGGGATTCGATGCAGTTGCGCTGGATTCCGCGGTGGCATTTGCTATTGTCAGCGAAAGCAAGGCCCCGCGTGACCTAAGGGCTGCGCATTACCAGAGTGCCTTTGGAAGGGAACCCTTCGGTTTCCCTGTTGGCCCCATGAAAGAAAGGGGGCCTGCCACAGGATTGATCATCCGCAAAGGTTATATCGTTGCGCAATGGGGGGAGCCGGAAAGGGTAGACCTGACCTTTAGTGTAGCCAAGAGTTTCCTTTCCACAGTAGTTGGACTTGCTTATGATTCTGGGTTGATCAGGGATGTGCATGACCGTGTTGGCCCCTATATGGCACCCATTATACCTTATGAGCCCTTCCGGATGGCTGGCAACAAGTCGGATGAATTGGGAGGGACGGATATCATTGACCTGTTTGCGACGGAACATAATCGTAAGATCACCTGGGACCATTTATTACGACAAACCAGCGATTGGGAAGGTGTGCTTTGGGACAAGCCCGACTGGGCTGACCGGCCTGAAAAAGATGCCGCCAGCTGGACCAATCGTCCTCGCCATGAACCCGGTACGGTCTATAAATACAATGATACCAGGGTGAATGTACTGGCATTGGCTGCCTTGAATATCTGGCGAAGGCCCTTGCCGCAAGTGTTGAAAGAAAAATTGATGGACCCGATTGGGGCATCGCCAACCTGGCGCTGGACCGGTTATGAGAATTCCTGGGTGGTAATGGACGGGCAATTGTTACAATCGGTGAGTGGTGGTTCCCATTGGGGAGGAGGAATGTTCATCAGTGCAATAGACCAGGCGAGATTTGGCTTGTTGACCCTTCGCAACGGGAACTGGAAGGGCAAACAGCTCATCTCCCCGCAATGGCTGAAAATGGCCAGGACACCTACCTTACCTGAACCAACCTATGGATTTATGAACTTTTTCCTGAATACAGGGAATAAGCTATACCCCAGTGTTCCGGAGCAAACATTTGCCCATATTGGCGCGGGTACCAACCTGGTCTTTGTGGACCCGGAAAGGGAATTATTGGTGGTGGCGCGTTGGATAGAAAATGGAAAAATTGATGAATTCCTCAAGAGGGTGTATGCCAGTTTAAGGGATAAATAGGCAGCAAGGCAACAGGCATCGCGTCACGGAAGGTCCGGTTCTTCGGATTTGCTTACCTTTGCAGCCTTATTTTCATAGCTATGCTGTTGTTCAAGGAATTTACTTTTGATTCTGCCCATTTCCTGCCTAATGTTCCGGAAGGCCATAAATGCAAGGAAATGCATGGCCATACCTACCGGCTGAAGGTTTGGGTGGAAGGCCCCCTGCATCCAGAATTGGGATGGGTAATGGATTTTGCTGACCTGAAAAAAGTGGTAAAGCCTGTAGTGTCGAGGTTGGACCATAAATGCCTGAATAAGATTCCGGGTTTGGAGAACCCAACCTGTGAAAGGATAGCCGTGTATATCTGGGATGAAGTAAAACCCTTGCTGCCCCTGCTGGCCAAGATCGAATTGCATGAAACCCCCACTTCTGGGGTGATTTATACCGGTGCATAAATTGCATCTCTTTCCTTATTGAATTGAACCACCTCCGGGTGGTTTTTTTGTTGGATAGACCAGGGAAGGTTCTGATCCTGTCTAAGATTTATTAAAAATTAATGGCATGTATGTGCCGCTTTTTCCCTAATTTACTTCTCCCTTCTATATCCGCTGAACGAAACCGGGTTGAGGTATGATGAGCTTCATTCTGTCTTTACCATTAAATATTATACTATGAGCACAAATGCTGAAAACCTTAAAAATCAAGCAGAAGACAAATTTGATGAGTTAAAAAAAGACGTTACTGGGGCTGCGTCTAAGGCTGGTGAAAAGATCGAGGATACCTGGGATAAAGTAGAGGACAAGGCAGAGGAACTCTGGAAACAATTCCAGCTGAAAACGGGGTTCAGTGATGAAAAAATTGAAGAGCTAAAGAACAAGGCCTCTACCAGGATTGATGAACTAAAGGCCGAGATGGATACATGGGACGATGAGGCCAAAGCCAAGTGGGAAGAACTGAAGTCATCGGCTAGTGGCTGGTGGGCCAAGCTGAAGGACAAGTTCGATGGTGACAATGAGGCTGCTAAGGAAACGCAGGCCTGAAATTATAATAGTAATGGGTTAGTATACCGTCCGGGAATGTGTCATAAAAAGGATGCATTCCCTTTTTTTTGGAACGAACAGGATAGGTTTTATTGAACAGTATGTCTTTTCAAGTTCCCGATCACTGCAAGTCATTAGGATCAGATCAGGTGATTTTTTCGATATTCATCCACAGAAATAGGGCCACCTCCTTCCCACGCAAAATAGACCAAGAGGATAAGTACTACAATGGAAAGGGTCAGTTCAAATGCTTTACCCTGGTTGATGCCATAGCTGTTCACCAAAATTACGGCTCCCAGTAGAATAGGCACCTGCACTGCAGCCGCTATCCTGGTAAACATTCCAATGGTGATAAGGGTGCCGCCGATCAGATGGGTCCAGGCAATGAACAGGGGGAGCCAGGAAATACTGGTGCCTAGTCTGCTGGATTGCAACATAACATCTATTTGTGCCGTATTACTAATGAAGAGGATGCCTTTGGTTAAAAGACAGAGTCCAAGTGCTCCGCGAAACACTACCACCCATACTGGAAATTTACTTCCATTGAATGGTCTGGTTGTTTGTGTGATTCCCATGGCAATAATTTTAAGTGAGTAATGATATTACCGGGACCAGATTAAGAGGTAGGATAGCAATTCGCCATATCCCTGTTTTTCGATAGATTAGACTTTTCAGGTAGCTGTAGAATTTTAAAGGAAGCAGAATGAATTCTTCTGGAACCGTTTAGTACTTAATCTTTCCTTACAAAGATATAACAAAAAGGAGGGGGATATAGTTGGCAATCCCCTCCTTTAAACTATTTAAATATGTTATAACTTTATGAATTCTACCCTGCGGTTGTTGGCCTTGCCTTCCGGCTTGCTGTTGTCCCCAACAGGTAAAGTTTCACCTTTCCCATCGGTTTCCATCCTTTCAGTGGGAATGGAAAAGCTGGCTTCCAGTGCCTTTTTTACTGCGATGGCCCTTTTCTTTGATAGCTCCAAATTGGCTGCTGCATCCCCATCACTATCGGTATGGCCCACTATCCTGATCTTCACCTCTGGATTCTCCTTCATGACTGTAGCGATCTCTTTAAGAATGGCGAAAGATGCATCGGTAAGCTGGTCGCTGTTTACATTAAAAGTAATGCCCGAGGTTACGAATTTCCCTTCTGTCAGTAATTTATTACGGGTATCCGGTGCGCCTGCTGCAAGTTTGAAATTGGATACATAAAAAGCTGTCTGGTCCTTGGTGTAATTGGTGCTGCTCATGTTCAGCCTGAGCTGGTTGAAAATGGCATCGGCAGGAATGATGCTGGGGATATCATAAACTTTTTCCTGGTCAACCCAGAGCCTGAACCGTTCCTTCTGGATATTTATGGCAAAATGCACCACCCTGAAACTTTTTTCCAGGTAGCCGGGGATACTGGTTACATTGCTAAGGAATTTTTGGGAGCCTTTTTCAAGCGTCTTTAAACGGCTTTGGGAAGAACCCCTGCGAGGTGCGAGGTCGAATTCAACCATATTATTTGGTCTGAATTCAGAATTGCTCAATGCATATAGCCCCCTGCCATTATCGATAAGGCTGAAGGTTAGGTTGGCAGGAATATAACCTTTGTCGGGTATGGTAGCTACCAGGTCAAATTCGATGGTATAATTGGCCTTCAGCTGGAAGGTGGGCGATAGGTAGCCGCCATCAGGAACCATGCGCAACCATTTGCCAGGGATATTCTCCAGGGTAACGATCTCACCCATGCTTTGGGTGTACCATTTCAATGGGAATTCTCCAACCACATCCTGCGAAAAGTCTTCTGTGAAAAGAATTGTATTGCCGGGGATGAAATCAAAACGGGAGGACCTTTTAACTTCATTTGAAGTGGAGGCAGTAGTGCCGGACCCGGAAGCCTGGTTTTCTGTACTATTGCCGGCTTGGGTCGAAGCCGCCGGTTTTCCCTTTTCATTGCCGGATTTTCCGTTGCCATTGATGGTATCATCAATGCCTTTCGACATCTTATTGCCCACACTGGTCTCGGTGGCTTGCACAGCCCGGTCCTTAAGGCGCTTAAGGATTCCCTGGGCAGTCAGGCCCTGGGTGCCGAATATGCCTAAGGCGAGGAAAAGGATAAGGTTCTTTTTTTTCATGATCAGCTGATTAAGGATAAGTATTGATATGGGAAACAAGGTTTTCAGGACGCTAAACTAGCAGGGCTTCCTTTAACCACCTACCACTAGAAGTTGTAATGCTATTTTTGCTCCATGAAGTAGCTATAAACCCGAATGACCTGACCCGGTGGCTTTGGGAGTAAATGTTGACAACTACTGCACCAATAGGTTAAAATAAATTAAATGCCCGGGCGTTAAAGGGTTGTTTACAGGAATGTTGTTTATTTGTTCCTATATCCTATGTTCAAAACATGTAGTCTATGAAATTGACCCGTGAGCTATCCGCCCTTGTAATGGTACCCTTGTTGGCTAGTATGTATGGTTGTGGTGCTGCCTTTTCGGAGCAGCCTAACTCTTCCGAGCTGATCAAGGATACGGTAATTAACCAGGCAGCTGTTGCGCCGGTACCAGAAAAGCCTGCTCCACTTACTGTTGATTCTGCAAGTTTTAGCAGCCAATTAGCGCATATCACCAATGGCGATTCATCAGGCCGATGGCCGGTTAAATCGCCTTTACCCATGCAGGGGGCCATCCTTCCTTATAAAAGGATCATTGCCTATTATGGTAACCTCTACAGCACCAGGATGGGTATCCTGGGGGAGTTGCCGCCACAGCAAATGACCGATAAGCTCCAGCAGGAGGTAAAAAAATGGGAAGCTGCTGACCCTAATATGCCTGTTCAGCCTGCACTGCATTATATTGCAGTGACCGCGCAGGGAAGTCCGGGAAAAGGTGGGAAATATCGCCTCAGGATGCCTTTCCACCAGATTGACTCTGTCCTGAACATGGCCAAAAAGATCGATGCCATTGTTTTCCTGGATATCCAGGTTGGGTTGAGTTCGCTGCAAGAGGAGATCCCCCTGCTGGAAAAATACCTTTCCATGCCGAATGTGCACCTGGGCATTGATCCAGAGTTTTCAATGAAAGGGGGACAGGCTCCCGGTAAAGTGATCGGGACTTTTGATGCCGCCGATATCAATTATGCTTCCAAGTATCTTTCAGAACTGGTAAAGAATAATAACCTGCCACCCAAGGTACTGGTGGTCCACCGCTTCACGCGTCCAATGGTTACCAACTACCAACAGATCGAAAAGCGGTCTGAAGTGCAACTGGTCATCCACATGGACGGTTGGGGCGCTCCTGCGAGGAAAGTCAATACCTATAAGCAGTTTGTTGCCAAGGAGCCTGTTGAATACACCGGGTTTAAACTCTTCTACAAGAATGACCTGAAAGAAGCGCCTTCCAGGTTAATGACGCCGGAGGAACTCGTGAAATTGAAGCCGATGCCGGTATACATCCAGTACCAATAAATTCTAAAGCCATCTCCGGATGGCTTTTCTTTATATAGACCTGGCGGGAGCCTTCCTGAATTCATTTCCCTAAAGTAACAGGATCATTTGCCCATTATATGGATAACTGTATAAACGATCAGCAATAATCCAAGCACCAGCACAATAGCAAGATAGGTCCATGGGTTATCCTTCCAGACGCGTTTTTCCCGCCTATGCTTTTTCTGCTGGATGAACCGTTTGAGCTCATGGTTAAGCTGCTGAACGTATTCCTGCAAATGCTCCTTATTCCCAAACTCCTGCAGGCCTTCAAGCGCTTCCGCTTCGAATTCATTTGCCTGGAGCCATTCTTCTACCGCATGCTGATCCGTGGCAGACAGTTTCCCACTAACATAGTCCATCAGCAATTGGTTGTCGATGTCTTTGTTACTATTGGCCAATATGTTCAACAAATCGTTCTTCATGGCTGCTTGACTTGGTTCTTCATTTTTCGCATGAGCATCAGCTTTAGGTTGCGCTTCCCGTTCTGGATATGGCTCTTTACCTGAAGTAGATTGAAGCCGGTTTGCTCCGATATCTGCTGGTAACTCTTCTTCTCCAGGTAGAATAAAATCACACACTGTTGTTGGTCGGAATTCAATTCCTGGAGGCCCTGGTGCATCCATTCCAGCAGCTGGTCCTTGTCTTTGATGGCCTGCAACTCATCATTAGCCTCAACAGTGGCGGCAAGTCCATCCGACCATTCTACCGGTCTTTTGCCTTTATCCCTCAACTGCATGAGGCAGTAATTCTTGGCGATCATGTACAACCAGGACTTGAAATAATCGACCTTGTATTTTTCCAGTTCGGTTATAGCTTTCAGGAAGACCTGTTGAACGGCATCCCTGGCAGCATCTTCCTGCTTCAGGTATTTCATGCATACACCAAGCAGTAGTAAAGTATACCGCTGGAGAAGGATACCCAGCCATTCCTTATTACCATCGGAATAATACCTGTCCAATAATTCTGGTTCGCTGATATGGTTATATCTATCGGGATTCACTCAGACAATTTACATTTTTTATGGGATGCTACTAATGACTATTTCCATAATTTAACTGCCAGATATGGAGAACTATTCAGTGCACATTCCAGTGGTTGCCATTTGTCCTATGCGTGGGGCCGCCGATCATCGGGCAGAGATGACCAGCCAGTTGTTATTGGGTGAACCTGTTGAAGTGATTGATGAACAGAAAGGGGAGTGGTTGCTGGTGAGGTCCCTGCACGATGGGTACGAGGGCTGGTGCCAGAAGGTACAACTGGCGAAGGTTTCAGGGGACTTGCCCCAACTGGCAGGGTATGAGCAAGGCAAGACCGGTATGGTTAACGTTAATGGTCAACCGATAATTATTATGAAAGGTACACCGGTTTACCAGGGTAGTATCAAGGCTGGTCCTTATCAGTTGGAGTTTCCTCTCCGGGATATTGATGATCCAGTTGGTTTGATGCCCAATGATGCGTTAGTGAAGAAGCATGCAATGGATTACCTGAATAGTTCCTACCTCTGGGGTGGCAGGTCGGTATATGGAATTGATTGCAGTGGATTGACCCAGATGGTGTACCGGCAACTGGGGGTTGCTTTGCTACGCGATGCCCAAATGCAGGCTGCTGAAGGGGAGTCGGTTGGTTTTCTTCAGGAAGCCCGTTGCGGCGACCTTGCTTTTTTCGATGAACCGGATGGTCGCATCACCCACGTAGGTATTCTGTTGAATGAACAGGAGATCATCCATTCTTCTGGCGTGGTAAGGATCGATCCAATTGACCATGAAGGAATCATTCACCGTGAACTTGGAAAGAGGACCCATAAGTTGAGGGTGATCAAGCGCTATTGGTGATCATTTGAACACTGTCCTGATCCAATTGATGATAGCATTATCCCAACCCAGCATCTTGAAGGCGGTATAGAAAAGGATAACGGCGAAAAACTTCTTGATCGTATCGGCTGGCAAGCTTAGGGAAAGTTTGCTGCCCAGCCAGCCCCCGGCAATAAAGGCGATGCACATTATGCCTACAACCTTGAAATCAATATGGCCGGCCTTGTAATAGTTCATTACCGCTAATATCCCGACGGGGAACATCAGCAGTCCAAGTGAACTCCCCTGTGCTTCATGCTGGCTAAAACCGAGGAAGAAAACTAGTGCAGGCACAATAACAATGCCCCCACCGACGCCGATCATGCCGCTGAGCATGCCTGCTAGCAGGCCTATCGTCAACAAGATGGCAATGGTGGAGGCATCCATATGCTTACGCCGGGTCATTTTTTCTTGAAGGTCTCTGTATAAAAGTCCATCGCATCCTGGATGATCTTAAGCGCTGTGGCCTTATCCTGGAATTCTTCTACTACGACGGTCTTATTTTCAAGTTTCTTATACTCCTCAAAGAAGTGGCGGAGTTCGTCGAAGAAGTGCTTGGGCAGTTCTTCGATATTGTTATAATAATTCACCGATGGGTCATTGGCGGCAACGGCAATGATCTTGTCATCGGCATCACCACTGTCGATCATGCGCATCACCCCGATAACCTTTGCTTCCATCAGGCAAAGCGCCTGAACGGGCTGGGAAGTGATCACCAGGATATCCAGGGGGTCCTTGTCATCGCCGTAGGTTTGGGGAATGAATCCATAGTTACATGGATAATAGAACGAAGAATAGATGATACGGTCCAGTTTCAGGATACCGCTAGCTTTATCGATCTCGTACTTTGCACGTGATCCCTGTGGGATCTCAATCACTGCATTTACAATCCTGGGTGCCTGCTCGCCAAAGGAAATGCCATGCCAGGGATGTGATACTGTTAGCATATAGATAGGTTAAATGATTTTGGTGAAAAAAAATCCAAAGGCCGTGGCTGCAATACCAACTACCAATGAGGCTGCAATATACAACAGGGCAGTGGAGTACTGGCCATCTTTTAGTAATTGAAGGTTCTCCAGGCTAAAAGTGGAGAATGTAGTAAAGCCCCCGCAAAGGCCTGTTGCCAAAAGCAACCTCAGGCTTTGGTCTGTGCCGCTATTCCTGGAAAAATAAGCCATTACCAGGCCTATGGCAAAGGAGCCGGCCAGGTTGACCGTAAAGGTGGCGATGGGGAAAGTTGAACCCTTGAACAGGAGACTAAAAGCATACCTGAGTACAGAGCCTGTCATGCCGCCTAGCCCAACCAGTAGAAAGTTCCTGAGCATACTAGTGCACGTCTTTGAAATCAACCAGCCACTCACCATTCACCCTCACAATCCTTACCGTAGTGGTATCCTTGTTCTTGTAGGTGTTGGTGTAGCTGAAGCTGACGGTGGAATCATTCACATTCACGATTTCAGTAGGAAGGATATTCGCCTGTTGGTAGTTCATCCTTTCTTCTGTGCTCAGCTTATTGTAGAAGTCGTTCTTCCATTTGTTGAAGAGCATGGTATTGGTAGAGTCCTTCAGTAAATAGAACTCCGCTTTTTTCATGTTCCCATCTAAGGAGGCCCTGATGAATTCCCGGCCGGCATCCTGGGCATCTTCAGCTTTCTTGAAAGATGCTTCGCCGGAACATGCTGTCATGGCTAATAATGCTCCGCCAATAAGTAAGGATAAAAATAGTCGCTTCATGATACAAACATAATTAAAAAGGCGTCAGGAACCCTGACGCCTATGTCTTTACGGCTACGGAAAGCTACGGGGCCTGTTGTTCCCTGTCCTTTTCCCGATCGTAGGCCTTGATGATGGCTTTTACCAGCCTGTGGCGAACCACATCTTCCTCATCTAGGGCGATATGGGAGATGCCATCAATGTTTTTAAGGATCCTCAGGGCTTTTTCCAGGCCGCTCTTCTGGTTTTTCGGCAAATCTACTTGGGTAAGGTCGCCAGTAATGATCGCTTTCGCATTGGCGCCAATACGTGTCAGGAACATCTTCAATTGCAGGTCCGTAGCATTCTGGGCTTCATCCAGGATGATGAAGGCATTGTCCAGTGTCCGTCCCCGCATATAGGCCAGAGGTGCTATTTCAATGGTGCGGTTGCTCATATAATAGCCCAGCTTGTCAGCAGGTATCATATCGTCCAACGCATCATACAAAGGGCGCAGGTAAGGGTCGATCTTCTCCTTCAGGTCGCCGGGCAGGAATCCGAGGCTTTCACCTGCTTCCACAGCCGGACGGGTAAGGATGATCTTCTTCACTGCCTTATTTTTTAAAGCCCTAACCGCTAATGCTACAGCCGTATAGGTTTTACCGGTACCGGCAGGTCCAATGGCAAAGAGGATGTCGTTCTTGTCGGCATGCCCTACCATTTTTTTCTGGTTGGCTGTACGGGCGCGAACAGTCTTTCCATTAGGTCCGAATACAAGGATATCATTGGGGTTCCGGTCTACGAAATTGTCGATCGTTTCACTATCGTCGCCACCAAGGATCTGTTCGAAATAATTCTCACTCATGTGGCCGTTCCTTTCCAGGTACTGGACAATCAGCTCAATCTTTTCCTTGGCAGTATCAACCTGTTCGGGAGCTCCGCTCAGTTTGATCTGGGTGCCGCGCGAGAGAATCTTCAAAAGGGGGAATTTCTTCTTAAGGATGTCGAGTTTACCGTTATTGACGCCAAAGAACTCTATGGGGTTAACGGTTTCGAGGTTGATGATCTTTTCAGTCAATGCGCTGCAGTTTAATGTTCACAAATATTTACCTCTTCACGGCAGTTGCCTTAGCGTAGCTGTTTCGTTTCCGATAAGGTCTTACCAAATATAATCCTGCCGACAGCTATAATGCAAAGTTACTTATGCACAGGTTGTGGATATTGTTAAAATTCTTAATGCGGTGAAAAAACGGGCCGGAGTTTATAATCTGCCTTTGCAATTTGGACTTCCGCATTTGCAGGAAAGTTTACCGTCATGATGCGTTTCACCATAATTACAGGTGATCTCTTCGCCCTTCCTGATCCTTCTCAATGTATAGAATTCCACCCTGCCATAGGCTACCCTCATATAGGTGTTGGGATCGCAGGAATGGTTGACATAGCGCAGTTGGTTGGCATTTACGGAAGCATCCAATGCGCGACCGTCGCCAAACTCAACCATGGCCACCCGTTTTTGTTGCTTCACCCGCTGGCGGGCTGCACGGATGCTGATCACCTGTCCTCCCAGGTTGCCGATTTTCCTGTGCGGCGGAATGGGTTCTTTGGCAAATACCCCCATACCATCTATCCGGCTGGGCTTTACTTCAAAAGAGAACCAGGTATCGTGGGTGGATATTTCTTTTCGTTTATTCATTGACGTTAGTAAAGGATTCTCCCACCTCTGCCCATGTATGGTCTGCAAGTAATTTGACCGCTGCCATGAATTGTTTGAAAGGGCCTGTTCCGCCCCATTCCTTTGGGCTTACCATCGATAGTGCATAACTATCATCCTTCTTCTGGTAGAGGTAATAAAGGTGGCCTATGACCGGCTGGAAGTTAAGCTTGGCTTCGTAGATCATCATGCTGAGTTCCTTGCGTTTCCTGATCTCTGTAGCCTGCCTGGCCAACAATTCGATCTGCTGCCTGATCTGGTCCAACTGCATATTGGTCTGTTCTTCCATGGCCTGTAAGGCTTTGTGCTTGATCATGCCCTCTTCAGTTGGCCTGATCGCAACACTGCCTACTGATGACGCATAGGGAAGCACGCTCAATTGCTTGTGGTAGATATCGATATTCCTGAAGGCGGTGCCATCGGGTTTGGTGCCTTTCTGGGTGATCTTCAAATACCCGTTGGAAAGGATCTCCTTACGCACTGTCAGTACTTCCTGGTCATCTTTCAGGAAGGATAGGGTAATAGTTGAAGCGTTCTCTATTTCACCCTTGATGGCATCTGCCATTACTTTGTCTGGGAAAGGATGTACCTCACCGTCGGGCCTGAATTCATATTGGGAATAATAAGCCTCATTATCCAGGCTGACCCAATTGATCTGGATCAGCAGGTCCCGCTGGTTGTTGATCGATTCGATCCTGTAATTGCCGGATTTCGGCGGCATGCCGGAACTGTAATCACATTTTTCAGGAAATAATTGCCAGGAAGCCAGAAAATTATACGCTTGTACCATAGGTTATAGACCAGTCTGTGGCTTATGCTAACAGCCATTGCCGGTCAATTGTTGTCTTTGCAAAAATAGGATGGCAGGGATCATTAATCGAAAAGGTCCGAGGAAAGGTAACGGTCACCACGATCACAAATGATGCAGACGATCACGCCCTTGTCCAGTTCCCGCGATAGTTCAACTGCAGCATGGACGGCTCCTCCGCTGCTCATGCCACTGAAGATGGCTTCTTCCCTGGCCAGTCTTTTGGCCATGATGCGTGCATCCTTTTCCGCTACCTCCATGATCCTGTCAACCCTGCTGCGATCGAAGATTTTGGGAAGGTAGGCTTCCGGCCATTTACGGATGCCAGGTATTTTGGAGCCATCGGTGGGTTGGCAGCCAACGATCTGAACAGAAGGATTTTGCTCCTTAAGGTACCTTGAAGTTCCCATGATGGTCCCGGTTGTTCCCATCGCAGAAACGAAATGGGTCACCGTTCCGGAAGTGTCGCGCCAGATCTCCGGACCAGTGGTCCGGTAATGCATCCAGTAATTGTCTGGATTGGCAAACTGGTTGAGCATCAGGTATCCGCCTTCTGCCACCCTCGCATTGGCGTAATCTATGGCTCCTTCCATGGATAACTCCTTAGGGGTCAGTGTTACTTTGGCGCCAAAGGCCTGCATGCTTAAAACCCTTTCCCTGGTTGCGTCCTCTGGCATCACCAGTTCTATCTCCACACCGAAAAGGCTGGCGATCATGGCCAGGGCTATCCCTGTATTGCCACTGGTAGCTTCAATCAATTTAATACCTGGTTGGAGCTCCCCACGGTCAAGGGCTCCTTTGATCATGCCATAGGCTGCCCTGTCCTTCACGCTGCCACCCGGATTATTGCCTTCCAGCTTAGCGTAGATGGTCACATTGGGGTTTACAATAACATGCTTTAATGCTACAATAGGCGTGTTGCCTACCAGGTCCAGGATTCCGGCCATAGTTCTAGGGGTTTATCGATTGCTTAGCGAGCGAAAGTTATTACAGTTCGCACGAAAAAAAACCAAATGTTTGCTTAAAGCTCAAACGGCCGGGGACAGTAATTATTTCATCAGGACTGGGCCATTAACTCTTCCTCAATGAGCTCGCTGAGTTGTCTTTCCTGCTGGACCACCCAGGTAGGTAAAGGTTGGGATTGGATCTGCCAGCCATTGTCATTACGGCCCATGCGGAACATTATGCGGTTGCCACGGTCATCTACCACATCCACGGAGAATAAGGTTTCGTTCAATAAGTTCATCTTCCTGAAGTTGAACTCCCGTAGCCTGCCTTCAGCCTTGATCAGGCGGGTGAACTGGATATTACGAATGAATTTTATCTGCATCTGATCTCATTAAACACTTTTACCTATCAATTCCCGTGCAAGTTATGCCCTTTGGCTGCCAAAATTTTGAAAATTCTTTTCAACGGTATTTTTAGAAGCTTTTTGAGGCCTTCCTTTAACTAACCTGTAGCTGTAAAGGTGTACTGCGCCGCTATAGCTGGAACGGTTAATTTTGCCCCATGTATTCAAGGGAAGAAGCCTCACGCCTCCGCCAGGAGTTTTTTACCGCTTTAGGCGAGTATATGTCGCCGATTCTCTCAGCCGATAATGAAAAGGTTAACTGGCTGAACTACAAAACAGGGGAGAAGCACCTTTTTTTCCGGATGTCCACCAGCAACCGAGATGCTTCCATTGGCATATTGCTTACCCATCCTGACCCGGAGATCCAGGCCTTTTATTTTGACACTTTTCTGTCTTTAAAGTCGGTTTTCGAGGGTGAAATCGCGAAGGATTGGCTATGGCAATTGCATACGATCGATGAAAATGGAAAGATTGTCAGCAGGATCTATACCAAAATAGAAGGGGTAAGTGTATTGCGCCGGGAGGATTGGCCTGCGTTGATCAGTTTTTTCAAGCCAAGGCTTATTGCATTGGACAGTTTCTGGACCCTGGTGAAATACCAGTTTGAAGCATTGAGGTAATCGCATCTTGTGGGTGAAGTGCCCTGATTGCAGGGAAGATAAAATTCGCCCAGATCAATAAGATTATTGATTGGTCCCGGGTGCTTTCCATTAATGCCTTATTTTACCGCTTGTAATAATCAGCTTATGGCAGCATTTTTCAGGGTAGCACTGGTAACCTTCCTTCATTTATGCAGTAACCTTCCCGTTTTTTCACAGCCAAGGCCTTACCTGGTGAAGGGGGCCACTATCATAGATGTCCGGAATGGACAATTGGTAAAAGGAATGGTTGTGGAGATCAGGGATGGCAGGATCGCGTCCATTGGGGATCCCCAAATGGTGGAAAGAAAATACAAAGGCCAGGTGATTGACGCGACCGGCCTGTATATGATGCCAGGATTATGGGATAACCACATGCATTTTGGTGGTGGGGATACGCTGATCGAGGAAAACAAATGGCTGCTTCCCTTATACCTGGCTCATGGTGTGACTGCTGTTCGTGATTGTGCCGCCGATATCAGCCCCTCGGTCCTGCAATGGAGGGAACTGATCAATCAGGGGAATTTGCAGGGGCCGAGGATCTTTACTTCCGGACCCAAACTGGAAGGCATCAATTCCATCTGGAAAGGTGACCTGGAGGTCGGTACAAAGGCTGAAATGCTGACCGCTTTGGATTCCCTGCAAAAACTCAAAGTGGACTTTGTAAAGATCACGGACAATACCATGAAGCCTGATCTATACCTTGAAGCCATTAAAGCCACAAGGGCAAGGGGATGGAAAATTACCGGCCATATTCCTGCAAGCCTTACGCTGACCGAAGTGAGCGATGCCGGACTTTCTGCTATTGAGCACATGACCTATTTGCTGAGGGCAGGTGCGCCTGATGAAAAGTTGGTGGCCAAACTGGCCAGTGAAGGGAAATTGCAGGGCCGGGCCATGAATGTTTACCTGTTGGAAAATTTTGATACGGCACGTGCATCTTCATTATTTGCAAGGCTCGCTGCCAATGGTACTGCTGTAGTTCCTACACTGGTGATCAGTCACAATGGCGCTTACTTTGACAAGGAAGACCATTCCGGGGATGATTATCTCCAATACATTGGCAATGGCTTGAAGCGTACTTATGAATGGCGGGTACAAAGGGCTGCCCAGGATTCGCCGGAGGCCATTTACCTTCGGCACCAGGTATTTGAAAAAGCTGCTGCCTTATTGCCACTGGTTCAGAAAAGCGGAATGAAGATCATAGCCGGTACGGATGCAGGCTACCTTAATTCTTACGATTATCCTGGCATTGGCTTGCATCAGGAACTGGCGTACTATGTGCAATATGGACTGACGCCATTGGAAGCCATCCAGGCTTCTGTTGTCAACGGGCCTGCATTCATGGGGAGGTCCACCGATTATGGATCGGTAGAAAAGGGAAAGGTGGCCGATCTCCTTTTGCTCAGTGCCAATCCACTGGATGACATTACCAATACCCAAAAGATTTCGGCAATTATCAGGAATGGGGTTTACATCGATCGCAAACAAATGGATAAAATGCTGGAAGAAATAAAGGCAAAAGTAAAGGCCGGGCAGTGACCCGGCCTTTACTTATTTGATCTTGGCTCTTTTCTTCAATTCCTCAATGGGCATCGTGATCATCTTGCCAATGATCTTTCCATTGCGGGAAGTGATCACCCTGAGGTTTACTGCATCCCGTGGAACTTCCAGTGGCTGCTTGTAAACTGGGTAGTGGCTGTCGGGAAATACTTCATAGAAAGTATAATGAATATCCAGGTCTTCGATCTCCTTGTCGAGGATGATCTGGAAGGTACTGTCACTGGTCTTTTTTACTGAGAAAATGGGGTCATACATGCTGCGCGAATAATTGATGTCTGCCGCATCCAGTCGCTTGAAATGCGTTTCCGTCTTTTGGATGAACTTGTTCCAGTCTTTCTTTTCGGGCAGGCTCCATACTGATTCTGCAATGGAAAAGGCCCTGGGCCATAGCATGTATTCCGCATGGCGGACAGTATGGAGTCGTTCGCTCCAGAGATTGGCTTGCCCCCCCAGGATATACTGCGGGTCAACACCTTTTGGTACCGGGTTGAACTCATAGCTTTTTTTCAAACGTACCGATCCATAGGTGGGCAATTCGGCAATGGGGTCGCCCTGGTAAAGGTCAACATAGGTATATTGGTTGGGGCTCATCACCACATTGTGTTTCATATTGGCCGCCTTGATTCCGCCTTCTTCCCCACGCCAGCTCATTACTGCTGCGCCAGGTGCTATGCCTCCTTCCAGGATCTCATCCCAACCCATCATCTTCTTGCCTTTTGACGCAATGATCTTGCCGACGCGCTTCACAAAATAACTCTGCACCTCGTCCATATTGGCGAGCTTCTCTTTCTTCATGAGGCCCTTTACGGCATCGCTCTTTTCCCAGAAACCTTTGTAGCATTCGTCCCCACCCATATGGATGTATTCAAAGGGGAACAATTGCGCTAATTCGGTAAATATCTTGTCCAGGTATTCATAGGTCTTTTCACTGGCAGGGTTAAGGGTATTGTCGATCAGGCCATAAAAGTGGCCATTGCCCGGCCAGATCATAAACCTTTCGCCTGCATTCACCTGGTAGTTGCCCGGTGTTGCACTGAGTTCGGGATAGGCAGCCACAATGGCCATGCTGTGCCCCGGTACGTCGATCTCAGGCATGATGGTTACAAAGCGATCCTTTGCATATTGGATAAGTTCCCTGATATCATCCTGTGTGTAAAATCCTCCATAACTCTTTGGCTCATCCGGGGAGGGTTTGCTCCAGTCCCCCCAGCGACCAACCCGTTCAGCACGCCAGGCACCCACTTCCGTCAACCTGGGCAGGCTCTTGATCTCTATTCTCCAGCCCTGGTCATCGGTAAGGTGGAGGTGAAGCATATTGTATTTGTACTTCACCATATTGTCAATAAAGTCTTTCACCTGCTGCTTGGTGAAGAAGTGACGGGAAACATCCAGCATCAGTCCCCTCCAGCCAAACCTGGGTTTGTCGGTAATAGTGGTAGTAGCAATGGTCCAGTTAGCGTCCTTTATGGGTGTTTTGCTTTCAATGGCGGCAGGGAAAAGTTGCCAAAGGGTTTGCACGCCATAGAAAATGCCGGCAGGCTGGTTGGCCTCAATGGTGATCTTCTTGTCGCCTACACTCAACCGGTAGCCTTCCTTTCCAAGGGTGGTATCTGCTTTGGGTAACAATTGCAAAAGGATCGTTCCTTCCCCGCCGGGGGTAATGGAGACTGACCTTCCGGTCGCCTGTTCCAATTTTTGTTTCACCTGGTTGGCGATAGCTGCCAGTTCAGGTGAATTGCCTTTAAATGAAATAGTGGACTGCTCCGGTAATTCAAATTTGCCATTGCTGGTTTCCATTTTCAGGGGTTCCGGGATAATGGCTGGCGCCTGGGCCATACCATAAATGGAAATTGATAATGCAAGCAAGGGTAGAATAATGCGTTTCATTGGCCAATAGTTTGGACCATGAAATTAGTGGATTATGGCAATGACCGGACTAAGGGTTTTGACCTAGGGAAAGGCGATTGATGGCCTGCAGGCTTTAAAGGGGAAGTGGGTTGATTGAAATAGTAGTAAGGTTTCGCCCAATAGGGACCGGCAAATTTTATGGAGACCGGATTTCCCTGTCAACGAAAGCGGAAAGCGGGAAACCGAGACTGTTAGCCTTTACTTGCTGTAATTGCAGAATATTTTAACATGCCGCCTTATGGCCTTTGGGTTATCCTTTTTATATTTAAAACATGAAGAGATTCCCTTTGCTATTGCTGGTCGTGGGCTTGTTTTTTAGTGCCACAACCAGGGCCCAGGCACCTGTTCCAACAGCTGCTGAATGTCCTTTAAAAAAGACTACCGATGAATTCAGTGGCAAGCCAAAGATCACAACCGGTTTCTTTGACCTAGGTGTTCTAAAGCTGTCAATCGATGCTACCGGAAACGAGATCGATTATTTTTTCATTGTACGTAACCAGCAAGCCAATTGCATGGGTGAAAACTCTGAAGCCCATTTTATTTTCGAAGGGGGTAAGCAGAAAATTGAAGTGCGGAACACCGGTGGTGACAATTGCAATGGGTTTTTCCACTACACCATGAAAGGTGGGGCCTATACGCCCAGCAACCTGACCAAGCTGGCGACTAAGAAAGTGGTCATGATCACCATTTCCGACCGGAATGACAAGCAGACCGTGGTAAGTTTAAGTCCAAAGGAACAGGACTTGCTGATGAAATTATCTGCCTGTGTGGCTGCTGAAGCGAAGACATTACCCAAGTAATGGGTATTGCTCAAAATGTCCCCTTCAAGGCAGGCATGCGCCACTGCCGTTTATTGTTTTAATCAATTTTGCATCGAATTTAATTCCCTTGAAAGAGCTTAAAGATAGAATGGTGGCCGTGCAAGGTGATATTACTACCATGGTAGTCGATTGCATTGTAAATGCCGCGAATTCATCCCTTATGGGAGGGGGAGGCGTTGATGGTGCGATCCATAGGGCAGGAGGACCCTCTATATTGGAGGCTTGCAAGAAGATCGTTGCCCGGCAAGGCGGCTGTGCTACTGGCGAAGCCGTGATCACTACAGCAGGTAATTTGCCTTCGCAATTCGTTATCCATACAGTTGGTCCTGTCTGGCATGGCGGACATAACCATGAAAGTGAAAAATTATCTGGTTGTTACCGCAAATCCCTGCAACTGGCAAAATTATATGGTTGTAAGACCATCGCTTTTCCCAATATCAGTACAGGGGTATACCACTTTCCCAAAGCTGCTGCCGCCGCGATTGCAGTAAAAACCATCGCGGATTTTTTAACTGATTCTGACTTGCCGGAAAAAGTCTACTTTGTTTGTTTTGATGAAGAAAACTTTGGCTTTATCCAGGCGGAACTTAAAAAAGTATTAGGTTCTTAACCAGTGCTCCCATGCTATTGCTTCCTTTTGTACGTCATAAGGATTGACCAATTGTTTATTTTGCTAAAATGAGTGAAGCACTATTGACAATTTGCCCGCCTGCCACAGTAAATTCCTGCTTCGTTTGTTCAAAATCACCAGCAACCAGCGGGCAGGTGCCATCCTCAATGATAAAGGTGTCAAACCCTTCTTTCAGGCTATCCATTGCGGTGTAATGGACACAGATATCACCGCAGAGACCTGTTACATAAACCTGGCTAACTCCTTTCCCATTTAGGTAGGCAGCGAGTCCGGTAGACTTCCTTCGCCCGTTGTCATAGAAACCACTGTAACTGTCAATCTCAATATCAGTTCCTTTTCGGAAAATGGCTTCTATTTTATTGGTATGGAGTTCGGGTGAAAACTCAGCTCCCGGGGTTCCTTGAACACAATGATCAGGCCAGAGGGTTTGTGTAAGTCCATTGAGGATGATCTGCTCGAATGCCTTCCTGCCTTTATGGTTGGATGCGAAACTCTTGTGTTCACGGGGATGCCAGTCCTGAGTAGCGACAACCAGATCAAATTGTGGTTGAAGCGAATTGATGATAGGAATAATGCTATCCCCACCTGGTACGGCCAATGCCCCGCCGGGAAGGAAATCGATTTGCACATCAACGATCAATAAGGCTTTCATGGGCTATTTTTTGTAGTGGGCCTTCATTTCATCCCTGAGGTGGAGTAATGACTTACTGATACCAACTTTATAGACATGGGGGTTTTCAAAACGTTTATACTCCTGCGGTAAAGCAGCCAATTGCCGGCTGGCATATGCCGCGATCTCGGTGAGGGTCTTGCGTTCCTGCAGGATCCTTCCCTTTTCCATTACCTTCCCGAGCAAGGGTTGGAGTAGAAGGCCATTCAGGGACATGGATTTCTCCACATCAAAAGGATGGTATATGGTATCAACCATTTCTTCCTTATCCAGCGTAATGGCATCCGCCCCAAAAAACTGGCTATTGTTGTCAAATGCCCGGTATACCTGCTTGATCCCCGGAAGGGTGGTTTTCTCAATGGTTTCAGATAGTTTCAGCCTGGGTTTGCCGGATGCCATGGAGAGTTTATATACCCCATCCAAAGCGGCATCTGGTTGACCGGTGGCCAATCTTGTACCTACGCCATAGATATCGATAAGGGCGCCTTGTTCAGTCAGGCTTTTGATCACAAATTCATCGAGCTGGTTAGATGCAACGATCTTCATGTAGGGCAATCCTGCTTCATCAAACATTTTCCTCGCAGCCTTTGAAAGATAGGCGAGATCGCCACTGTCTAGCCTGATCCCCTTGGCCCGATGTCCTGCCTTTTCCATTTCCCTGGCCACTATGATGGCATTGGGGACACCGCTCTTCAAAGTGTCGTAGGTGTCCGCCAGGAAAACACAATCATGTGGGCGCGATTGGGCGAATGCCCTGAATGCTTCCAGTTCATTGTCATAACTGCCAATAAAGGAATGTGCCATGGTTCCGGTAACAGGTAAGCCATAGAGCCTCGCTGCATAAACATTACTGGTAGAGCTAAAACCGCCAATGATCGAAGCCCTTGTTGCATGGATGCCCCCCAAGCCCTGTGATCTCCTTAATCCCATATCACTGAGGATGCTATTACCGGCAACCTGCTTTATCCTGGATGCCTTGGTGGCGATGAGGGACTGGAAATTTAAAATGTTTAAAAGCAGGGTCTCTGCCAACTGGGCCTCAATGATATTGCCTTCCAGTCGCAAGGCAGGACAGTTGGGAAATATTACTTCACCTTCCTGGCAGGCAAATACATTCCCGTGAAAGCGAAATCCTTTCAGGTATTCCAAAAAGGAGGGATGGAATTTGAGTTCTTTCAAAAAGGCAATATCCTCCTCAGTAAAATGCAAGTCGGATAATATATCAAGGACATCCTGCAATCCTGCGAATAATACATAACCACCTTTGTTGGGGACCTTACGGAAGAAATAATCAAAAGCGGCGGTATCGTTCATGCGGCCTTCGAGGAAATAGGTTTCCGCCATGGTTATTTCGTACAGGTCAGTGTAGCTGCCTGTGATGGAATAGGTTAACATAGGATTAAGTTAGGGATTTTGCCGGAAGCATGGAAACGCTATGGTATGGGCTATGCTGTATCAATGAAACAGGTACAAAAAAAGAACCCGCTGCGGGCAGCGGGTTCTCCTTGTGGTTGTACAAATATTAATAGCGGTATTGTTCAGACTTGAATGGACCAAACTGGGGAATGCCGAGGTATTCGGCTTGTTCAGCGGTCAATTCATCCAGTTCAACACCGATCTTGCTCAGGTGCAGGCGGGCAACTTTTTCATCCAGGTGCTTGGGCAGTACGTATACTTTGTTCTCGTACTTATCGCCGTTGGTCCAGAGTTCGATCTGCGCCAGGGTTTGGTTGGTGAAGGAGTTACTCATCACAAAGCTAGGGTGGCCTGTGGCACAACCCAGGTTAACCAGGCGGCCTTCAGCCAGCAGGATGATGTCCTTGCCCTCTACATTATAGATATCAACCTGGGGCTTGATGGTGTCCTTGGTATGACCATAGTTCTGGTTCAACCAGGCTACATCGATCTCAATATCAAAGTGGCCGATGTTACAAACAATAGCCTTATCCTTCATGAGTTTGAAATGTTCACCTGTGATCAGGTCGCGACAGCCGGAAGCGGTGACAACGATATCAGCTTCCTTCACTGCATCTTTCATCTTTTTTACTTCGAAACCATCCATGGCAGCCTGCAGGGCGCATATCGGATCGATCTCTGTAACGATCACGCGGCAACCGGCACCAGCCAGTGAAGCAGCAGAACCTTTACCCACATCACCATAACCACCTACTACAGCTACCTTTCCGGCCAGCATCACATCGGTGGCGCGACGGATCGCATCAACCAGTGATTCCTTACAACCGTACTTGTTATCGAACTTGCTCTTGGTAACAGAGTCGTTTACGTTGATGGCAGGAACAGGAAGGGTACCCTTGGCCATACGCTCATACAAACGGTGAACACCGGTGGTGGTTTCTTCACTCAGGCCTTTGACATGCTGGATCAGTTCAGGGTATTTGTCAAATACCATATTGGTCAGGTCACCGCCATCGTCCAGGATCATGTTCAGGGGGCGTTCTGCGCTGCCAAAGAAAAGGGTCTGCTCAATACACCAATCGGCTTCTTCTACAGTTTGTCCCTTCCAGGCGAATACACCAATGCCAGCTGCGGCAATAGCTGCTGCAGCATGGTCCTGGGTGGAGAAAATGTTACAGGAACTCCATTTTACTTCGGCACCAAGGGCCACCAGGGTTTCGATGAGAACAGCGGTCTGGATGGTCATGTGCAGGCATCCTGAAATACGGGCGCCCTTAAGGGGCTGGGATGGACCATATTCAGCACGAAGGGCCATCAGTCCGGGCATTTCTGCTTCTGCAAGGCGGATCTCCTTACGGCCCCATTCTGCCAGGCTGATATCCTTCACCTTATAGGGAAGGGAAAAATCGATATTCGATTTGGTGATTGTTGACATATTAATCCTTTTAATTCGCCGCAAAGGTACAATAATGGGGTCTATTGTACAATAATGTAGAGGTATTGATTATCAATAAACTACAATCTTTAACAATTTCAGATGGCAGGCATTCCGGGAATTGCTAGTTTTAGGGACAAAATACATTGCCATGATCGCCTATGATACCTTGTCCGAAGCTGTAAATGGCCTCAAAAGCAGGGGCTATACCATCGATTTCAACCTGGCCTATGATTGTGTGGTTTGCCATGATTCCCCGATCAGCCTCATGCCTAATGAATTTGAGATCGTGGAGGTGCATCGTTTTGAAGGCATGACCAATCCGTCTGATTCCTCAGTAGTCTATGCCATCGAAAGCAAGCACGGGGAAAAAGGGGTTTTGGTGAATGGATATGGGGTATATGCAGATGATGTAAGTGAGGAAATGATCCATAAGCTGAGTATCCATCACTGATCCCAATGCCCTGATTGCAGTATTATATGGGAACATTGTTCAAATGCCTTGGGTACTTCTTTACCTTGATCAGATCTAGCTTTCTTGTGTATGTTTTTTGGTCAGGAAAGAACAGGAAGTTAGTTTATGGCATTAACATTCAGCAGGTTCAGGATGGAGTCTGTTTTCATGGTGGCTTCCAGTATTTTTTGGTCGTATTGCCTGCTGTCCTCCCACACGGCCTTATGGAACAATTCATAGGTGCTGATCCGGGTATCCACATACTGATGCATCAGTTTATTCCTTTCTTTCAATGACTGCGGTAGTTCAAGCTGGTCAATTTCCTTAAGCACATCCTTTGCTTCATTCCAATAATAAAGGCCCCTGTCATTTATTTCGTAAAGCATCTTTTCTTTTTCAATACTTGTGTCACCTAAATATTGATAGGTTTCCAGGGCGGATTTTTCAAGTTGGGTAAAGCGTTTGTATTTCGTTTCGTAAGTAGTAAGTGGATCAGTAACGGTGCTGATAGTAAGGGTAGTGGTCAATACAAATCCTATGATCAATGCCAGAAGGACATTCCTTTCCAAGGCTTTGTTCCCGGGTTCTGACAGGACGTAATAAAACGACTTGCCAATTATAAAGCCACTCACCAAACCACCAATATGTGCAGCGTTATCCACTCCGCCTTTTAACCCATACAGAAGGTTATAGCCCATGAATACGGCGAGGGTAGTAAGTTCTTTTTTTCTGGTTCCGCTATCGATCAGGTCTGTTGTCAATAGCGCCAGGTAGAACCCAAACAAGCCGAATATAGCGCCTGAGGCGCCGGCGCCTACGCTAAAACTATTCCAGTACAAACTGGCTGTACTCCCTCCTAATGCACACAGAAGGTATATCAAGATGAATTTTAGAGGACCTACCATGGGCTCGATGGTCTTCCCGATGTCGAAAAGCGCATACATGTTCATGGCGAGGTGAAGGATGCCAATATGGAGGAATGCTGCAGTAAACAACCTCCACCATTCCCCGGCCAATACATCGGTGCGGAATAGCGCTCCCCATTGTATCAGGGTTTCTGCATCCGGATTAAATACATTGGCGCCGGAGATGACCATGGCTATAAAGATCCCCAGGTTGACCAGGATCAGTGCAGGGGTTACCAGGAAATTCTTTCCGAACTTTGTAGCAGGCGCCAAGGAAACCGGTTCATTATTGTCAGTAGATCCTTGGGTTAGAGATGGGATGGCCTCCATAGCTGGATCAGTCGGTGAGTGTGGAGTGGTCTCGTTGGATGGGTTGAAGTTGTTTTCCATAACAGGATGAATTGCGGCCAAAATATATTGGCAGCGGCATATTTCAAAGTCCGGGAGGTGATAAAGTTTACATTGACTCTGCTCAGGGTTGGTTTCGTTTTACCAGGTCGGCCACAATCTTGTCAATGGGAAGGGTTACCACGGCTTCATTGAATTCATGCCAGTCAATGAAGCGAAAGGTTTCGATCTCCTTCCTTTCTTCGTATACACGCAACTGTTGCTCATCAAAATCAAATGGCTTGGATCGCAGTGGAACTTTGATGGACTCCAGTGGATGGGCGAAATAATAAATGGAAATGATCTGGTGGCTGGGGTTAAATGCACTCATCTGGAAATAGTCCGTCGTGTAAATATGGTCGCCCACCCTGACTTCCAGGTCCATCTCTTCCTTGAACTCCCTTTTCAGGCACTCCCTTGTGCCTTCCCCAAATTCGAGTCCGCCGCCTGGAAATTTGGTATAATAGCCCCCGCGGATAAGTTCATCACTAACAAGGACCTGTTTCAGGTCATTGATAAGAATACCGTAAACCCTGATATTAAACATGGGACAAAATTAAAGGGCAAAATTTCCCATCCAACTTATTGTTAGAGCAGTCCATAGAAGGCAATCCCTCCTTCATAGGTCTTTTTGGTAGTATTCTGGAAATCCCATCCGTATTTGAACCGGAAGCCTATAGTGCCGTTATTGGATTCCTTGCCAAGCCTGAACCGGATACCGGTTTGGAGGAAGGGCCCCATGATCGTCAGCCGCTCCTTCAATTCTTCCGCATAGTAGTCATAATATTCTTCCATGATATTGTACTGGATGCCCAGGCCGGCAAAGGCCCCGATCTTGCTTCGGTTATTTGGACTTGCCCCTGCTCCGAGATTGTAGGATACCAGGGCATTGGCCTGGTACCCGAAATGATCCAACTGGTTCCATAGTGAATAGAAACCAAGGGGCTGTACCATGATGGAGAGGGAAGAATTGTTATTGATAGGCCGGTTCAATCCCAATGCAAAAGTGAAGGTCGGGATCATGATATTCTGGAACCTGTCGGTTATCCCTTCACCATAGCTCAGGTTGGTTCCCAGTTCGATGGCAATATTATCCCTGTCCTGGCTTTTAACCGGATTTTCATTAACTAGGGTTAGAACGACAAAACAAAGCAAGATTCTTGCAACCATGCAGTTTTTTATTGATGACAAGTTGGCTATGGAGTGCCGATGCTTGGAAAAATGTTAGGGATATTAAAAAAGTTTTTTACGCAGGAAGAACCACCCAATCACCAGGGAGATCACCATGGAAAGGAAGACAGGTATATAGAAGGCATAAGGGGAGTCGGCATAGGGGATAGGTACATTCATGCCATAGATACTTGCTACCAATACCGGGAAGGAAAGAACGATGGTGATCACTGAAAGCCTTTTCAATACCTCGTTCTGGTTATTGGCGATAATACTCGCAAAAGCATCCAGGGTGCTGGAAAGGATATTGGTATAAATATTGGCCATTTCAAGGGCCTGTGAGTTATCAACGATCAGGTCCTGCAGGAATTCCTTTTCCTCTTCATTCAATCCAAGGAAATTGGTCCTTTCCAGTTTCAGGAGCAACAGTTCATTGCTGCGTAAGGCGGTCACGAAATAGACCAGGCTCTTCTGGATCCGCATCAGTTGCAGCAGTTCCTCGTTGCGGTTAGCGTCATAAAGCTTTTGTTCCAGCAGGTTGCGTTTGTGGTTGATCTCCTTCAGGAACTCCATATAGTTCTGGACCACCTTTTCCATGATTTTCAACGCCATCATCTTCCGGTTGTCGGGATGGCGGTTCTGGAAGGTGTTCAGGAATTTCTTCATGGCATCATTCTCAAAGGAATTGACCGTTACGATCTGGTTGTGGGTGAGAATGATACAAATGGGGATGGTGATATAAAACGCATCGCTGTCATTGAAGGAATTATTCTCCGTGGGGGTCTTGATCACGATGAGCTTTACATTATCATCCTCCTCAAAGCGAGTCCTTTCGTCAATATCAAGCGAATCGGTAAGGAAGTCAATGGGAATATCCAGTTGCTCCGACAATTCCGTAAATTCCTCCTGTTTCAAGGGGGGCAATACATTCACCCAGGCCCCGTTCTCAGGCCTGGTGATCGCTACGGTTTGGTGGTTGATATTTTTGAAGTACTGGATCACTTTGGAATGCCGCTATGCAAATAAAGCAATATTTGTGGTAGTATGAACTTTAATTATTCCTTCCTGATGGCCTCAGGGCAGGGTAATATCCCCTTCAAATACCTTCTCGGCCGGCCCGCATAGATACACATTGGTATAGGTGCCGTCCTCATTACGGTCAAACTCAACCGAAAGCCTTCCGCCACGGGTGTGTACGGTCACGTCGTTAAACCCATACTCATTGTGATAATTGACAAGTGCACAGGCGGTGACCCCGGTTCCACAACTTAATGTTTCATCTTCTACGCCCCTCTCGTAGGTTCTTACCATGATCTCATCCTTTGACTGGACCTCGACAAAATTGACATTAATGCCTTCTTCCCGGAATGCCTCACTGTTCCTTATCTCCCGGCCTTTATGGAAAACATCGAATTCTGCCAGGTTCCGGACAGCTTTTACATAATGCGGGGAGCCGGTATTTAACACAGCATCACCATGGTGTTCCAGCACCTGGTCAACATCCTTCATCTTTAACCTCACAATTCCATGCTCATCTATTTCCGCATGATGGTCGCCATCGATCGCACTGAAAACATAGTTGGTGCGCACTATGCCACTATGGAATGCAAATTTTACAAGGCAACGGCCTCCATTGCCACACATGCTGCCTTCATGACCATCTGAATTATAATACTTCATTTCAAAGTCATAGCCTTCTTTCTTGTTCAGTAACATCAGGCCATCTGCCCCGATCCCGAACCTTCGGTCACAAAGGAAGTGGATCTGCCTGGTGCTTAGGCCTTCATACTCTCCTTTTCGGTTGTCGAGTATAACGAAGTCATTTCCTGTGCCCTGGTATTTGTAAAAATGCAAGTCCATAATGCTGATTCTTGATACAAAGTAAGTGACTAATGGTTTTGCGCCAAGTTCCCTCAAGCGATCTGCTCAATTATTCCCAGTGATTTAACGATCAGGTTATTGACGGCGGCTTGTCCATCCTTTGAAAAGGTCCGGGCCACCCGGTTGGCAACAATGGCATTCAGGCTAAGGCAATGATGTCCCATCAGTTTACCCAGGCCATAGATAGCCGATGTTTCCATTTCGAAATTACTGATCCGGTGTTGCCCGTAACGAAAACCGGTTAACCGGTCAACCAACTCCGGGTTGCTGAGTCCAAGCCTTAGTACCCTTCCCTGTGGGCCATAGAAGCCGGGGCAGGTAACGGTGATGCCATGGTGGAAGCCATCAACAAAATGTTTCAGCAGGCCGGCGGAGGCAGAACTGATATAGGGGTTGGAAAAATTGTGGTGGAATTGGGTCTGGGTACTAAAAGCCTGCAGCAATAATTTCTCCTCATCGTTTTGCTCATGACGGTAATAATTGAGCAGGTTGTCTATACCGAGCCCATGGGTTCCCGCTACAAAACCATCTACAGGAATATCTTCCTGGAGTGAACCCGATGTGCCGATACGGATAATATTTAATGAAGTGAGTTCCGGTTTGATGGTACGGGTTTCAAAGTCGATATTGGCCAGGGCGTCCAGTTCATTCAATACTATGTCAATGTTATCTGGCCCTATGCCGGTTGAAACTACCGAGACCCTTTTCTTGCCGATATAACCGGTGTGGGTAATGAATTCACGGTGCTGTGCCTGGAACTCAATAGTATCAAAATGTTTGCTGACCTCTTTCACCCGGTCGGGGTCGCCCACCGTAATAATAGTTGTCGCCAGTTCTTCCGGACGAAGGTCCAGATGGTAAATGGCACCCCTTCCATTAATAATTAGTTCAGATGATGCAATAGGTTTCATATCGTCAGCGTTAATGTTTTGAATTTTTTTTGAAGGAAATGTCTGCGAAAATGTAAAAATACCTATTTTCGTGCCCGTTAAAAAATGGTCCTGTGGCCGAGTGGTTAGGCAGAGCTCTGCAAAAGCTTCTACAGCGGTTCGAATCCGCTCGGGACCTCAAAAGGATCACAAATATTCTCAGCAATATTGTGATCCTTTTTTATTGCTACCTGTTGGTTACAATTAAATTATCATGAAGTACGCTAACTATATCGGGGCATTGACAGCTGCACTGGTCATCATGAGTTGCTTCAGCACCTGGGTAACCATTCCAGAGGCCGGGTTGACGGTTTCCGGGTTTCAATCGGCAGGTACCAATTTTGGTAAACCCGGGCTGATGAATACGGTCATGAGTTCCGTAGCCCTGGAATTATTCCTGGTGCCAAAGGTTTGGGCAAAAAGGACCAACCTGTTCTTTGCCGGGTTTAACATGGCATGGGCCGTCAGGAATTTTATCCTGATCACCGCCTGCAGGGCCGGTGATTGCCCGGTAAAGGCCAATGGGATCTATATCCTTTTATTCGGGTCCATCCTTATGCAGCTCATGGCTGTTTTCCCTGACCTTAAATTAAAGCAGGAAGATAGTTCTTCCCCTAAACAATAATCAATAGGTTTAAGCAGATTCGATCAGTCTTGCTACCCCAAAGGCACAGGCTGCGGCTGCTGCACCGATCAGGGTTACCCTCAGTGCGCCCCACCAGGGATTTACCCCCGTTACCTTGCTTTTGAAATAACCAAAAATGAACAAGCATAACAGCGTAATAAGGGTAGAGTATTTAAGTGCTTGAAGGGTGTCATCCACAAAAAAGTAAGGGGTAAGTGGTACTATACCGCCGATTATGTAAGAGATGCCAATATTGAAGGCGCTTTTCCTTGCCCTTGTAGGATCGGGCTTGTCTAGTCCAAGTTCGTATTTCATCATAAAATCGACCCACTTGTCCTTGTCCTTCGTCATTTCTTTCACTGCTTCATGCTGCAGTGCTTCACTGAACCCAAGGTTCGCAAAGAATTCTTTCACTTCCGCTTTTTCCCGCTCCGGTACCTTTTCCACTTCATCATATTCCCGCTTGAGTTCGCTATTGTAGTGGTCAATTTCTGTTTTGCCAGCCAGGTATCCCCCCAATCCCATGGCAATGGAACCGGCAGCGATCTCTGCCAAACCTGCAATTACAATGAGACTGGTGGAATCAACTGCCCCGCTAAGGCCGGCGGCCAATGCAAAGGGTACGGTAAGGCCATCGCTCATGCCGATCACTACATCCGTGATCAGGTCAGAACTCTGCAGGTGGCTTTCGATATGGTCGTGGTGAAGATGGGTATCCATAAGGTAAATATAGGAAGGATAGGGGAAGATAGCATTTGCCGGGAGTAGGGAGCGCTGCAAAAAAAAGCACCGGTATGTTCCGGTGCTTTTCTGGTATGTCCAATTTATTTGTAGTTATGATCAACCCAGGGATTGGAGGCATTTACCGATAATGGCAACGCATTCCTTGATCTGGTCAGCGGTGATGACCAATGGTGGGGCAAAGCGGATCTTGTCGCCATGGGTTGGTTTGGCCAGCAAACCTTCTTCCTTCAATTTAAGGCAAAGGTCCCAAGCTGCTTCTGGATTCTCGTGTTTGATCACAATGGCATTCAATAATCCCCTTCCGCGGATGGTGGCAATATAGGGTGAATTCAACCCGGCCAATTCATCGCGGAGCAATTGTCCCATCTTCTCTGCGTGTTCCGCCATTTTTTCTTCCTTCAATACTTCCAGGGCAGCCATGGCCACACGGCAAGCCAAGGGGTTGCCGCCATATGTAGATCCATGTTCACCCGGTTTGATGTTCATCATAACCTCGTCATCGGCAAGAACGGCACTAACCGGCAAGGTTCCGCCACTCAGGGCCTTACCCAGAATGAGGATGTCGGGTCGAACATTCTCGTGGTCGCAGGCCAGCATCTTACCTGTGCGGGCAAGGCCGGTCTGGATCTCATCAGCAATGAAGAGTACGTTGTATTGGCTGCAAAGTTCACGCACACCTTTCAGGTAGCCTTCATCAGGCACCACTACACCGGCTTCACCCTGGATGGGTTCTACCATGAAGGCGGCTACATGGGGATCCTGAAGCGCTTTTTCCAATGCCGGCAGGTTGTTATAGGGTACTAGTTCAAAACCTGGCATATATGGCCCGAACTTACTGTAGCTGCTGGGGTCAGTGGAGGAGGAGATGGCAGCCATCGTCCGTCCCCAGAAATTATTCTCGGCAAAAATGATCTTGGCTTTGTTATCGGGAATGCCCTTCTTAACATACCCCCAGCGACGGGCCAGTTTGATGGCGGTCTCGCCACCTTCAACCCCTGTATTCATGGGCAATACCTTGTCGTAACCGAAATAATGGGTGATATACCGCTCGTATTCACCCAGCAGGTTATTGTAGAAGGCCCTGGAGGTAAGGGTAAGTACTTCAGCCTGGCTAACGAGGGCCTGGATGATCTTCGGATGGCAATGACCCTGGTTAACGGCGCTATAGCCACTGAGGAAATCGTAATACCTTTTCCCATCTACATCCCATAGGAAAACGCCCTGGCCTTTTGCCAGTACAACAGGAATGGGGTGGTAGTTGTGTGCACCGTATTTGTCTTCGAGGTCTAAATAATATTGGGTCTTTTCAGATAATGCAATAGTTGTTTCCATACCGTGATGGTTTAAATATTAAACAGGAATAAATGAATTAGGGTCCGGACTACTCCGGATATCGGCGGGGCGGTATGGTCATCCTCGATGATCGAGGAAGTCAAGGTTAGCACCTAAGAAATCAAATATGGTATTAAGGGATTTGATATCCGATTGATTTGCGTGCAATATACTGTTTTTTCCTTTCAGGCCATTCAGAGGGGTTGGGAAATCACTGTCCAATTGGACGGAAACCAGTTCCCTGGCTGGTCCGGGGCTTTGTCAAAAATACCGTAAACGGTTGATCCCGTCCCGGTCATGGAAGCAAAGAGTGCGCCTTTGGTGTATAGCATATCCCTGATTTCCCTGGTGGTGGTATATTCCGGAATAAGGGCTCCTTCAAAATCATTGATGGCAATTCCTTGCCATTGATCGACCGGCAAATCGGGAACTTTTGCCAACTGGCCGGATGCCCCCCTGGGCTGGACCATGCTGAATGCCTCGCCTGTACTGATATGGATGCCGGGATTTACCAGGACAATATGCTTTCCCCGGAGTTGGGGGAGGGAAACAGGTGTCATGATCTCGCCCCTTCCTGTAGCGACCACAGGTTGATTGATAATAAAGAAAGGACAGTCACTGCCCAATTCCAATGCATAACTGATCAATGTATCCTTATCAAGTTGAAGCTGGAACAGCTGGTTGAGGAGCAAAAGGGTGAAAGCACCATCGGCTGAACCACCGCCAAGACCGGCACCCATGGGAATGGCCTTGTGCAAGTGCATTTTTACCGGCGATATGCCATGTCTTTCCTGTAATAGTTGATAGGCCTTCACGCAGAGGTTGTCCTCATTTGTACCATTTATAGCCAGACCACTGGTGGAGAAGGAAAGTTCGGGGGCCCTTACTGCTTCGAGGGCATCATTAATGGGGACAGGATAAAAAATGGTTTCCAGGTCATGGTAACCATCTTCCCGTTTACCCAGAACAAGTAAACCAATATTGATCTTGCAATTTGGAAAAACTATCAAGAAGGGTGGTTTATGGAAGCTTAGTCTTTCTTTCTGCGGTTGATCTCGTCCCTGATAGCAATGGCCTTGATATAATCTTCCTGTTCCAGCACTTCTTCCAGGAGGGTATTCAACTCTTCCAGGCTCATGGATTGCAATTCTTCATGACCGGTAGGTTCTTTTTCCTGTGCAGTGGTAGCAGTGGCCTTTTTCTTCTTGCCACTATCTTCCATCATGATGCCTGCGCTGTCGAGGATATTCTCGTAAGTGTAGATGGGACAGCCAAAGCGTACGGCAAGGGCCAGGGCATCTGAAGTCCTTGAATCAATCTCAACCGTATCGTGCTCACTTACACAAACCAGCTTGGAATAGAAAATGCCTTCCTGGAGGTCCGTGATCACGATCTCTGTGAGGTCCACATTGAAGGCACTCATGAAGTTCTTCATCAGGTCATGGGTAAGGGGACGGCTGGGCTGCATCTTTTCCAATGCTACAGCAATAGCCTGGGCTTCAAAGCCGCCAATGACAATTGGAAGGCGACGAAGACCATTAACTTCACCAAGTACAACCGCATAGGAATGCGTTTGGGTAATGCTGTGTGAAAGGGCTACTATTTCCAGTTCTATCTTCCTCATAATGAAGGCACGAAACTAAGGGTTTTTGGGAAATTTTCAGAGTGCGGGAAGAACTAATTGGGTAGAATGGCAGGTTGGCAAACCATGCTTTTAAGTAAAAAAATAAGGCCGGTTACCCGGCCTTAGAAAATCAGGCTACGCCTTTTAGTTTTTTTACTGCGTCAATGATCTTCGGCATCACTTCAAATGCATCGCCTACGATGCCGTAATCAGCGGCTTTGAAGAATGGAGCTTCCGGATCCTTATTGATCACTACAATTACCTTACTGCGGTTGACACCTGCCAGGTGCTGGATCGCACCGGAAATTCCTACTGCGAAATACAGGTTGGGGGCAATGGCTCCACCGGTCTGGCCAACATGCTCGTGGTGTGGACGCCAGTGGGCATCGGCAACAGCCCGACTGCATGCGGTAGCTGCACCAAGCAGGTTAGCGAGGTCTTCTATCATGCCCCAGTTCTCGGGACCTTTCAAGCCGCGACCTCCACTGATCACCAGCTCAGCCTCACTCAGCGGTACTTGTCCAACCACTTTATTGGTAGCGGTTACCTTAACCCTTGGGGCATCTACAGCAGGGGAGAAGCTTGCAACTTCAGCCGTTCCCTCAACAGTTTTGACAGAAAAGGCATTGGGCGTAAGGGCAAGTATTTTTATAGGGGTATTAATAGCAATATTGGCAAATGCCTTTCCGCTGAATACACCCTTCTTCACCACAAAGCCATTGCTGGTATCAGGGAGGGCTACCGCGCCGGCAACAAGTCCTGCCTTCAATCGGGCTGAAAGCCTGGGGGCAATGGCCTTGCCATTGGTATTGTTAGAGAGGACCACAACAGTGGCACCAGATGCTTCTACAGCTTGTGCAATAGCTTTTGTGTAGGCCTGGGCATCCAAACTGTTTAGGCTATCGATATCGGCATGATGTACTTTTTGGATTCCGTAATTGCCCAGTGTGCCCAGGTTATCACTAACGGCTCCCAGCACTACAGCTTCGGCATGGGTACCCAGTTGGGCAGCAACTGCAGCAGCATAGCTGGCAGCTTCAAAGGAAGATTTCTTGATATGACCTTCGGATTGGTCTATAAAAACTAATACTGACATGTTTCTTGTTTGGATAAGTGAGAGGATCGGGTTTAGAATACTTTTGCTTCTTCGTGGAGTAACCTTACCAGTTCTTCCGGAGTATCGGCTGAAACCAGCTTTACGCCAGCCTTGGCAGGAGGAAGTTCAAAAGAACTGATGCTGGTGAGGGCGTCAACAGCCACAGGTTCAACCACCTTGAGGGGCTTGGTTCTTGCTCCCATGATGCCTTTCATATTGGGGATCCTTTGTTCAGCCATACCTTTCTGGCAACTTACCACTACCGGCAGGCCCACTTCAGCAGTTTCCTCACCGCCTTCGATCTCGCGGGTAATGGAGGCTGTTGAGCCATTCAGGTCAAACCTGGTGGCGAGGGAAACATAAGGCATGTCCAGCAATTCCGCCACCATACCTCCTATGGATGATCCATTGTAATCAATGGTTTCCTTACCGGTAAACACCAGGTCATAGCCGCCATCCTTCGCTACAGAGGCGATCTGGCTGGCGATGGTGAAACTGTCGTGGCTTTCCAGGTTGACCCTGATGGCTTCATCGCCACCCAGGGCAAGGGCTTTACGGATAATGGGTTCGGCATCTGCTGCTCCAACTGTAATGAGGTGAATGGTGGTGGAGGGATCCTTTTCCTTTAATTCGATCGCACGCACCAATGCATACCATTCATCGTATGGATTGATGATCCATTGTACGCCATCAGCTGCGAATTTCGTGTTGTTCTCAGTGAAGGCTATTTTTGCCGTGGTATCCGGCGTTTTGCTAATACAAACTAAAATTTTCATACAGCTACAATTGTTAATCTGTAAAGTTGTTTATGCAACTAATTATACTACAAATATAATAGGTGTAAAGATAGGTTAGCAGTTCGCCGAAAAAATTTTTTGTGAACAGATATGGAAAGAATCAACAAAATACTTGAATACCTGCAGGCCAGTCCGGAGGACAGTTTTTTACAACATGCACTGGCATTGGAATATGTAAAGCTTGGGGACGATGAAAAGGCCAGGGGGCTTTTCGAGAAGATCCTGACCCATGAACCAGGTTATGTAGGGTCTTATTATCATTTGGCCAAACTTCTGGAAAGGACTGGGGAAACTGATCTTGCTATCCAATGGTATGAGAAAGGGATGGAGGCGGCCAGGTCCAAGGGGGACCATCACGCATTAGGGGAATTGCGTTCTGCTTATGAGGAGCTTACTTTTTAGCAAATGCCATCATGGGCTGCGTATTTTCTGGCTTTACATACCAGGCTATCGTACCGCCCAGAAGGAGGATACGGAAAATGAAATAACCCCAGTAATTGATGTTCCAGGCATCAACGGCGCTGGCACCATCTGTACCTGCGAGGTAGAGGGTTTCGATCACCATATAAACAAAATGGTAGAAGAGGAACCCGGAGATCAGTAAGAACCTGCTCAGAAATGAGGACCCTTCGCTGTTGATGGAATTCCTGTAGAGCAATAGCATAGCATAGGTGGCTGCCGTAAAGATCCAAACTGAAGGGAGCATCAGGTTCCAGACATAGTTTTTATTGGGTCCCTTTAACAAAAGGGTGATGAGCCAGGTAGCCAGGACTGGGGCTATACTAAACAGCAGGAATTTTCGGTACCGGTCATTTTCCCAAAGGAAATAGAAGAAGCCGAGAATACTCAGGGTGTCGACATGAATGGTAAGGTTGGACACTATTTCATAGATATGGGTATGCATGGGAAACATGAATGATACCAGGTATAAACTGATATTGTACATGGCATTGATACCCAAAAACAGCATGGAGGGCTGCTTCCAGCACTTTTTAAAGAGCTGGATGAGCAACATTAATATCAGGGCTACTAATGCGAGGTTGTCAATGAGTTTTATGATCGATCCTTGTTCTGGCATGTTGTTGGAAAAGGTTTAATCAGTCTTATTAAATCAGATGCTAATTTAGTAGCCGATCAACTATTTTTCATCGTAAAACTACGTGTAGAAATACGCGATTTTTTCGCAACAGAAATGCACAGATTAACAGGGGAATTCCGGAGGTTTATTGTGTCTGAGGGCTTGTTTGCCAAAGAACATCGTCTACTGGTAGCCGTAAGTGGCGGCGTGGACTCGGTGGTGCTTTGCCATCTGCTCCGTGAGGAAGGGTATTCCTTTGCTATTGCCCATGCCAATTTTGGCTTGCGTGGGGAAGAAAGTGAAGGAGATGAGACTTTCGTTAAAGACCTTGCCAGGGACCTGGGGGTAGAAGTGCACACCAGGAAGTTCAATACTGAGGACTTCAGAAAGGAACAAGGCCTTTCCATCCAGGAGGCCGCTAGGTATTTGCGCTACCACTGGTTTGGGGAATTGCTGCAGGCCGAAAGTAAACAATGTGCCTTTCATTGTATAGTGACAGCCCACCATAAGGATGACCAGGCCGAAACCCTATTGCTGCATTTGTTGCGGGGTACTGGTGTGGATGGACTGAGGGGAATGTTGCCCAGGCAGGGGTACATCGCAAGGCCGTTGCTTTGTGCCGGTAAGGAAGAATTGGTGGATTTTGCAAAGGAGCATAACCTGAATTGGCGGGAGGATAGTTCCAATGCAACAGATAAGTATACCCGAAATTTTATCCGCCAGCGAATATTGCCTTCTATGCAGGCACAATTCCCTAAAGTGGTAGATGTGCTGGATGAGACTGCATATCGTTTCAGGTTCATCGCGGATTATTACCACGACAGTATGGCTAGAACCCTGTCCAAACTGGTAGTGCACAAGGGTAAGGAAGAATTGGTGCCGGTCAATAAACTGGCTACCCTCCCGGGTATCTATGCCATTCTTTATGAATGGTTGTCGCCAAAGGGTTTTAGTTCCGCACAGGTAAAGGAAGTGATGCGATTGATGCAAAGCCAGACGGGCAGGATGGTACAGGCAACAGGACATAGGGTGATCCGTAACCGTGACTGGCTGGTGCTGACCGGCCTGCAGCAGGAGGAGTCCAGCCTTTTAGTTGTAGACGGACAAGAAGGAACCATTGATTTGCCCAATGGCTTGTTGCGATGGAAACTTTGCGCCAGGCCAGCTGGTGAGATCCCTTCTTCCCCCCATAAAGTTTGGTTGGATGCAAGGGAATTAAACTTCCCGCTTTTGGCAAGGCCCTGGAAGAATGGCGATTATTTTTATCCTCTGGGTATGCCCAAAAAGAAAAAGCTGGCAAGGTTCCTGACCGATTGCAAGCTGTCCAGACAGGAAAAGGAAAGTACCTGGGTACTGGAAATGGACAGGAAGATCCTCTGGGTCATTGACCAAAGGATAGATGACCGCTTCAAGGTCAGGAGTTCCACTACAGAAGTCTTGGTATTGGAATTTATCGCCCGGTAACTGCTTCGATAAATACCTTCATGACATCATAGTTCGCAATGACCTTGGCCATGATAATGGTATACAATACCCCGAAAATAGCGCCACTGAAATGCGCCATATGGCCAATATTATCGCCCCCACGTTTGGCCATAAAAGCAGAGAGTCCAAGGAAGATGAAACCAAAAATATAGCCTGGGATATCTATCGGGATAAAGAACAGATTGATAGGGATATTGGGTTGCAGGAGGATCCCTGAAAAGATAACGGCTGATACAGCACCGGATGCACCTAAGGCACGGTAGGCATAGTTATTCCTGTATTTAAAATAGTCCGGTAACACCGATACGATAATGGCAAGGACATAAAGTCCAAGGTAAACCAGTTTGGCCTTGTTGCCAAAAAGGGCAGGGTGTGAGAACAGGTAGATCTCTACGAATTCACCAAAGGAATAAAGGGAGATCATGTTAAAGGCCAGGTGCATGATATCGGCATGGATGAATCCACAGGAAAGGAAACGGTAATACTGGTTACGGGAATTGATCTGAGCAGGCCAGAACAGAAGGTCTTCCCTTATTTTTTCGTTATTGAAGGCGGTGAAAGAAATTACGCCGGTTAGGATAATGATCGTTAGGGTAATGCTAATCATAGGGGAAAGATAAACATTTTCAGTTGGCCATGCTATCACTACTCATGGTGATATTTTTCGTTCCTGAGGATGGTGCAGGCCCTGTATACCTGTTCTGCAAGTACAAGACGAACGATCTGGTGGGGGAAGACCAGTTTGGAAAGACTCCAGGAAAAATTGGCCCTTTGCTGAACGGCAGCATCCACACCAAATGCGCCACCGATCAGGAATACCAGCGTCCTGGTGCTTTCATTGGCCCTTTGTTGTAGTAGCATGGCCAGCTCCGGGGAGCTGATTTGCTTGCCCCTTTCATCCAGTAACACCAAATAATCATCTTTCTGTAAGGCGCCAAGGATGAGTTGTCCTTCTGCTTTTTTCAATGCATTGGGCTCCGTGATCTTTGGGGAATTGATGAGTTTCCATTCACAGGGATAATACCTGCTTGCCCTTTTTGTAAAATCATCAATGGCGGCTCTGGTGCTGCTATCGTGTGCCTTGCCGATCGACCATAATTGAATGCGCATGTATTCCTCAGATAAAATTGATAAAGGTAATGATCCCCTTTGAATCAGGGCTACTTGTCAGGCCGTTACAAGATTATCCCGGTTATGATCAGTACAGGGTGCTGGCGATCCAGCTTCCAATTCCCTGCCATGCACTTGAGGCCCTGAATTGCCAGATGATCAATATCATTGCGATAGTGGCGCTAATGATGGTAAAGGGAAACGTGGTCCGCTTATTCCTGAAGTCAAGGACCAGCAGCACTATAGCGATCAGTAGGGAAAAGATCGTAACATAGGTAACGGCTAGTGGGAAGGGGACATTGAAATAGAGGATCAATGCCCTTCCTAATCCGGGACCGATCATCAGCAAGGCAGTACCGATCATGAATCGCATATGGTAGGCACTATTCTGCCGGTGGTACATGGCAAGTCCATAGAACAAGGCAAAGGCGAGGAGGTTGGGAATGTTCAATGCCAGGCTGCCAATAGCCTCAGGGGCAGGTGCTGTTCCTAATAATTTGAAATAACTGTCTTTCCCAACAAAAAAAATGGATAGCAATAATAAAGGCATTACAATATAGGATAGCCGCCCGATCTGACGGTGCAAGGCTGGCTTTTGCCGGGCGATCAGGATCGGCTGTATGAAAAGCATGCCCAGCCAGGTCATCATTAAGAAGCCATGTATGTGGTAGATATATTTTATGCCTTTGAATTCCGGAAACAGGATCAGGTAGGTCCTGAAAAATCCCCAGGTAAGGATGGCGAATAAACCAAGGATAAAATACGGCAATTGACGGTAGGCTTTTTCCATGATTGAAGGGTTTAATGGTTACTGAAAATTGGTTAATGCAATGCTTCAGTTTTCAGTAAGTGACGGGTAATGTAAGTATATGGACAGGCTTTATCCCTGACTGTTGTAGTAAATCAAAGCGGATGGAGGAACTTGCGAATGAAATATTGACTGATTATTGCCCTACTTAAGTTACGACTAATCCTGAATTTGCGATGGAAATATGCGGGAAAGGTCAAATAAAAAAGCCTCGCTGTAGCGAGGCTTTGTGACTCCGTCAGGATTCAAACCTGAAACCTTCTGATCCGTAGTCAGATGCTCTATTCAGTTGAGCTACGGAGCCATTCCCGTAATGGGAGTGCAAAGATAAGGGGAGGATTAATTACGTTCCAAATCTTTGGGAAAAAAAATGGGAAAAAATTCTTGTTGATTTTTCCCATTAATGATTGATAATCTAAATATTATAAAATAGCCGGCTAGAAAATCGCTATCTAAAAGCGGATCCTGGCCGGCTATTTTCTATCCATTAATAATGCCACCTTACAAAGGCTTCCATGGCCGCATATTGGGTAAGGCCAAGTTTAGCATACAACTGTGCGGTATTGGCGTTGCGGTCTTCCGCACGTTGCCAGAACTCGCGGGAGTCAGCACCCTGGAAAGGAACCATATCCTTCTGCGACTGGTGGATGAAAATGCCGAATCGCTTTTTCATGACCTGGTCCGGACTCATGGGGATGGCCATTTCGATCTCTTCGATATTCCATTCCTGCCAGGCGCCCTTGTACAACCAAACCCAACAATCCTTCACCCATTCGTCACCCTCGGCCTTGATCCTGCGGAGTGATTCGAATACGATATCCAGGCAAACCTTATGGGTGCCATGCGGATCGGCCAGGTCACCGGCACAATATACCTGGTGGGGCTTTACTTTACGCAGCAGCTCCATGGTCAGCAATACGTCTTCTTCCCCCATTGGTTTTTTCTCCACTGCCCCGGTCTCGTAAAAAGGCAGGTTCTGGAAATGGATGTTATCTTCCTTGATGCCAACATAGCGGCAGGTGGCCCTTGCCTCACAACGCCTGATCAAGCCCTTGATGGCCCTGATCTCAGCGGTATCCTTGTCACTTGTTTTTTTGTTGGCGAGGAATTCACGTGCATTGGCCAGGATCTCCTTAGACTTACTGGAATCTATACCCGAGATCTCTTCAAACCCTACTGCGAAATCAATGAAGCGGGTCACGAACTCGTCTGTAACGGCGATATTGCCACTCACCTGGTAAGCTACATGTACATCATGCCCCTGGTCGTGCAAACGCATGAAAGTACCGCCCATGCTGATGATGTCATCATCGGGGTGGGGGGAGAAGATGATGCAACGCTTGGGATAGGGCTCAGACCTTTCCGGGTGGTTGGGGATCACTGCATTGGGTTTGCCACCGGGCCAGCCAGTGATGCTGTCGCGCAGTTGGTAGAATACCTGCAGGTTGATCTCATAGGCATCTCCTTTTTCAACCAATAGGTCGCCTAAGCCACTGTCGCTGTAATCGCTATTGGTCAGTGCCAATACAGGCTTGCCGAGTTTGAGCGCCATGGTCACCACCGCCTTGCGGATCATGATAGGCGTCCACTCAATATCACCCGTCAGCCAGGGTGATTTGAAACGGGTCAGTTCACTGGCTGCCAGTTCATCCACCACAAAGACCGTATCATTATGTTGTTGCAGCAGGGAAGCAGGGATCTGCTCCGTTACATGCTCTTCCACGGCTTTTTGCAGCACCGGTGCCTTCATCGGGCCCCATGCCATCAGGTAGATCTTGCGTGCCTTCATGATGGTGTCAATACCCATCGTGATGGCCAGCCTGGGAACTTCTGATATGTTGGCAAATTCCGAGGAATTGGCTATACGGGTTGAGTTGTCCAGTGTGATGAGGCGGGTGCGTGAAAAGCGGCTGCTTCCAGGCTCGTTGAAACCAATATGACCATTGTTACCGATACCCAGGATCTGCACATCTATACCGCCGGCTGCTTCGATCTTGGCCTCATATTCAGCGCAATATTTTTTGATCTCTTCCTTTGGCCACTCCCCATTCGGAATGTTGATATTGGCAGGGTCAATGTCCACATGATTGAACAAATGCTCTTTCATGTACCGGTTATAACTCTGCAAGGCATCCTTATCGATCGGGTAATATTCATCGAGGTTAAACGTGATCACGTTCCGGAAACTGAGCCCTTCTTCCCGGTGCATCCTGACCAATTCGGCATACACTGTTTTGGGCGATGAACCTGTGGCCATCCCCAATACAACATTGCGGCCTTCTGCCTGTTTTTGCCGGATAATGCCAGCTATTTCTTGGGCTATGAATTTCGAACCTGATTTCAGGTTATCGAAGATCCGAACCGGGATCTTTTCAAATGAATCTACCATGCTCATGGTGATAGGGGTTTTGAAGATTTTAACGAATGTAATGAATCCCAACCGTATTCTTGCACAGATTAATTAAAAAATTTAAAAAGTCTTTTCCACAAAATTCCCGCATTTTCCCGAAAATATTTTATGCAAACGTTCTACCTGGATACGGGGAGGTAAATGGCTGAAGCCTTTTCCTTGTCATGATGGATCCTGATAGTAGCCTTCCGAAAATCGCTATCCTTTGCCTCATAAATATTCATGAATTGTTGTGGGTTCCTGTCCATCAATGGGAACCAGGAGCTCTGCACCTGGATCATCAAACGGTGGCCTTTGCGGAAGGTATGTGCCACATCCGGTAGCGTGAACTTGACCTGGTCAATTTTATTTGGTTGGAAGGGGGCAGGCTGTTCAAAGCTTCTCCTGAATTTTCCCCTCATGATCTCACCCCTTACCAGCATCTGGTAACCTCCCATGGGATAGGTGCTACCAACGGAACGGCTTGGCTGGGGTTTGTCATCAGGGTATTTGAAATCATCCGGGAATACATCGATCAGTTTTACCACGAAATCAGCATCTGTGCTGCTGATACTGACCAACAGGTCTGCAATCACCGGTCCTGCAAGGGTAAGGTCCTCGGTCAGCACACCTGTCTGGAAGGTGAGGACATCGGGTCTCCTTGAGGCGAAACGCTGGTCATCTGTCATATATTCCCTGGTCCGGGAATAGTGAACGTCTTCGGTATAGGGTACTGGCCTTGACGGGTCACTTATATACTCGCTGGGAGCGACCATGCTGGCTGGTTTTGACCAGGAAAGCCCCCCATTGGCCTGTAAATAGATCGGTTGTTGCTGGCTGTTGGCCGGGGGCCATGCTTCGAGTTTCTTCCATTCATTGGCACCGGTAAAGAACACCGTTGCTTCTGCCAGCTTAGGTTCCTCACCCTTTCCTTTCAGGTAATAATGAAAGAAGGGTATTTCGATATTGTTTTGGTACCATTCACTGGTCCTGCTGCCAAACCTGACATTGCCAAGGTTTGAACCATCTCCCCTGGACCATTGGCCATGGTACCATGGTCCCATGACGATCCTGTTATTGGTAGAAGGACTTTGCTTTTCAATAGCCTTGTAGAGGTTCCATGCACCAAAACAATCTTCTGCATCAAAGTTTCCCCCAACCACCAGCATTACCGGCTTGATATCCTTCATGGCCCTGCGGGTATCCCGGGCTTTCCACCAATCATCATAGTTGGGATGGGCATAGAGGTCCTTCCAAAACTTGATGCTATCCCCTGTCAATTTCATGAAATTGGGCAGGGCACCAATATTCAGGAAAGTATTGTAGTTGTCGTTCTCTGGTAAATTCAATGCGTTAACAGGACCCTTTGTGGTTGGGTTGGGACGGGGATAACCGAAACCGCCGGCATAAAAGTTAAAGCCATCCATGAGTGCCAAAGCGCCATTATGGTGGAAATCGTCACCAATGAACCAGTCTGTTACAGGTGCCTGGGGACTAACTGCCTTGATGGCCGGATGTCCACTGGCTGCTGCCATGGTAGAGTAGAAGCCCGGATAGGATATACCCATCACCCCAACATTACCATTATTATTGGGAAGGTTTTTCACGAGCCAGTCTACTGCATCGTAGGTATCGCTGGCCTCATCAATATCGGTATTGCTTTTTTTATCAGGGTTAAAAGGCCTGACATCCACAAATTCCCCTTCACTCATCCACCTGCCCCGCACATCCTGTATCACCATAATATAGCCTTCCCTCAGGTAGTAACGGTGATAGGTATCCCAAAATGGACGCCATTTCTCTGCTCCGTAAGGGGCACAGGAGTAAGGCGTGCGTGTCATTAGTATGGGATGCTTTTCTGACGCATCCCTGGGCATATAAATGGAGGTGAACAGTTTTATGCCATCCCGCATGGGAATGTATTTCTCGAGCTTGATATAGTTGTCCCGTATCCAGGCAGAGTCTTGTTGGTTCACTGTTTGGCTCCTGGCGCTGACTACCAGGCATACGTATAGGACTATGGAAAGCAATCTTCTCATGATATTCTGGTTTCTGTTTATTGCGGATAGCATTAAATGTAAGAAATTGCTGCATTCAAATCATCCTTATGCTGGAAGTGATCGCATTTGATATTGCCAGTTGTGGCATTATCGCCCGTGCCGGGGCCAACAGGATCGAGCTTTGTGCCAATCCAATGGAAGGGGGGACTACAGTTTCCTATGGTATGCTGAAAGCTGCAAGGGCAGCCGTAACAATTGATATCTTTCCTATCATCAGGCCAAGGGGAGGTGATTTCCTGTATACTGATGAGGAATATGCCATAATGGAGGAAGATGTAAAGGTGTGTAAGCAATTGGGGATGGATGGTGTAGTGATCGGGGGGCTCCTTCCCGATGGTACGGTGAACAGGGACAGGATTGCGAAACTGGTTGAGATCGCCTACCCCCTTGATGTTACTTTCCACAGGGCATTTGACAGGGTGAGGGACCCCTTTGAAGCCCTTGAAGCGGTTATCAATTGTGGTTGCACCAGGATCCTTACCTCTGGTCTTCGTGATAATGCCATTGCCGGTGCGGAAATGCTTGCTGCCTTGGTGAAAGCCGCCGATGACCGGATTATTGTCATGCCGGGCGCTGGTATCCGCTCAGGGAACATCGCATCATTAAAGGAAACTACCAACGCAACCGAATTCCATACCTCTGCCCGGAAATTGGTCGCGTCAGCCATGGATTTTCACCAGGGAGGCCTTTCAGAATCCACTGATGCAGTAACGGTTGACGGCGAAGAGATCAGGAAATGCCTTGAGGCTTTACAATCCATTACTGCAGGTTGAGCGAAGGAGCCCCGTGGGATGGAGTAGCCGGACAACAGCCTTTCCCTTTATGGGAACAATAAAAAAGCCGGATCAAATCCGGCTTTCTATTAATCTACTTTGGTAATCTTTAATACGTTGGTGGGAAGGTGCAATTGAACAGGTGTACTGCCGGTTTGCACAACCACATCACCGGATTTGATGAAACCCCTTTCCTTCAGGATCTCGATCTGGTCGGAGATGATATCATCCAGGCTTTCTTCTTCTTCATAGAAGAATGCCCTGACACCCCAGCTGAGGCTGAGCTGGTTTACCAGTGACCTTTCCTTGGTAAATATGTACAGCGGCGATTTGGGACGATAACTGGACAACATAAAGCCGGTGTAACCGCTTTGGGTCATACCGATCAAGGCATCTGCATTCACATCCCTTGCGATCTTACAAGCATTGTAACAGATGGCGTCACTCAGGAAAGAAGGGGAGTGGGGTTGTGGGGTAAGGTCTTCCTCACGGTTGTAGTAGTAAACCTTTTCTTCCACTTCCTTGATGATCTTGCTCATGGTTTCAATTACCAGTACAGGGTGTTGGCCAGTAGCGGTTTCCCCACTGAGCATCACCGCATCTGCACCTTCGATTACCGCATTGGCCACATCGGTAACCTCACTGCGGTTGGGCTTTACGCGGTCGATCATGCTTTCCATCATCTGCGTGGCAACGATCACCGGTTTGGCGCGGTGCATACACTTGCGGATGATCTCTTTCTGGATCAAGGGAACCTGTTCCATCGGGATCTCAATACCCAGGTCGCCACGGGCGATCATTACCCCATCACTTTCAAGGATGATATCGCGCAGGTTAGTAATGGCCTCTGGCATTTCGATCTTCGCGATCACCTTGGTCTTGCTTGCTTTGGCCTTAAGGATATCTTTCAACTGGCGAAGGTCTTCTACACGCTTCACAAAGGAAAGCGCCACCCAATCCAGTTTTTGATCAATGATAAAATCGAGGTCGGCCAGGTCCTTCTCTGTCAGGGCAGGAAGGGATATCTTGGTATCCGGCAGGTTAATTCCTTTTTTGGAGGAAATGATACCCCCCAGGGTAACCTTTACCTTAACATCATTCTCAGCAGTGATCTCACTTACTTCCACTTCAATCTTTCCATCATCGATAAATATCCTGTTGCCTACCACCACATCGGCATGGAGATTAGGATAGCTTACATAGATCTTCTCCTTGGTGCCAACACATTTGGTATTGGTAAACGTAAGGATATCGCCTTCCTTCACCGGGAGGGAATTGTTCTCAATCTCACCAACCCTTAGTTTGGGACCCTGGAGGTCACCAAGGATAGCGATATTGTAAGGTTCGGTCTTATTGATATTACGGATATGCTCAATGATCTTGCCTTTGTCCTCATGGGAGCCATGGGAGAAATTCAGGCGGAATACATTCACCCCTGCTTTCACGAGGGCCAGGAGCTTGTCGTAGGTATCGCAGGCCGGACCTACGGTGGCTACAATCTTAGTGCGCTTAAACGCGTGTTTCCTACCTGCTTCTTTGTCCATTTGCTGGTGCAGGTATTTGGAAGCGTGCTTTGACATGTTTTTTTCTGTTTCGTTGCTTGCTTGAAATTGCTATATCGTCAGGAAGCCAGGATCTTCACGATCTTCAGCCATTCTTCGTTGATCTTTTGCTTGGCTTTCACCGCGTTCTCCAATGGCGTGTAATGCATCTTGTTGTTCAGGATGCCTACCATTACGTTATGCCTTCCATTTAATAAGGATTCTACAGCGTGATATCCCATCCTACTGGCGATCAGGCGATCAATGCAGGTAGGTGAACCGCCACGCTGGATATGTCCAAGGATACAAACCCTGGTATCAACATTGGGCATCTTTGTCTTGATATGGGCTGCCACATGTTCAGCCCCGCCAAACTCGTCGCCCTCAGCTACCACTATAAGGTTAACCAGTTTCTTACGTTTCTCCTTTTCCTGGAGACTGGCGATCACGCCTTCTATATCGGTCTTCTTCTCCGGGATCAGGATATGTTCAGCACCTGTTGCAATACCACTGTGCAGGGCAATATAACCGGCATCCCGGCCCATAACCTCAATGATAAACAAGCGGTCATGCGCATCAGCGGTATCCCTGATCTTGTCAATGGCTTCCACAGCAGTGTTCACAGCCGTGTCAAAACCAATGGTAAAATCAGTACCGGCAATATCCTTATCGATCGTGCCGGGCAAACCTATGCAAGGAATATCGAACTCTTTGCTGAATTTAAGCGCGCCATTAAAAGAACCATCCCCGCCAATAACAACCAAGCCATTGATGCCCCTTTTCTTCAGGTTTTCATAGGCTATTTTCCTTCCTTCGAACTCGAAAAATTCCTTACACCTGGCTGTTTTAAGGATCGTTCCGCCCCTTTGAATGATATTGGCTACTGAGCGGGACTCCATTTTCACGATATCGTCTTCTACCATGCCACTATATCCGCGCATAACACCGTATACTTCCAGGCCGTGATAAAGACCGGTTCTTACTACCGCTCTTACTGCCGCATTCATGCCCGGGGCATCACCGCCGGAAGTCAGGACTCCTATCTTGGTGACCTTGCTGTCGTTCATTGATTTAAGTTGGTTTGGTTTAACATACTCATAGCAGTCGGCAATCATCGTTAGACAATCAACAGGGTTGATTGAGGAGTGCCAAAATTAAGGATTTGAAATGATTATGAAGGCTTCTTTCAAAGCGACCTATTTTATGTAACATTGTCCTAATAATAATTGCTTGTATAATGAAAATCAGCGAACTGACTCTTGGGCTACTTACGATCGTTAGTTTTTCGGCCCAGGCACAATTCAAATATCCACGCACCGAGAAGCAGGATGTTCAGGATGATTACCATGGTACCATCGTGCCTGATCCCTATCGTTGGCTGGAGGATGATAACAGTGAACCGACCAAAAAATGGGTACGGGATCAAAATGAGGTCACCTTTGGCTACCTTAATTCCATTCCCTTCCGGGAAAGCTGGAAGAAAAGGATCCAGGAGGTAAGTAATTATGAAAAGTTCACTGCGCCTTACCGTAATGGGGACTACTATTATTTCTATAAGAACGATGGGTTGCAAAACCAATCTGTTCTCTACCGCCAAAATGGACTTGGTGGTAAGGAAGAGCTGGTGCTCGACCCTAATACCCTTTCTGCAGAAGGTACCACCAGGCTGACCAGCTTCAGTCTTTCAAAGGATGGCCGTTATGCCGTTTATACCTTAAGTAAGGGAGGCAGTGACTGGCAAACCTATTATGTGCGGGAAATGGCCAGTGGAAAACAACTGGATGATGTGATCGAATGGGTAAAAGTGTCCTCCATTGCCTGGCAGGGTGATGGATTTTTCTATAGCCGTTATCCTACACCCGAGAAGGGAAAGGAACTTTCCACCAAGAATGAGAACCACCAGGTTTACTTTCATAAGATAGGTACGGCCCAATCGGATGATCAGTTGGTTTATGAAGACCCTGCCAATGCGCAGCGTTTCCATATTGCCAGCACCAGTGAGGATGAACGTTTCGTAGTGCTGAACATCAGCGACAGGGGTAAGGGATTCATGGGTAATGCCTTGTGGTATATGGATAAGCAAAGTGATGCCAAGTCCTGGAAGCCCCTTGTAAAAGAAGTTGGCCAGCTTTCCTATTCCTGGGTAGATAATTTTGGGGATAAGGCTATTCTCCGGACCAATGATGGGGCCCCTAACTATAAACTAGTTGCAGTTGACATGAAGAACCCGGCCAGGGACAACTGGGTAACGATCGTTCCTGAATCAGGTTTTCCCCTTCAGGGAGTTGGTTCAGCAGGTGGCAAATTGTTCCTGAATTACCTGGAGAATGTGAGTTCCCATGTGTACCAATATTCCCCTGATGGCCAAAAGGAAAGGGAAGTGCAATTGCCCGGCATTGGCAATGCTAATGGTTTTGGGGGAAATGCTGATGACCAGTTCCTTTTTTACACGTTTAGTTCCTATACCTATCCGCCAACTATTTTCAAATATGATATTGCCAGCGGTAAATCTGAACTATTCAAGGCCCCCAGGATACCTTCTTACCAACCTGACCAATATGAAACCAGGCAAGTATTTTATCCCAGCAAGGACGGTACTAAAGTGCCCATGTTCATCACCTATAAAAAAGGTTTGAAATGGAACAGGAAGAACCCAACTATTTTATATGCCTACGGCGGTTTCAATATCAGCCTGACTCCGTCCTTCAGCTCAGCCCACCTTGCATGGTTGGAGCAGGGCGGGGTTTATGCCGTTGCCAATCTAAGGGGAGGGTCGGAGTTCGGTGAAAAATGGCATGAGGCCGGCATGTTAGGCAAAAAGCAGAACGTATTCGACGACTTCATTGCAGCAGCAGAATACCTGATCCGGGAAAAGTATACCAGCACCGCGAGATTGGCGATCCAGGGTGGCTCCAATGGAGGACTATTGATAGGTGCCGTTATCAACCAGCGTCCGGAACTGTTTGGTGTAGCCTTCCCACAAGTTGGCGTAATGGATATGCTTCGCTACCAGAAATTCACGATCGGCTGGAACTGGATCGCTGAATATGGTAGCAGTGAAAAACCTGACCATTTTAAGTTTTTGTATGCCTATTCACCCCTGCATAATATCAAGCCGGGATTGAACTATCCCCCAACCATGGTCACAACGGCCGATCATGATGACCGTGTTGTGCCGGCACATAGTTTCAAATATGCAGCCACCCTGCAAGAGCATTATAAAGGCAAGAACCCGGTTTTGATCAGGATCGATACGAATTCCGGCCACGGGGCCAGCAACCTTTCCAAAGGAATCGAGTTATCGGCTGACATCATGTCCTTTGCCTTTTATAACATGGGACTGGCGCCCAAATTCTAATAGTGATCAAAATTGGAAAGGAATAATTAACCGAATGGACAAAGTATTAGTTACAGGCGCAAACGGTTTACTGGGACATTACCTCATAAATGAATTGGCAGGGAATGGTTTTGAAGTGGTCGCAACAGGAAAGGGTAAAGCGCGTTTAAGTGATCTTCCAGACAATGTCCGGTATTTCGAAGCAGATATCACGCATCCCTTTGCGCTTCGCTCCGTTATAGAAATGGAGAGACCAGGTGTTGTTGTACATGCAGCCGCAATGACGCAGGTGGATGAATGTGAACAACAGCAGTCGCTAGCCCATGTGGTGAATGTGGAAGCCACAGCGAGGTTGCTGCTGGACGCTGAAGAATTCAGTTCTTTCTTTGTTTTCGTATCCACCGATTTTGTGTTTGATGGGTTAAGGGGAATGTATACTGAAGAAGATGATACCCATCCGGTCAACTGGTATGGGCATACGAAACAGGAAGCCGAAGCGATCGTGCATACGAGTAGTATTCCATGGGCCATCGTCAGGACCTGCCTGGTTTACGGCAATATTCCCCATCATTCCCGGACCAATATTGTGACCTGGGTAAAGCAAAGCCTTGAGGAAGGAAAGGAAATTAAAGTGGTCAATGACCAATTCCGGACACCAACCTATGCAGCTGACCTTGCCAAAGGTATACGGTTGGTCATTCAGCAAAGGGCAGAAGGGATCTGGCATATTTCAGGTGAAGAACCAGCCACTCCTTATGTCCTTGCCAATAAGGTTGCGGAATTTTTTAATCTTGATAAAACACTGATCAGGGAGGTCAATTCCTCAACCTTTTCCCAACCGGGTAAAAGGCCTTCCCGGACCGGGTTTGATATTGCAAAAGCGAAGGCTGTCCTTGGCTACCAACCATTGGGCCTGGATGATGGTTTGAAACTTTGTTTTGGAAAATAATAAAGGCCGTGCATTTGCACGGCCTTTTAGATTAGTTCATCATCAATATGTTCACACTTCGTTGAAGGATATTGAAGGCTATTTCTGCCATCAGGTTTTCCTTGTCGAGTGTGGGGTTGACTTCGGTTATCTCGAAGCAGCAAACCTTCCTGTTCATCATGAATTTACTGATCAGGTCTTCGGCTTCCCTTTCCCTCAAGCCATTGTTCACAGGGGTTCCGGTACCTTTGGAAATGGAAGAATCGAGACTGTCGACGTCAAAGCTGATATAGATATCGGTACAATCACTCAGGTACCTGATCACGCTGCGCACCACGTTTTCCGGCCCTTTACGGCGGACTTCATTGGTGGTGATCACCTTCATGCCGTATTTTTCGATCAGGTATTTCTCTTCCTTCTCAAAATCGCGAAGGGAAATGAAAACAATGTCTTCAGGTGCCACTTTCGGGGCGATATTGCCGATCTTCTTGAGGGTGTCCCAATACTTTTTCGTTTCCGGATCCAGTTCATGAACGGCGCAATCCATGTTGTCTTCATTGATGGAAGCAGCGAGGGGCATGCCGTGCATATTGCCGGAGGGTGTAGTATAGGGTGTATGGAGGTCGGCATGTGCGTCTATCCATATGATACCCAGTTTTGCCTTGGGTTTGGCCATCTTGATACCCGCGATGGTAGCGCCGCCCATACTATGGTCGCCACTCAGGACAACAGGGAAAAAGTTGTTCTTGATAGAGTCACTTACGGATTTGCTCACCCTTTCGTACATGTTAACCACGCCTTTTATCCTTTTGGCGTATGGGGATTCGATGGGTTCGAAGAGGATCTTGTTCTCGGTGGGTATCTTCTCAGAAGGGAAATGGATGAAAAAATTACTCATAAAATCCAGGGCCGCGATCTTGATGGCATCTATGCCTAAACTGGCACCCCTGGTACCTGCGCCAATTTCTGATGGCACCTCAATAAGCTTAATATTCTTCATATAAGCGAGTTTCGTTAAGAAATAAACAGGCTATTGTTAGCAGCGGGAATTAATAGGAAAGAAGTATCAGTCCGGAATATAGTAATTCACCGGAAGCAGAGTGGAAGCAAATGATGGTATGCAATGATTGCTGCTCATGCCTGAGGGGCCAAATATAAGCATTTGGCCCTTTAACAGGTCATGAAAGGAGTATTTCTTTTACCAATGGACCTTATTCATGGATGGCAACCAGTGGCACATGGGTATGGTAGGCCAGCTTCTGGGTATGGCTGGGCTTGAATAAACTGGAAAGGAAACTGTGTTTCCGGGGAACGGTAATAATCAGGTCAATATTCCTGTCATTCACCAGGGTTTCAATAGCGTCAATGAAGTCAAACAACCGGACAAAGGCAAAATCCGGTTCGAACCCATCCAGAATTCTCTCCAGCGCAGCCTTTTCCCTTTGGTTTTCCTCGGTAAGCTCAATGTAGTGCTCAGCATTTACATTCACCACATGCAGTTTGGCCCTGAAAAGACTGAGTAGCGACCTGAGTTGGTGGACTGGGGTGGATTGTTCAACATTCTTCATATCTGTGGCAAATAGGATGTTCTTTACACCCGTAAAAGTGGCATCTTGCGGTACGATCAGGACCGGGCAAACAGAGCGGTTGGCCATACTTAATGCATTGGATCCCATGAATAACTGGTCAAGCCTGGTGGCGCCGGTAAGTCCCATTACGACCAGGTCGATACCGTGGTGTTTGACCAGTTTCTCCAGGCTATCAGTCAGGGAAGTGCCTTCCTGGGCGATGAACTCAACATTAACATCCCCGCCCACATCATTACGTACACTTTCCAGCGCGAGTTCTGCTACCTCCATCCTGGAGGCATTGTCGATGCCCAAAGGCGTACCGTCGGAACCGGCTGCAACAGGGGAGAAGACATGATAAAAGATCAGTTTGGCATCGGGGATTTCCCTTGCCAGGGCAGCAGCATAGCGTGCGGCATTATTCGATGTGGGGGAGAAGTCGATCGGGACTACTATAGATTTCATTTTGGGGAAGCTTTTCTCCGATCAATATACAAAATCCTTCTGGTATTTAACTGGGTTGGGTACCTGATAAGTGGGTTGCTTGCCTTACCTTTGCGGCTTGCCAAAAAAAGGTTGACATGAAGTTCCATAACGAGATCATTAAACGCCGGACCTTTGCTATTATTTCGCACCCGGATGCCGGTAAGACCACGCTTACGGAGAAGCTCCTGCTTTTCGGCGGAGCCATCCAGACAGCCGGTGCTGTAAAAAGCAACAAGATCAAGAAGCATGCGACCTCTGACTTCATGGAGATCGAAAGGCAGCGTGGTATCTCGGTGGCTACATCGGTGATGAGTTTTGAGTACCAGGGAATATTGATCAACCTGCTGGACACCCCGGGTCACAAGGATTTCGCCGAAGATACTTACAGGACCCTGACAGCGGTAGATAGTGTAATCCTGGTGGTGGACAGTGTGAACGGGGTGGAAGAACAAACCCGCAGGTTAATGGAAGTGTGCCGGATGCGCGATACACCGGTGATCGTGTTCATCAACAAGATGGACCGCGATGGTAAGAACAGGTTCGACCTGTTGGAAGAAATTGAGAAAGAACTGAGCATCCATCTTCACCCCATGACCTGGCCCATCAATAGTGGGAAGGATTTTAAAGGAGTCTATAACCTGCATGAAAAAATCCTGAGGTTGTTTACTGCCAGCACTAAGGCGGATGATAGTGATGTGATCACCCTCGATAGTCTGGAGAATACCCTGTTGGATGAGAAGATCGGGGATCGTGATGCTGCCATCCTGCGTGAGGATGTTGAACTGGTAGATGGGGTTTATGGCGAATTGGATGTAAATGATTACCTGGCAGGAAAGGTAGCCCCTGTATTCTTTGGTAGTGCCGTGAACAACTTCGGGGTCAAGGAAATGCTCGACACCTTCATCAGGATCGCCCCAACCCCAAGAAGCAGGGAGACCACCAAACGCCCGCTAGATGTTGAGGAAGATAAATTCAGTGGGTTTATTTTCAAGATCCACGCTAACCTGGATCCAAAGCACCGCGACAGGATAGCCTTCCTCAGGGTATGCTCGGGAAAATTTGAAAGGAATAAGTATTACCATCATGTTCGTTTAGACAAGGATGTCAGGTTCAGTAACCCCTATAGCTTTCTTGCCCGCAGCAAGGAAGTGATCGAGGATGCTTTTCCTGGCGATGTAGTGGGTCTGTTTGATACGGGTAATTTCAAGATCGGTGATACCCTTACAGAAGGGGAAAACTTCTATTTTACAGGAATTCCTTCCTTCTCTCCGGAAATATTCAAGGAGGTGGTGAATAAGGATCCAATGAAGACCAAGCAATTGGAGAAGGGACTGTTGCAATTGACAGATGAAGGGGTGGCACAGCTCTTTACACAGTTCGGGGGAAATAAGAAGATCATTGGATGTGTTGGTGAGCTGCAGTTTGAGGTGATCCAATACCGCCTTCTCCAGGAATATGGCGCATCGGTGGAATTCAGGGCCCAGCCCTATTACAAGGCTTGTTGGATCACCAGTAATGACCCAAAGAAACTGAATGACTTCACCCGCTTCAAATCAGCCAATATTGCCGAAGACAAGGATGGACACCTGGTTTACCTGGCCCAGAGTGAATGGTTCCTGAATACGGAAAGGACCAATAACCCTGACATTGAATTCCATTTCACCTCCGAGATCCATAAAAGTGAGTAAGGAATTTGGTCAAAGTTCTACCTTAGCAGTAGTACATAGCCTTTGGTATCTATAGGGCCACAAGAAGTTTGGGCCCTTAGAATATAAACATAGTTGCCTTCCGGTAACTGGTTGCCGTTGAGTTTCCCGTCCCAGCAAACCTTATGATTCCTGGTTGAGAAAACGATTTGCCCCAGCCGATTGAATACAGAGAACTCAAATATCTCTTCTACCGGCCAATTTGAAATACCAAAACAGTCATTTTTGCCGTCATTATTTGGACTAAAGGCATTTGGCAGTTTCAGAGAGAATATATCTAATCCAGCTGATGATACCCTTAAAGTGTCTGAACTGGTTCCACATTCATTATTTGCAATTGCAATTAAGGTTGCGGGTGGCTTAACTTCCCTTACTGGAGTCGTAATACCATCCTTCCATTCAAGGAAATCCCCGTTAGTGACTTTCGCTTCAATTTTTATGAATTGATTTTCGCACAGGGAAAAATCATTGCCAAGATCAATTCTGGGAAAGGATCTCTGCGCCACAAAAATTGTGTCACTTGATTTACAACCATCCTTATAAACGGTCAGGTGATATAATCCAGGTTCATTAATTTCAATTTCACCGGTTGTATGGCCGTTATTCCAACGCAATGAATCTGCCAATACCGATGGGTTAAACATAATAGATGTATTCGGGCATAAAGATGTGTCCGGCCCCAGACTAACCACTGGTAAATCTACTTTGTTAACATAAATTGTGTCAGAAAAAGAGCAAGCATTCAATTCCACATTGAGCCAATATTGACCTTCCTCACCAACTACTATTTTCTGGCTTGTTGAACCTGAGCTCCATAGGTATTTACTTGCATTTGATATAGTTCCTAACTCTACCTCTTGACCTGCACAAATATTAATGTCCCTGCCTAACCCCGGAAATATTAAAGTGTCAATCCTTACATTAATTGTGTCAGAAAAAACACAACCGTCATTGGCTATATCTATCCAGTACTTGCCAGAATTATTCACGACTATTGTACTTGTGGTAGCGCCTGTATTCCATTTATAAGAGGACCCGGCAAACTCTTTTCCTAACTGGATATTGTTTGGAGTACAAATTGATGTGTCTTTTCCTAAGTCAAGAACTATCCCAGGCTTTTCAATGATAATAATCGTGTCGGACTTGCTGCAGTACCCCCTTTCCACCAAGAGCCAAAATTCACCAGCTGTAGAGATGCTTATAGAGGGATTTATAGAACCAGTATTCCATAGAAACTTTTGGGCATTTGAATTGCTAGTAAGCTCTACCTGGCTACCCGGACAAAAATAGGTATCTGGACCTAAACCGGAGAAAACCAAGGTATCCGCCTCGACTATTACGGTATCCCTGCTACTGCAACCAAAAGCATCTGTAGCCTCCACCCAATACGTTCCTGGTGCGTCAACTTTTAATGAATTCGTTATGGAATAATTATTCCATAGATACTTAACATAGTCTCCAGTAGTAACAATACTCATTGAATTGCCTGTGCAAAAGCCTGTATCCTTTCCCAGGTTGACTTTTTGAGGCCCTACGACAGTAATTGGTTTGCAAATGATCTTTTGGGTCGGTAGTCCCTCATCAGCGTAAAGGGAAATATTATAGTTCCCAACCTGGTTATAACTGAATGATGGTGGTTGAAATCCAGTGAATGAAGGAATAGAAGAATTGGAGCAATTGGAAAAACTGAGCTTTGAAATTGAGTTGCTTGTAACATTCGGTATAAAAAAATTCAATGCATCACCGGTGCGGAAAATTTTTGATATGGAATGCGGAAAGCTTAAACCGCCTATGTTACCAATGGAGGTGGCTGATGGAATATTATTGATTTTATCTCCAAAATCCAATCTCGTCATTGTATTATCGCCTTCATTAACAACAAAACCATAGATACTACCACAATCACTAATTAAACTGATGTCCCTTGGCTGGTTTACAAAATCCCCTAAATTAAGATTTGAGGCTATTGGAGTATTGGTCAGGGAGGGTCCGAAATCCAGTCTTGCGATATCGTCCCCTAACTTGTTTGCGACAAAAATGTGGAAATTGAAATTATCCTTGATCAAAAAAAGCCCTACCGGGTAATTTAATAATCCAAGATTTCCAAGGTTGTCAACAGCAGGACTATTGGATAAGGAATTGCCAAAAGCTAACCTTGTAATAGTATTATTATCGGCATTAAGGATAAAAGCAAACCAATTACCGTTGTCATTGTAAAGCGTTAGGTCAACCGGAAAGGAAAGATTCCCAATATTCCCGAAATCTGTAACTGTTGGAGTATTGGATAAACTATTACCAAACTCCAGCCTGATCAATTTGGAGTTGGAATATTGCCCACCAGTTACCAGGCCACTCCAATTATTGCCTTGTTTGATGATTTCTAGTCCTTCTACTTGGGTTGGTAATACCCCAAAATTTCCCAATGAAACAGATGTTGGTGTGTTAAGCAAACTATTGCCAAAATCTAAACGGGTCAAACTCCCGGATTCATGATTTGAAACAAAGCCATAAAAATTCAATCCATCCTGTGCAATTTCCATAAAAACAGGACTTCCAATTGCCCCAGAAAAAGACCCAAGGTTTACACCAAGGGGTAAATTGCTCAGAGAGCCAGAACAGAAATTCCAGTAATACGAGGTGCCTCCAACACTAAGATTCTTCAATGGTACGATACTATTAATGCAAATAGTATCTGGAATCTCAAAATCAAAGGTTTGACTATAGCCAGATATTGAATAAAACAATAGGGCTATTAACCCTAATGTGTAATACTTGATGCTAACTAAAGTTGACATGCCGACAAATAAGTGGCAATAAAGCAAATGAATATTAAAATATCAACATGTTCCAGTAAATATTTGATATTTAAGTCAAATCTTGAAACAAGTTTGCCAATAAAGTTAAAATTCAGCTGAAACCCCAGTGTAATTGGATGGGTTTATTGCTTTTAGCTCCTTTTTAAGCGAAGCCGAAACTTTCAACCCTTCAATGAATGTGTGGATGGCTTTTTTGTCTATGGCCGCCTTACCCCTGGTCAGGTCTTTTAAGGCCTCATAAGGATTGGGGTAATTTTCCCTTCTCAGGATGGTTTGGATGGCTTCTGCCACAACCGCCCAGTTGTTTTCCAGGTCTTCCTTCAGTTTGGCTTCATTCAACACCAGTTTGCCCAGTCCCTTTTCAATTGAACGTATAGCAAGAATGATGTGCGCGAAGGGAACACCAATGTTCCTGAGTACGGTAGAATCGGTCAGGTCGCGCTGCAGCCTGCTGATCGGGAGTTTGGCAGAGAGATGCTCAAGCAGGGCATTGGCTACGCCCAGGTTGCCTTCGGCATTCTCGAAATCAATGGGGTTAACCTTATGCGGCATGGCAGAGGAACCAATTTCACCTTTCTTGGTCTTCTGCTTGAAATAATCCATGGAAATATAGGTCCAGATATCGCGGCAAATATCGATCAGGATATTGTTGATACGCTTCATTGCGTCGAAGTGGGCTGCAAGGTTATCATAATGCTCGATCTGGGTAGTGAATTGTTGCCTTTGCAAACCCAATGACTCAACAAACTGGTTGCCAAGGTTCACCCAATCCTTCTTGGGGAAGGCTACATGATGGGCATTGAAGTTTCCTGTGGCACCTCCAAACTTAGCGGTAAAGGGAACATTGATGAACTGTTCGATCTGGTTTTGGATGCGCTCCACGAAGACCATGATCTCTTTGCCTAGTTTGGTAGGACTGGCGGGTTGACCATGGGTGCGGGCCAACATGGATACATCCCTCCACTGGTCAGCGAGGACCTTGAATTGGTTGTTCAGGTTCAGTAAAGCCGGCAGGTATTCAAATTCTGCTGCATGTTTCCAGGAAAGGGGGATAGAAGTATTGTTTACATCCTGGGAAGTTAACCCGAAGTGAACCCACTCCTTCAAATGGCTGGCGCCTGCATCATCCAGTTTCTGTTTGATGAAATATTCAACCGCTTTTACATCGTGGTTGGTGATCTTTTCGGTTTCCTTGATGCGTTGGGCGTCTTCCACGGAAAAGCCTCCAGCTGCCTCGCGAAGCAGGTTACGGGTCTTTATTGGGAGACTGAAGAACTTTTTGTCAGCCAGGAACAGCAGGTACTCCACTTCAACTATTACCCTGTACTTCATAAGGGCATATTCAGAAAAATACTCATCTAAATGTTGAAGTTGACTGCGATAACGGCCATCAACAGGGGATATCGCGGTAAGTTGCTGGAGTTCCATGGTTGTTGAACAAATCTGTTTAAAAGTTGGTTGTACTGTACATTTGCAAAATTAAAATAAAGGGAGTGGAAAGAAAAATAAGAGTGGGCGCGGTGAATTACCTCAACACCAAACCCCTTATTTATGGGCTGGAGAAAGGAATGATGAATGAATCCGTTGAACTTGAAATGGATTATCCTGCCCATGTGGCTTCAAAACTGCTGAATAATGAAATTGACATGGGTCTTGTCCCTGTGGCTACCATTCCCCGTTTGAAGGAATATTATATCATTGGAACGCATTGTATAGGTTGCTCTGGCCCAGTGGCATCCGTTTGCCTTTTTAGTGAGGTGCCTATTGAGCAGGTTGAAAAGGTATTGCTGGATTACCAAAGCAGGACCTCAGTTCGCCTGGCCAAGATCCTCATGAAACATTATTGGAAGATCGATCCTGTTATTGAAGATACGAAAGAGGATTTCCGCAACCGGATCAATGGAACCACAGCCGGAGTAGTAATTGGAGACAGGGCATTGGAACAGCGGCATCATTCCCCTTACATCTATGACCTGGGGGAAGCCTGGATCAATTTCACCGGTTTGCCATTCGTTTTCGCAGCATGGATCAGTAACAAGCCGCTGGATCCAAAATTTATTGAAGCGTTTGATCAGGCCAATACAGTAGGATTTCAACATTTGGAGGAAATAGTAGCTGCCCATCCCTTCCCATATTTCAACCTTAAGGAATATTATACCCGTAGCATTGACTACAAGCTGGACGAAAGGAAGAAAGCTGGTCTTCAACTTTACCTGGAGTACCTGGAGAAAATGGACCTCTGACCTATTAAACCCTGATCCAATCTGGAGGGTAAAGATCGCGCGTATCATGACCAGCCTGGCTGAACCAGTTAGCAGGTGCGATGATCTTTTTGCCAGTGAAATCATTCAACCATGCTGCCCACCAGCTGAAGCTGCTGTTGGCGATGACCTGATGCCGGCACTTCTGCATGAGGTAAAAATCATCCATGGCAGTTTGTGCTATGCTGCCACTAATGAATTCATGGGGTAATTCAATTTTAATATGCTCTTTCACCCAGTTGATATCATCAGAGAATAAACAAATATGGCAGTTGGGAATCATGTCAGCCATTAGTTTTATAGCCTTGGTATAGTAGGAGGGAGGAAGCACACCATGGTATTTCACAAAATGAGGCAGGAGGTAATCACCTCGCCGTATATGGACAGCAATTGAATTTATTGAGGCCAACCTATTAGCCTGATCCGCGAGTTTCTCCGTAAATGCTGGCTGAAGGGTAAATTCTTTCCTGATGGTATTGCTGATAGGCAGGAAATATTTTTCGCTTTGCCAGTCACCTTTTAGCAATACAGAAGGCCCAGCCTTAAAAAAATTAGGGTCAAAGTGGAAATGGGGCTCCCAATATTTAGTCCTTAAATGGGCGGGTTTGAGCCGTTGGCGGACCTTCCTGACCAGGGTGCCGGGTTCAAGAGCCATGACCTCAGCCGGGTCAGCTGCCTGGTAGTCGAGGGAAAAAACATCGAGGGCAAACTTCCGGTGGGCAGGGTCCTGAAAATGGCTGAGATCAAGTTTCAGCGGGACTTTATGGTGCATGGCCAGGCTCTTTCCGGCTGCATATTGGAACATTTGGTTGCCCATCCCTCCTTTTAATTGCACTATGACCATAATCTTTTGAGCATTTTTCTTAGTCTATTGATTATGCCAGTTTTTACCTCTACCGTGGAGTTTTCGGTTCCACGAAGAAAATCATGCCCTCCCAACCTGTTCTTATCCCTCATCAGTATCATTGGCCTAAAAGGTAAATCGCTCCCTTCAGGATAGGAGAAAGATGGATCTAGTGAAAAGGGTGGATGATCTATAAAATATCTGTTTAAATGGGATTCATCATGCCATTTTGCGATGATTCCCTTATCCAGGTCCTCCTGTACATTTTTCTTTAGTGTTTGTATAAGTTGAATATAAGCTTCAGAGCTTCCTCCGTTAAGACAACCCTGATAGTATAGGTTCCCTTCTTTTTTTCCTATATAAGCCTTGGATCGCCTTTGGTCACGCTCATAAGGATAATCCTTCTTTCTTTTTAAATAATACCCGGGATGTATCACACCGATCAAATCGGTTCTATTATCTGAAGGAATAACCATAGGCTGGTTAATAGGCCTTACAAATAAGGCATTAGCATTAAAAAAAAATACATAATCAAACTTCCTTAGTTTTTCGATTACTTTACTGAAGCAATGAAACCTCATTAAAGTGTCATAAGGCCAGCCTTTTCTGGGTTCAAAAATCTTGTGCACATTACCCAACTCCTCGGCGTACAGCACAGATGCATCAGTAAAAACAAAATATTCCTTCAGATTACCGGGCAGGAAAAACTCTTCGGAAGAGAGGTAAAAATCCTTCCAAAAAATATCATACTTACCAGTGCAGATATATAAAACACCAATTTTCATTCAACCTTCTTTCTCGCAATAATTCCACAATAGGGAGAATACAACCCATTACTGGGTAAACCAGAAAATAATGTACGCAACTTGTAAACAACTTTTAGTCCAACCCGCTGTAAAAGGTTCCGCTGCTGGTGGTCACACCAAAAGTCGAACCCACCAAAGTATCCGGACCATTCTACTGTATAGTTAAGCTGCTTGAGGTAATCAGACCATAATCCGGGTTGCATTGCTGGTAAGTAATGCCGGCCGAGGTTCTCCTTGTCAAACAGTTGATGAAGCGCATGCTGTAATGGCCCCCTGAAATTGGGTGTTGTAATCACCAGCCAACCGCCAGGTTTTAAAACCAAGTCATGATATCCAATTATTTCCTGGAAATTCTGGAAATGTTCAATAAATCCTATAGAACAAACTACATCGAATTTATCTCTGGTTTCCTTAGTATACTCAAGAACATCACCTTGTTCAATTCTTCCAATATTCACCCCTTGTGCATTTATCCAGTCTTTAAACCTTGAATCCTCAAGATGGGGGGTAAGATCCATTCCAGAGATCTTGAAACCCTTCTTACCAAAATACAACAGGTATCTACCCGGAAAACAACCAAGCTCAAAAACTTCACCGTGCGGATGAAATTTCTTGAAAAACTGCTCATCAAGCCATTCCGTAACTTTATCTGACTCGATGTAATATTTGAAATCATCATAGGATGCATTCCAGTATTGCTGATCTACCAAATCCATATAAGGAGATTATTTAAAGTTTGACCTTTTTGAATAGATCTTTTCTGCCATTTCCGAATGGCCGGAAAATTACATTGAAAAAGTCAATTGGCTTGAATTTCCTCAATAGGGCTATCAATCTTTTAATTAGTAGTGCTGGAGTGCTAAAATTTGCATTCGGGTTAAAAATGGCGTCAGTTTTAAAATTCTCATCCTTCCAGGATATCCATTCATAGTCACTTTGTTGCGGCTTGGATCTGAAAAGCTCCCCCTCGCTTACTTTTTGGGCAATACCTAATAAATAAGTTTTCCGTGCATTCTCCATAATGACCCTGGACCTGATGGCCTTTGGATCAGGAATCTTATACCAGGAAAATTCTTCCCCGGTCAGTGATAAAAAAACTTCTTTGGTTTCAAAGCCATTCTCAGCATCAAAGACCCTGAAAAATAATTCAGGACTAAACTGGTAGAAACCGTGACCAAAAAAGTTATTAGCTGTAGTGATCATGATAAAATATCCGCCAGGCTTTAAAAGTTTCATGGCATTCGAAATGGCCTGGGGGAAATTAAAAACATGCTCGAGTGTACCTGCATCAATAACAGTGTCGAATTGACCTTCCCATTCCTTTGGGATAGGAGCATTCATATCATGTACATATGTGGCATTTTCATAACTAGAAGCATCAAGACTTTCAGTAGTTGTAGCTCCAATAAAAGAAAGAAATGGCTCAACATATTGCCCACACTGGCCTATTAAAGCGTCAAATTCCTTTCTTGAATGCCCGAACTCTTTCAGGCAACTCAATAGTTGCCTTGATTCCAACTGGAAACTTTGTCGTCCCAGTGTAAGCGTCCTCCCTAATCTGCGCCCATTTTTCTTATGGTATAACAATAACCTGATAGCAGCACAATCAAATCCCATAAAGCTTTATTTTGCTATTTTCTTTCAAAAAGTGATTCTAACTTTTCTTTCCCTACTGTTAATAGTTGTTTCGCATCAGGCGTAAGGTCCAAAAAGAATATAAAGGTTATGGCCAATGAAACAAAGCAGAATGATCTAAAAATAATCCCTGTAATACCTTGCATTTGACCAAAAGCAAATGAGCAACCAAAATAAATGGCCACCATTACAACTGATGACAATGCAGTTTTTATAGTAAAAGGTTGCATCCCAAATTTGTACCAGATAAAGCCATATCGAATACCATTGTAGATTCCAAATGAGACTAGATTGGATATAGCAGAGCCATCTATGCCATATTCCTTAACCAGTAGATAATTCAGCGGGATAAACAGAAAGAGGAGAACAGACCCTGAAATTACCTCAAACTTCCACAAATTGGATGTGCCAATAATTTGACTATTTACACCTGTTCCAGCATCGATGACCTTACTTATGCCGAGTATCAAAATCACATTCTTTCCAGCCTCGAAATCCTTATTGATGTTGAGGATACCGAAAAACTCATCAATATTCAACCAGATTATCCCGAAAATAAGCATAGCAATCAGAAACAGATTGATACTGCTCCTGTAATACACCCTTTTTATTTCATCATAATTTTTTTGTTTCCAGGATGCAGACAAAATTGGAACGGTAGCGGATATGATACTTCTTTGTGGTACTTGTATGGTATTGGCTATAAATGTAGCAAGGGTATAGATACCTACATCTGAAAGCCCCTTCTTACTCACACTGGCAATTATAATACTGTCAACATACTGAGCCAGGGTGTTGATTATCAGGCTAGCATAAATTAAGCTCATAAGTGAGAATATCTTCCCCTTAAATCTCCTGGTAACCTTGCTGATTTGAAGGTTAAAATGAAGAACGCCCTTATTTTTTAAATGTACGATTAGTACCAGTGAAATAACCAGGTAACTAAAAGAAAAAAGCTTGATGAAAGTATCGAAATCAACCAACTTAAAAACAAAAAGCAGGATCAAAACAGTTTGCACCAATCTTAGTCCGGTTTCTTTTAAGAAATTTGATAAAATATTGCTGTTGTTGAACCAGGCAAAAGCTTCAAAAAGGGTAAATGTTAATACTCCAAGTGCATAAGGTAAGATCCAATAATAATATTGAACCAACATTGCTGAACGTGCTGAAAATTTCCTAATGATCAGCGGCTGAAAAAGTATACTGGCAATTGTGACCAACGAAAACCCAATTGTGCAGATCAGTAAACTTATAGCAACCTGATCATTCTCTTTTGCCTTTAAATTGTCCTTGTAATATGGAAAAAACTTATATATATAGCTTAATACCCCAAATGAGGCAAAAGAGAAAAATGTTTGCCCCATATCGTTCATCAGGCGGGTCAGGCCATACTGTTCAGTGGAAAATGTGCCATTGCGTACAAACAGGTAGGTGTTCAGGAAGCCAATGGCAAAGCCAATATAGATAACGATGGATGATAATATGGTTTGTTTCCTGATCTGTCCCATTTAGAGGAGGCTTCTGTGCAGCAATGATACAATTTAACGGACAAATACCTCTTTCTGTAAAAAGCCTTTTAGGGTGAACCACTGGGAAAGGAACAGGTATTTACCCTTGCTTCCCTGACCCTTGATCAGGAAACCCAGTGCGAGTAATACTGATGCCCCCAGTTTAAAGAGGTATTCAAGAAATTTTTTTACCAAGCCAGAAAATCCTTCTTCAGTCCTGATTCGGACCTTTTCTTCATTGCCGGTCTTCAGGAAAAGCTTCCTGAAATTGGGGAAGGCTGTCCTGTAATCATCGATAAAATGATGGACGATTGCCTTGGGTGTATAATAGACCTTGTTAGAGATAGCCGTAACCTTGTAATAAATGTATTTATCGTCACTCCTGAACGTTAGGTCGTTATTGAAACCTCCGGCCTGATCTATGATGGATCGTTTATAGGTCATGTTACAGCCGGCCGGGTACTTCATTTTGCCTTCAAAAACCTTAGGCTCCTCACCAAACTCCACCTTACCCACAAAGCCATTCAAATAAGTACTCATCCAAACGGGTTCATGGCCTGATTCATAGGCGGGTACGACCCTTCCGCCAGCGCCTACTGCGTCCGGATATTCACGGAACATCTCCAGTATAGCCTGAAGAAAGCCTGGTACTGCCCTTGCATCGTCATCGATATAGGTAATGATAGGGGATTGGGCTTCCTGCCAGCCACGGTTGCGCGCAAAGGAAAGACCTTTCCTGGGTTCAAAAACATAACGGATATTCAGTTCCGGATGGTTCGCCATGAATTCCTTTACGATGGCCGCCGTATTATCCGTACTGTGGTTATCAATGACGATCACTTCATATTGGTCACGGGACAGGTCTTGGCCGGCCAGACTGTCCAGTGCCATATTGATATAACGGTCACGGTTATAGGTGCAGATCACGGCACTGATCCGGAGGGTTCCTTTATGGGCTGCAGGATTTGTCATAAATAGGGTTCCAGCAGGTCGCGGTAATTGGTCTCGAACTGCCGGATGTCAAAATTATGCTTTGCGTACTGAATGTTATTGGCTGATTGCTGCCTTAACAAGGGAGGATCACTAAGGATGAGCCGGATAAACTTACAGGCTTCTTCAACCAGTGCGTTCTCGTCTTCCACCTGGTTCAGGATGTAGCCATTCACCCCATCCCTCACATGCAAGGGAATATCCCCAACTGCTGTTCCGATAATGGATAATCCCCTTGCCATAGCTTCCATTACCACCAGGGGAAAACCCTCTGAACTGGAGGTGATCAGGAGCAGGTCAGCCGAGCGGTAAACCTGGTCAATGATCGCGGGGTCAGATTGATTGCCGACGAAGTGACAGAAAGCATGCAGCTCTTGTGGTATGGCACCCTTCACTTCACCCATCAGGCTGAGGGAAACCGGTAATCCTTCACGGATACAGTTTGCGGCAATGGCCGCTACCAGGTGAACCCTTTTTTCCTTTGTTCCCCTTCCCACATATAGGAGTTTTAGTTGCCCATCAAAGGCCCTTTCTGATACCTGTTCCGGAAGCGGTATCCCGTTCTGGATAAGCCGGATCCTACTATCCCATTCAACCGGCACTCCATATTTCCTGTAGATGGCCAGGTGCTGGTCAATGGATTTTCGGCTGATCATGATCGTTTGCCGGTAGAATTCAATGAATGGCAGCCTGATATAGGAAAAACTGCAAAGGGAATGGATGAGTTCGATCTGCGCAATATCCTTTCCCAACCAGGGAGAGAGTTTGTATGCAAAATTGCACTGCCCGTTGAATACGACAGGGGACTTTTGTTGTTGTTGGATATAACCAGCAATGATTCCCCTGTACACCAGGTTATTCCAATATTGCCACTTGTTGTCCGTTTTGGTGGAGATCTCGATCAAACGGTGTCCTGTTTCCCTGAAAGCTTCCAGGTATCCCTGGTCTTTGGAATGCCTGGTGAAGAAGATCACCGCCTTCCTTCCCCTGAAACAACGGGCAATATCCAGGTGGACTTTTTCAGCACCACCGATGGCATAGAAAGGGAAAAGAAAGAACAGCTCATATTCTTCCCCTAATGGCCTTTTCCTTGCCTGCCATTTTCCCCACCAAACAAAGGGGAAAATGAACAGCCCTTCCAGCATACGTTTTAATATGATCAGTCGGTATATCATTACTTTCCAACAATGCTCTTCCAAATCCCTGTTAAAAGGTCTATTAAACTATAGAAAGCTACTTTTATAATGAATCCATTGATTTTCCCTTTTGCCAATTGGTGTTTAAGGAACCTCCACTTGCAACCTGCATTTTTCAAAAAGATATTCTTTCCTTTAAGTGCTGTACTGGTGACTGATTGGGAATGTATCCGGTAATGCAATAACACTTCCTGTATCTTGGCAATGCCCAGGCCATTGGCTGCTATCCTTAACCAAAGGTCATAGTCTTCCGTGTTGGGTTGGTAAGCTGCATACAGATAGGCTTTCATGACCTCGCTTCTTGCCATTACAGTTGGGTGTGCAATTACATTCTTGGAAGGAAGGATATTGCGAATGGCATTACGGTCAATAATGGCATGGTCCAATACCCATGATCCGCTAAACTCCCCATGCTCATCTATATACTGGACCGGGCAGGCCACCACTGCTACACCGGGGTTTTGACCAAGGTATTCTACCTGCCGCTCCAATCGATGGGGGAGGGCAATATCATCTGCATCCATCCTGGCAATAAAATGTCCACTGGCCATTTCAATACCCCTGTTCAGGGTATAGATCAGTCCTTTGTTAGGCTGATTGACCAGGTATAGGATCCTTGGATCCGAATAAGCTTTGATGATCTTTTCTGAACCATCCTTTGAGCCATCATTGATAATGATCAATTCCAGGTTTTGGAAGGTCTGTCCCAGAATACTTTCTATCGCCTCCCTCAGGAAACGTTCACCGTTATAAACGGGCAGTATGACACTTACTTTGGGTACCACCATTCCTGACTGCTTAGACCGAAGCCACTGGTGCTTTTCCCTTCCCTTTGTAGATCATGAAGGCTGCCAGCAATAACAACAGGCCGATCACTATGGAGGCTATTGTGGTAATTTGCTTGCCCTTCAAATATCCTTCCGGCTCAAAGCGGAATTCAATATTATGTTTGCCGGCAGGAATCGCCAGGCCCCTCAATACATAATCGGTCTTAACGATAGGGGCTTCTTTGCCATCTATGAATGCCTTCCATCCTGCCTTATAATATACTTCACTAAATACGGCAAACTGGTTGCTTGCGGCATTGAATGAATAGTTGATAATGTCATTGTCATTCTTTACCAACTGGAGGCTTGCCGTAGAATCCCATTGAGGTTGGAAGGGGATGGAGGATTTGAAGCTTTCCTGTACAACCGCGGTATCCTTCGGCTGGAAATTATCCAGGGCCTTCATTTCTTCCTTTGGTCCGGGTACATAACGAATGGCTTTCACCAACCAACAGGGGCCAAGTGCATCGGGATTGAGTTGTGCCGTTTGCTCTCCGGTCTGGGGATTGGCTACCAGGATATACTTGGTGTTCAGCATATTCAGTACCGCAATATTCACTGGTGACTTGGACAATTGGTTCTCGATGATATCCTGGTAAAGGCGTAGTTTGGCAGCATGGTATCCGCCCAGGGAATTGTGGTAGTAAGAGGTGCGGCTTTCTGCAAATGCATTACCCGACAGGTTGAAGACCCTGAAATAGCCTTTATCAGCCAGGATCTGCTGGTCGGCCTTGGTCATAGCGAATGCGCTGCCATCATTTTCTTCTTTTTCCAGGTAATTATCACTGTTCATGTATTTGCTGTCAACCGCCAACAAGTCCCCAAAACTCAGTACAGCGAGGATAAGGGTCACCACAACCGGTTTGATCCGGGCCTTCAAAAGCATCCAGATCAGCCCGGCAGCAATGCCAGAAAAGGCAAGGGCTTTCATGATATCAGTAAGGAACAATGCCTTCCTGTCGGCCTTCAGGCCATTGATAAAATCATTGACATATTGCGTTAACTGGGGCTGGTTCATGGAACCTACCTGTTTCAGCAGGTTGCGTTCATTTTCCCCAAGATAGTCGAAGGAGATATAGAGAATGAAAAGCAAGGCAAAAACTACACCTGCTCCTATAAGCCCTTTCTTGAAATCAGGCATCCAGGCCTTTTCATCACCCTTCCTAGCCCATAACTGTTGCAGGTAGATTACCGCAGCCATTGGGAAGAGAACCTGCGGGATCACCAGGATCATGGAAGGTGCCCTGAACTTATTGTAGAACGGAAGGTATTTGAAGAGCAGGTCGTTAAAGGACAGGAAGTATTCGCCCCAGGCCATGAAAAGGCTTAGTATGGTTGCCGCCAGTATCCAGTAACGATGCTGGTTACTGCTCATGAAGAAACTCATGATGGCAAGGAAGCAGATGATCGCTCCGAGGTAAGGAGGTCCGGATGTGTAACCAATGCCTCCCCAGTAATAGGTCAACGGGAGTTGGGACTGCAACTCTGCCGGCATGGAACGAAGCGCTTCAACCGCTGCGGAAGCATCGCCTCTTTCATCCTTATCACTGCTACCGCCATAGATCCTGGGGGTCATCAATACAAAGGATTCACTAGGGTAAATGCTATAGCTGAAGGCATAATCCTTATCCAGACCGGTAGAACTTTTGGCATCGCCCTGTTCGCTGAGCTCAGAAGCACCTCCACGAATGGTTTCCTTTTGGTATTCCAGGTTAGACAGCAGTACCACTGCGTTAGTGGCTGCACCCAATAAAATGGACCCGATCGAAATAGCCGCTACCATTCCCAGCCGCTTGATCTCGCCTTTTTTCACCCAGGTGACCAGGTAATACACAGCCATCACGCCAATGATCAATAAGGTATAGTAGGTGATCTGCGGGTGGTTCATTGCGATCATGATGGATGCCGTAAGTGCAGTCAAAGCGGCCCCCAACCAATACCTGCCCTGGAAGATCAGTAGTACCGATCCCAATAATGCAGGCATATAGGCAATGCAGAGCATTTTGGTAACGTGACCAGCCATGATGATGACAGGATTATAGGTGGCATAGGCAAAGGCCAATGCACCCAATGCCCCTACATAAGGATTAGCGCCCAAGACCATGGCCAGGAAATAAAATGCCAGGCATGCCAGGAAAAAGAACTGGATGGGTTCCGGCAACCCCAGACTCAGGATATTGTGGGCATTCCAGGGAACGAAATTATTACCGGGTGTACCAATCAGGAAGGTTGGCATCCCGCTGAACATGCTATTGGTCCATAAGGGGTAATGCCCATGTGTTTCCTTATACAAGACAGATTGCTGATTGGCACCTTTCCATTGGGTGATATCGTGCTGGCTCAATACTTTTCCTTCCAATGCCGGACGGCAGTAAACGACAGCAACAACCAGGAATACGATCACAGCGACAAGGTGTGGCAATACTTTCTTCAGCCAGTTTGACTTCATAGCGGCGTTTTGAAATTATCCGGCAAAATAATACTTATTTTGTTTTCCCCGTCCCAGACAACCTGCTTCAACAGCAGTTCACAGGCGGGTTGAAAGTTGGCAAAACTGCTTAATTTCCTTTTACCCTGTTTGTACAATAAGACATGACCAAAGACCCCAGACTTGATAAGATAGCATTTATCTGTAATATCTGTTTCCTTGCGGCGATGGTCATGCGTTATTACCCCGTGCTGCAGGGAACCTGGATGGAATCTATGTTGCTGGTTGCCGGCCTTTTTATTTCCCCGGTTATGAACCTGGTTTCGAACCTTAATTGGCTCTCGCTGTTTATCCAGAAAAAAGCAAAAGGTATCCAGTTGATAAGGGTATTCAACCTGGTAATGTTCATTTTACAAGCCGGACTGGTTTTAACAGGGAACCTTGGCAAAACAAAAATCTGATCAATGATCCATAACATTATAAAGGATAAACCAACCAAGCTATTTATTTTCCTCGGGGGCTTCTTCATAGCCAATGCTATCATTGCAGAGGTCATTGGGGTCAAGATTTTTTCATTGGAGGAAACCCTGGGCTGGACAAAATCATCCTTTGCGCTGCTGGGAGAAGACGGTTTATCCTTTGACCTGACCGTTGGCGTATTGCCATGGCCCATCGTTTTCATCATGACCGATATCATCAACGAATATTACGGGGTGAGGGGTGTCCGGTTCCTCTCGGTACTTACGGCCATCCTGATCGCTTTTGCCTTCCTGGTCTTTTTCCTTTCCATTCATACCGCACCGGCTGGCTGGTGGCAGGTTTCACAACAGTCTAAAGGAGTACCAGACATGCAGGCCGCTTATCACCAGATCCTTGGCCAGGGAATGAACATCATTCTGGCTTCACTCACTGCCTTCCTTGTTGGACAGCTGGCCGATGCTACCGTGTTCAGAAGGATCAAAAAGTTAACCGGTGAAAAGAACATCTGGATGAGGGCAACCCTTTCCACCCTAATTTCCCAATTGGTGGACACTGTAGTGGTATCCTATATCTACCTCTATTTTTCCATGGGCTTTTCCTTTCCGCGGGTAACTGCGATAGTCCTGGTGGGGTATACGTACAAGTTTACCGTGGCCATTTTGTGTACGCCACTGATCTACCTGATCCATAACCTGATTGAAAAATACCTGGGACATCAACAGGCTGCTGACATGAAAGCCGCAGCATTGAGGGATGCTTAAACAGTACAAAGCAAATTCCCGGGTGGGGATTGGTTGCGGTTAAATATCCTTTCCCATTACGAAGTCATCCATCACATAGCCATTGCCTATGTCGATAACTTCTTCTTTCTCCACCTCAAATCCCATGGCTTCATAAAAGCCCCTGGCCTTATTGTACTTATTTACATTAAGCACCAGATGGGAACCGAACTGTGACCTTACTTCCTGTTCCACCATTTCAAGCAATGCCCTTCCAATACCCTTGCCGTGTATATTGGGCTTTACATAAAGCTTATGGAGTTTCCAGGTGCTGCTGCTCACCGGGCCATAGGAAGCAAAGCCCACTTCATCCAGGTCGATCTCTGCGATGATAAAGCGATGGCCCTTTTCCTGCATCTGTGCAATGAGTGCCTGCTCATTATAGTTCAGGTCTAACATATAGGTGATCTGGCCAGGATTCAGTATCTCTTTGTATACTTCCGGCCATATGCTGTGGGCGAGTTCAAAGATCACCGGAATATCATCCAGGTCTGCGCTCCTTATCACCAGGGTATCGCTCATTTTCTAGTGGTTGTTTTTCGTGGGATCAAATTGTTGGCGGGATAATGCTCCATGCATTTTAATGGCCTGCCATGATAATCGAACTGCTACAAGATACGACAATACGGCACTACCGAATAGAAAGCCGGATGAAATGTTCCGGGTGATAGCCGGGTCATTCTGTGCCAGTAGAAACAGGTCAAATAATCCATGGAAAAGTATGGCCAGTAAAAGCCCCCTGGTCATCAGTTGCCTGGAATGGGTGTCATGGGTGAATTTGGCTAGTCCAGTGTAATATCCCATCAGTACCCCAAAAGTGGCATGTGCAGGAACGGACAAGAACATTCTCATGATGGCAGTACCCATCCCATACTGGTACACATAGATGATGTTTTCGAGGGTGGCGAAACCCATGGCCACCATCACTCCATAGATGATGCCATCGAATGGCTCGTTAAAAAAGGGACGGGGATAGGCATACCATTTTAATGCGAGGAATTTACAGCCTTCCTCCGTAAGGGCTATGGCAAAAAAGGAAAGGAGGATATAGTAGGTCCATCCGGTTGGTGCCATCACCTTATCGAGCAGTTGCGTTGCTGCCACCTGAAAAATTACAGTGGGAACGGTACTGAGCATCCCCAGGAAAAAAGATTTCACCAGGGCCTTCAGGGGCTCCCTGTCATAGCGGTCTTTAGAATAGATGAACCACATTATTGCGATACCGGGAGCCAATGCCAAAGCGAGTAGGTCCATAGCATAGGTTTGTTGCGCTGAAATTAGTGATTTAATATTGAGTGATAATTTTTTCGGATGCCTACATGGAAATTGACCATTTTGCCTTGCCTCTTATTGGCCTTTACTACAACCATGGCACAGCCATTTGGGGGGCACCCTGCTTCCGTAAAATGGAAACAAGTTCAAACACCCTCGGCCAGGATCGTGTACCAGGACGGATGGGATAGTACCGCCCAAAGGCTTGCAGGACTCACCGAGGCATTACAGCCAACAACATCGGCAACCATTGGTGCCAAGATCCGCCCCATTACGATTCTCCTTCAGCCAGCCACTACGGTTTCTAATGGTTATGTTGCATTGGCCCCATGGAGAAGCGAATGGTATATGACACCGCCATCCAATGCTTTTACGTTGGGTAGTCTTTCCTGGGGGGACCAATTGGCACTTCATGAATTCCGGCATGTACAGCAATACAGTAATTTCAACAGGGGTGGTTCAAAGGTCTTTGGGATCCTGCTCGGTGAACAGGGGCAAGCGTTTGCCAATGCATTGACCATCCCGGATTGGTTCTTTGAAGGGGATGCCGTTTGGCAGGAGACCGCGGAAAGCTGGCAGGGCAGGGGGAGATTGCCCGGCTTCTTCAATGGGTACAGGTCACTGTGGGAAGCAGACAGGAATTATTCCTTTCATAAACTCCGTAATGGCTCATTGAAGGACTATGTGCCTGACCATTACCAGTTAGGCTTCCAGTTGGTGGCCTATGGCAGGGATAAATATGGCCCGGGGTTCTGGAAAGAAATTACTGCAGAGGCGGCAGCCATGAAAGGATTGTTTTATCCTTTCCAGAGATCATTGAAAAAGCATACCGGTAGCAGTTATAGGGATTTTGTTGAGAAAGCATTACAGGACTCCCGTGAAAAACTGGCTGGTACGGAGGCCAAAACCGAATCAGGTCGACAGGATGTTGTAGACCAGGAAAGTCCTGTGTACACTGAAAAGGGAGACCTGCTTTATATTAAAAGTACCTATAAACAGATTCCCCGGTTCATACTTAAGCAAGGGGATGGAGGGGAAAAATCCATCCGGATTTGTGATCTTATGCTGGAGCCTTATTTCAATTATTCAAATGGTAAGATCCTTTATGCATCCTACCGCCCGGATGAACGATGGGGCTGGCGTGATTACAGTGAATTACAAGTGCTGGATGTGAACAGTGGGGAACAAGAAACCATTACCCGTAAAACCAAGTATTTTTCTCCTGCCTTCTCTACTACCGGTGATAGCATCGTTACAGTGGATATCAACGAGAAGGGGCAATATGCGCTTCATATACTCGACCATAAGGGAGGCCTACTCAAGGTCATTCCCAATCCCGACAACCTTTATTTCATGCATCCACTATTCGATGGGAATAGGATAGTAGCGGTAGCTAGAAACCCGATGGGGTACATGAGCCTGGTAGAATGGAATGGGGACGCTGGTAAATTCGAATTACTCCTGCCCTGGGCTCAGCATGTGATTGGTTTTCCGGTGGCGCAAGGCGATTCCATTTATTTTTCAGCATCCTGGAAAGGATCGGACAGGTTGATGCTATTGGATCGAAAAACCGGTAACATCCAATTCAGGAAGATCGGTAAGGGTGGGAGTAAAACAGGGACCTATCGGGCGACAATTAATAACGGTCAATTGACCATTTCCCACTTTACAGCTTTCGGCTACCGGTTGGAGACCTTTTCCATTGAAAAGGAAAGCTGGTTGCAGGCCAATGGGTTCCATCAACTGGCGGACAAGGCCTATGGCTATAAGGAACTGGATAGTTCAGTAGCCCTGTCTATACCACCAACATCAGGCTATATGCCTAAGCCTTACAAGTCAACCTCCAATTTCTTCAATTTCCATAGTTGGCAACCCTATTATGAGGAACCTGAATTCAGCATCTCCTTATTGGGCCAAAACCTGATGAATAATTTCAGGTCTGCATTATCGTATACCTATAACCGTAATGAAGGTTCTTCAACTATCGGTTATGAGGCATTATTCGGGGGCTGGATACCATGGATTAAAGCCGGGGCACAATATAGTTTCAACCGGAAAAGTATCTACCAGCAAAAAACCATTCATTGGAATGAAATGGAATTGAATGGGGGTGTAGCGATACCGCTAAACTTCAGCAAGGGAAGAAGTTTGACCTATCTTGACCTCGGTTCTTCTGTAGTTTTAAATAAGCCTTATTTCAGTGAACCTGAGAAAGAATCATTAGGGGATCGGTCCTATGTTTACCTCGACAATAGTATCCGGTTCAGTCATTCCCTCCAGAAAGCCCGCCAGAATATATTCCCACGGTTTGCCCAAACCGTCAACCTTAACTACCGAAATGCTATAAAGAATTATTCCTCAAGGCAGTTCCTTGCCAATGGAAGTTTCTATTTCCCCGGCTTATTTACCAACCATTCCTTTGTAGTGAACCTTGCCTTTCAACAAAGGGACAGCGCCAGTGGTATCAGGTTCTCCAATGATTTCCCATTCTCCAGGGGTTATGATGCAGAAAACCTTTGGCGGATGAGCAGGATCGGGGTCAATTACCATTTACCCATTGCCTATCCTGATTGGGGATTTGGCAATATCCTTTACCTGCTTCGATTGCGGGCGAACCTGTATTATGACCATAGTTTGGCACTAGACCCACAATTGCTCAAAACATCTGAGGCAATGGTATTCAGGTCAACCGGCCTGGAATTATACTTCGATACTAAATGGTGGAATCAACTTCCGGTAAGTTTTGGGGTCAGGTATGCCCGCTTATTGGATGAAGACCTGTTTGGAATGGCAGGTAGTAACCGTTGGCAGATTGTATTACCTATTAACCTCATCCCCAATCGCTGATCATTAAAGAGGGGGTAGTTTCCGGATGGAACTCCTTCGATTCAACCATTGATTGGCCTTATAGGTCAACCAGGCGGAGCCAATTCCTACCAATGCCCCCGCTGCCACATCTGTTGGATAGTGAACCCCCAGGTACATCCTGGAATAGCCTACGCTTGTGGCATAGGCAAATGCTGGTACTGCTACATACCACTTTGGGCAGGCCAGAAACGCAGCCGTTGCAGTACTAAACGCCAGGGAAGTATGGCCGGAAGGGAAGGAAGGGCTGCCCCCGGTGCCCTCTGGTATGATTTGTCCGGGATAGGTAGCAAAAGGCCTGGAACGATTCACCGAATACTTAAGGGCAAAAGTGATCACACTGGAAACCACCACCGATTCCCCTATGTAAAGGGCTTTTTTCTTTAGTTCCTCATCGTGGGTAACCAACCCTGTGATCAGTAATCCGGCAGGTAAGCCAAACCCCACATAATTGACGGAATTGGAAATGAATTGCTGCGCTTCAGTTGACCCCTCTTTCCTGTGTTCCATGAATTCAACCAGTGTTGATTTGTCAAGGGAAATGGTTTGTCCCATTGATGAAACAGGGAAACAAAACATCGCCGAAAGCGAAATAATAATGAATGCTAGAAGGTACGGGGTATTGGTCTTTGCCATAATTGAAACTAAACCAATGATGGCCAGGTAACAATAAAACAAACTGGCTTAACCAGCCAATAACAAAAAAAGATCCAGCCTTCTGGCTGGATCTGGGATAATGTTAAAGATTTGAAAGACTTTCTTCAATGACCTTGATCTTGGTTTCAGCATCGGCCTTCTTCCTCCGTTCCAACTCCACTACTTCAGGTTTGGCGTTTTGAACAAACCTTTCATTCGACAGCTTCTTATCTACAGATGCCAGGAACCCCTTCAGGTATTCCAATTCCTTTTCCAGTTCTTCCTTCTGGTTCGCGGTTTGGATGGGTTGTTCGGTCTCAATATACACCTGGTCCTTACCAATTACAGTCGCAATGGTGTTGGCCACCGCAACATTGGTAAACCTGATCTCCTTGGCATTTACCTGTTTGGCAAGAATGGCAGCAATGGTTTCAACCGTGCTTGTTTTGGTGGTGTTGATATGGCAAAGAACAGTTTCCTTTGGCTTCAGTTGGGCCTTATTCCTGGCATCACGGATACCGCTGATCATTTCCTTCAGCAACTTCCCATTCTCAAGGTAGGTTTGTACGGAAATGCCATCCAACTCAGATTCCAATTCCTGCACAGGAGTGAATTGCCTGATACAAAGATCATCCCCTTCAGCCCTTGCTTCCAATGCATGATAGATCTCTTCAGTAATAAAGGGCATGAACGGATGCAGTAATTGCACCAGCTCCCCGTAAAATTCGATTGCCTTTGAAAGATGATGACCGTTCACCGGCTCTTCAAATCCAGGCTTGATCCATTCGAGGTACCAGCTACAGAAATCATCCCAGATAAGGGAGTAGATGGTCTTCAAAGCTTCACTCAGCCTGAATTGCCCCATCAGTTGTTCCACTTCCTTCCTTGCTTCATTCAGTCGGCTGCGGAACCAATTGTTGGGCCAGTTCATGGAAGCAAATGCCTCTGCAGCCAGGTCAGGCATCACAATGGATTTTTCCTTCCACATATTGATCAGCTTCAGGGCATTCCACATCTTGTTATTAAAGTTGCGGCCTTGCTCCAGAGCTGCTTCATCAAAGAGCAGGTCATTGCCGGCAGGGGAGGAGATCATGATCCCGAACCTTACCGCGTCAGCACCATACTTATCGATCAGTTCGAGAAGGTCAGGGGAATTGCCCAGGCTCTTGCTCATTTTCCTTCCCTGCTTATCCCTTACCATGCCGGTGAAATAAACATCCCGGAAAGGGATTTCCTTTTCATATTCCAACCCCGCCATAACCATCCTGGCCACCCAGAAAAAGATGATGTCCTGGCCGGTAACCAATACTGAGGTTGGGTAATAATATTTGATCTCTTCGTTACCGGGTTTTGTTACGCCGTGGAACACCTCCGAGGGCCATAGCCAGGAAGAGAACCAGGTGTCCAGTACGTCTTCATCACGGGTAAGTATAACCGAATCATCGCCACCAGCCAGCATTTTTGCTTCCTCAGCAGTTTCCGCAACATAACAATTGCCCGCCTCATCATACCAGGCCGGTATTTGCTGGCCCCACCATAGTTGGCGGCTGATACACCAATCCTTCACATTCTCCAGCCAGTATTTATAGGTTGCCAGGAACTTATCGCCAGGATGGATCCTGATATCCCCGTCCACTACTGCCTTAAGCGCAGGTCCAGCCATTTCCTTCATTTTGAGGAACCACTGGGTTGAGATGCGTGGCTCCACTACCACACCTGTCCGTTGGCTATACCCTAACCTTGTTTGGTATTCTTCTTCCTTTACCAGGTTGCCGGCTGCCTTGAGGTCCTCGATGATCAGTTTCCGTGCCTTGAAGCGATCGGTCCCAATATAGAGTTGTGCAGCTTCACTAAGCGTGCCATCCTCATTGAGGGTGTCCACTACCTGTAGATTATGCTTTAGACCCAGGTTATAGTCATTGATATCGTGAGCCGGGGTTACTTTCAGCGCGCCTGTACCGAAACTGGTATCCACATATTCATCAAAGATGATGGGTATCCTGCGATTGATCAGGGGTACATAGGCAAATGCTCCCTTAAGGTGCGTATAACGTTCATCGTTAGGATTCACACAAATGGCTGTATCGCCCATGATAGTTTCCGGGCGTTGGGTAGCAATGATAATGCCATTGCCAAATACTGTTGTCAGCGGCTGTCCGTCGGCCGATTCCAGCCGGTATTGAACATGGTACAGTTTACCCTGTATATCCTTGTATTCAACTTCTTCGTCACTCAAGGCCGTTTTGGCGGCGGGGTCCCAGTTGATCATCCTTGCACCACGGTAGATCAGGCCTTTTTTATATAGGTCTACAAATACCTTGATCACCGCCTTGTAGTAATGGTCGTCCATGGTGAAGGTAACCCTATCCCAATCCACACTGCAACCAAGGCGCTCGATCTGGTTATAGATGATCCCTCCATACTTTTCCTTCCATTCAAAGGCATATTTCAGGAATTCTTCCCTGTTCAGGTCAGCTTTCCTGATCCCTTTCTCTTTTTCCAGCATTTGAACCACTTTAGCCTCAGTGGCAATGGAAGCGTGGTCGCTTCCGGGTACCCAGCAGGCATTGAATCCGCTCATGCGGGCCTTCCGTACAAGGATATCCTGCACGGTTTCATTAAGGGTATGGCCCATATGCAATACCCCGGTTACATTCGGTGGGGGAATAACCACGGTAAAGGCTGGACGGTTATCTGGTTTGCTGGTAAAATAGGCTTTCTGCTTCCAGTGATCGGTCCACCGACGCTCAACAGTTTCCGGGGTGAAATTCTTGCTTAGTTCCATACTATTGATTGATGCTTAAAGGCTTTTAGGGCTGCAAAAATAAGAAAACCACGCTGAGCTTTCTGAGTAAACCGGGGGAATGCTGTAAATTAGGTCAGGAACAGGGCAAAGTTTGTTCCGACTACTTGCTTATGATCGCGTACTATTTCCGGTATATATTCCTGGTTTTCCTGATTTGTTCAGTTGGTCAGCTTAATGCCCAGCAAAGCCCTGATTCAACAGTTTCAGCCGGTAAAGGCGACAGCACAAAGCCTGTAAATCCATCAGATAGCTCCAAATCCTCCTTGAAATACGATGCTGATTCCGCCTCTTTCTTGTTGGTAAGGAAACTGGAGGAACTAACGCTTGGGGTGAATAAGGTAAATGCGGCCATGAAGAGGGGATTGGACACTACCGATATCCATAAGGAATTGCCCAACGTGAAAAGGTTATTGGAGCTGATCTCGGCCTCGCTTTACAAGCAGGAATTTCCCCTAAACCTGCGCAGCCTGAACGGGAGCAGGGTGGTATTGCTGCAATTGGAAAAACAGCTCGGCAAATGGCAGGCTAGTTTACAGAAGTATAATGCCACTCTATTGGGGCTCAGGGCCGATATCAGGGAAATTGTACGTGACTCCAGTCTCCAGTTACTGAGTAATGATTCCCTCATCATAGAATTGTATTTTGATGAACTGAACGCCCAGGAGAAAAAATGGAAGGTTACAGAGACCACCTATAATACCCAATTGACAAGGATCAATAACCTATTGCATGATATCGGAATTGCCTCCCTTGATGTAACGGACCTCCTGGAAGAAGTGAACTATCGCATCAATGCTCTCAAGAAAGGGCTTCTTTCCAAAACTGAATCCTATCTGCATGAGGCATCTAAGGGCCATACCGTTGCCCTTTGGGAATCCATTAAATACTCAATAAAGCCTAACCAACGATTGTTTTTCTTTTTCCTGAGGTTCAATTGGGTCCCCTCACTGGTGATCGGAATAATTGGCATCCTGCTCTATTTCTGGGTACGGTATAATATTTCCAAGATCCGGAGGGAAAAACGGGACGAACTCCTATTGCCGGTCAGGTACCTTAAAAGGAATACCCTGTTGGGTTGCCTGCTTTTGGTATTCACCATTGTCCCCTTCTTCAGCGGGACACCTCCGGCCACATTTATCGAGATCAATTGGATGGTCATGCTTATCCTGGCTTCCCGTTTGGCATGGCCCGACTGGTCTGATCGTTACCATCATTTTTGGTGGGTAATAGTTGCGCTGTTTTTCATTAATGGCATCGGTAACCTACTGGTCAGTACCTCTGCAACGGAAAGATGGATCATGGCTTTAGGATCCGTGGTGGCTATTTATGTTGGCTACCAATTGCACAAGGAGGTAAAACAGAACGAGAAAGCCTACCCGGCCTTTCAGGATGAAGCGCTTGCCCTCTTTGGAATGGTCAACCTGGTGGCCCTCTTGCTGAATATTTTCGGCAGGTACACCCTGGCCAAAATGATCAGCAATAGTGCTGTCATCGCACTTGCACACGCACTTTCCTTTTATTTATTGGTCGATATCATTATCGAGGCGGTCTACCTTCAATTGGAAGGAAACAAGAATACCAGGATATCAGCGATCCTGCAGTTTGGGGAATTGAGGGATAAATTCAAACGTTTCCTTGTAGTGATCGCCATAGTGCTCTGGTTCCTGGCTTTCACCTGGAGCCTGAATTTATTGGATTCTATCATCACCCTGGGTCAGGAATTCCTCAGCGCACCACGATCCATTGGAAGTGTGGAATTCACTTTGTCCAGTATACTTATTTTCGGCATCGTCCTCTGGGGCGCCTTCTTTCTGTCGAATCTCCTGACCTTTTTCTTCAGGGGCGGTAATAACCAGCTTGCGGGTAATGCTGCAAAAAATAAGGCCGGCTCCTGGGTTTTGCTGATCAGGTTGGTGGTGATTGCCATCGGATTTTTACTGGCTATGGGTGCAGCTGGTATTCCTTTGGATAAATTGGCGATCGTTATCGGTGCCCTTGGTGTTGGTATTGGTTTCGGTTTGCAAAACATCGTAAACAACCTGGTCAGTGGGGTCATCCTCGCCTTTGAAAAGCCAATGGATGTTGGGGATGTTATTGAGATCGGTACCAATACAGGTACAGTAAAGGAGATCGGGATCAGGAGCAGCAAGATCGGCACTTTTGATGGGGCAGATATTATCGTCCCCAACGGTGATTTTATTTCACAGAAACTGATCAACTGGACCCATAATAACAATTACAGAAGGGTTGAACTCCTTATCGGGGTTGCGTACGGGACCAACCTTGATCAAGCACAGCAGATCATTCAGGGTGTTATTGAAACAGAGGAAGGAATTGTAGCCAATCCGGCACCAGCAATCCTTTGGCATGAAATGGCCAATAGTTCTATTAATGTAAGGGTCTTATTCTGGACCAATAATTTCGGCAACTGGGTGAACCTGAAAAGTCATATGCTAAAAACCATCTACAACAGGTTCAATGAAGAAGGTATCACGATCCCATTCCCTCAACAAGACCTGCATATCAGGTCGGTAGATGCCTCCATATTCGAAAACCTTCAGCAGGGTATAGGGAAAAGCTCACAGCAAGGGGAAGGGAATGACGCAAGCTAATATTTTTAGCAAACAGCTGGATTTTGTACATTTGAAGTGTGTATGCGATCGTTGACATAGAAACAACAGGTGGACATGCTGCAGGTAATGGCATTACAGAGATCGCCATTGTTTTGCATGATGGCCATGGTGTGGAAGGTCGCTACCATACCCTTATCAATCCCGGTCAATCGATCCCCAGGTATATTGTCTCCCTGACAGGCATCACCAATGAAATGGTGGCTACGGCACCCGGATTTGAAGAAATTGCCCCTACCATCTATAACCTGCTTGAGGGCAGGATCTTCGTTGCCCATAATGTTAACTTTGACTATTCCTTCCTGAAACATCATTTGGCCAATGCAGGATTAGACCTTTCCCTGAAAAAACTTTGTACCGTAAGGCTGGCAAGGAAGGTATTCCCGGGTTTGCCCAGTTATAGTTTGGGTAATCTCTGCAGGAGCCTGGAAATACCTGTTGAAGACAGGCACCGGGCATTAGGTGATACCATGGCAACGGTGCAGTTGTTTGAGCGCATCTTGCAGGCAGATGTGGGAAGTGTGGTTAAGGAAATGCTGAAGGGAAGGAACGGCGACCAATACCTCCCACCTCATTTGCCAGCAGACCAGGTCAATAGTTTGCCCCATGTCCCGGGCGTATATTATTTCCTCAACCAGAAACAGCAGATCCTCTATGTTGGTAAGGCCACTAACCTGCATAAGCGGGTGAAGAGTCATTTTAGTAATAACGATGGGGGAAAACGGAAGCAGGAAATGATGCGGCAGATCTACCAGGTCAGTTATCGTACGACACCCAGCGAACTGATGGCACTTGTATTGGAAAGCCAGGAAATTCGTCGCATTTGGCCGCCATTCAACAGGAGCCAGAAAAAATTCCATCAGCAATATGGGCTCTATGCTTTCACGGACCAGAAAGGTTACCATCGGCTGATCATAGAAAAGACCCGGAAAAACCTTCCTGCCATTTATACCTTCAACCTGATCCATGAAGGACAGGGGTTGCTACGAAAGATCAGCCAGCTAGCTGAAATCCCTCTTGACCAGAATGGCCGTACCTGGTCCATTGATATGACGACCGAACATTATAATTCGAGGATCAGGGCAGCCCTTCATACCATTCAGGCATCCTTACCCAGTTTTATCCTCCTGGAGGAAAATGAACAGGTTCACCATGAACAGGTGGTCTACCTGATTGAAAAAGGCAGGTTTTATGGAATGGGGGTTGTTAAAGACAGAAAAAGATTCCCTACTTCCATTGATGAATGGAAGTCACTACTGGAGCCCTGTCCGGATAATGACTATGTCAGGGGACTGATCTACCAATATGCAATGAAGAAACCCCATTGCAAGATCGATTTCGACCAGGGGACATAGCTGACCCGGTTAAAAGGTTTTCGCATTACAGGTCAATTCTGCCAGGCAAAATATGTGATCAACGCAATCGTACCATAGATGGCAAGAACGATCAGCATTAATTTACCTGTACTGGCATTGGAAAGGTCAAAGAAACGCTTCATAAGAAAACCATTTTTCGTTTACAATCGTTTGGGCTTTGGATGGTTTCCATGGGTTGGATTCTGCACTGGGTTTCCGAGCCTTGCACGTTTCTGAACAGAAATTTACAAAAAAATCTTCAACAAAATATCTATTCTATGGACTGAAGGATCGGAATTTTCTATTTTGGTCGTATTTTCAAAAAAAGCAAAGCTTTATGGATAGACACCTGACATCCTGGTTCAGCCCTTCCTTGCATAAGGAAATGCCAATGGCCACTTATGGTCATTTTGGATTTGCCTTATTGTTGATACCCACTGCTGCCGCTGACTACCTTGAGTATGAAAGGTTCCAGTTGATCGATTCGATCAGGCATTTTATTGAAGGGGGAAAGGTGAAAGTGTTTTCCATCGATAGTATCAATAACGAAAGCTGGATGAATGACCAGATGGATCCCAGGCAAAAATCCATCCGCCACCAGCAATGGAATGATTATGTATTCAAGGAGGTGATCCCCTATATCCGTACCCATACCAGCCCCGATACCCCCATCATTACCTGTGGTGCGTCTTTTGGAGCCCTGCATAGCGCCAACCTGTTTTTCAAACGCCCTGACCTTATCAATGGCGTGATTGCCATGAGTGGGGTTTATGACCTTACCGAGTATACCAAGGGTTATTTTGATGATGACGTATACTTTAACAGTCCATGCCATTACTTACCCAACCTGACCGACCACCATGTTTTGGAACAGATCAGGCATAGCCATCATATCCATATCCTGAGTGGAAGTGGTTCATACGAGGATCCTGATGCTGCAAGGCGCTTAGCTGGCATCCTGTACAGTAAGGGAATATGGTATGAACTGGATATCTGGGGATCAGATATCACCCATGACTGGCCAACCTGGCGCAAGATGCTGCCTCATTACCTGGGAACCAGGTTTTAAGGGAAACTATTTTTTAAGGTAATATCTGTACTGGTTGGCCGGGTATAAGTAGGTCCAACAGTTGGAGAAACTGTGTCCGGTCGATCATTTTTGCACCAAGGCTTTCCAGGTGTTCCGTGTATACCTGGCAGTCGACCAGTTCAACCCCGGCTGTTTCAAGGAGCCCGACATATTTGATGAAGGCATATTTGCTGGCATTGCTAACCTTACGGAACATGCTTTCACCAAAGAAGACCTTGCCCATGCGGATTCCGTAACACCCCCCAACCAATTCGCCATCCAGCCATGTTTCTGCGCTTTCTGCATAACCCAGTTCATGCAGGCGACAATAAGCACTCACCACTTCTGCTGAAATCCAGGTTCCATCCTGTCCTTTCCGTTCAATTTGCTGGCAGTTCCGGATCACCGCTTCAAAGGCCTTGTTTACAGTAAAGCTGAATCGTTTTCCATTCAAAATAGGTTTCATGCTTTTACTGACCTTCAATTCGCTGGGAAAAAGGACAAATCTTGGATTGGGACTCCACCACAGGATGTGGTCGCCTTCGTACCAGGGAAAGATACCGGAGCGGTAGGCATTCAGCAGTCTTTGCGTGGAAAGGTCCCCGCCAATGGCCAGCAAGCCATCCGGTTCAGCCTCAGAGGCCGGTGGGAACCCGGGGTGTTTACCCAATGCATAGATGGGCATAATGATGGTGCAACTGCATTATGGGGTTTAACTGGCCGTAACTTCAATGGTTGCGCCAATACCACGTTCCGTGATGGCATCGCACATTGGCTTCAGTTCATCATATTCACCATTTTTGACGGCATATTTGCCTTTGGTGTGGATCAGCAATGCGCACTGTTCCGCCTGCTCCGGGCTATGCCCGCAAACACTGATCAGGGTTTCAATTACCCAATCAAAGGTATTGACCTCGTCATTCCATACGATCAATTGGTACGGAAATTGGATATCCGTTAAGACATCCACCTCTTCATTGAACTGGTGCTCCTGCTCTTCTTTGTAATTCAACATGCCTCAGGCTTTGGGACAAAAATATAAATTCCTGCCAAGTTTTGAAATGAGGCAACAATAGGAGGGGCTTGGTTGTCTAAAGTTAAACGGAATTCCATCAGGGAAATATGATCAATATCGGCAAGCATAAGAAGAAGGCAGTACAGGCTAACGGCGAAAAACCGGAAGGCCAGGCTATTGTATTGCCCATATACATGGCCGATAGGGGCTTGGAGTTCCTGATCGACCTGGTGAAGCAGATCAGGCCATCCTCGCCCCAGAAGAAGGAAGAGGCAGAGTTGAAGTTTCGTTCCCTGCTTTACCAGTTGCAACACGACAGGTCGGCCATTGTTTCCCTTCGGTCTGCCATACGTTCCCAATTCATGAAAAGCAACTTGTTGCCTGCTCTTTCAGAAAGTGGGTTGATCAGTACCAGGGGATTTGTACAGGAGCTGACACGAAAACTGAAACATAAGCTGCTGCCTGAATTACAGGAACGTTCAGATTTCCGTTATGTTATCAGCAGGGTTTTCTTTAAGCCGACCGACCATATCTGGGTGGCAGCCATTGATACCGAACTCTGGAAAAAGTTTTTCCGCCTGCTAAGGGTCCACATCAATATGAATGACCAGGACCTGCTTGCCCAACTAAGGGATGCCCTCCAGGTGCTTTCCTACCGGGTTTCTGCCCTTGGCCTGGAAAAGGAGGTGGCCAGGTATTTCAGGGATAACCGCGAAGGAACAATGCCATTCCTGGAACAAAATAAACTGGTAGGTTCTTTCTTAAGTGTTCCGCAGGATGATCTCCAAACCGGAAGGCTGATCCTTTACAATATCCAGGAACAATTATACAACTGTAAACAAAGTATCCTCTGGCTGCGTGACCAGCGTATGTACCATGGCACCAGCCTTGCCCAAACCTTCCTTTCCGTGCGTATCATGCAGATGGTGGAAAGAATGCTGGTGATTACGGATGTGCTTGACCGTGATAACCAACTGGATGAGGATAGGTTCATCGAATATTTTGTCACCGTCATTACCAATGAGAACAAGAAGAACAGCCTGAAGGAATTCCTCTCTGATAATCTTGGTATGGTTGCTTACCAGATCTCGGAACACAAGGGTAAGAAAGGGGAGAAGTATATCACCACCAATGCAGATGAATTCCGGCAATTGCTGAATAGTGCCATCGGTGGCGGTTTTATCGTTTCCTTTGTGGCCATTACCAAGAACCTGATCGGAAAGCTTCCCTTTGCGCCTTTCTGGATGGGATTCTCCTATAGCCTGAACTATTCTGCGGGATTCATCCTGATGGACCAGACCCATACAACCCTGGCCACCAAACAACCGGCCTATACCGCTTCAGCAGTAGCCAGTTCACTGGATTCCAAGAAGCAGAAAGGGCAGCCTGATCTCCGCAACCTGGCGATCACGGTAGGGAATATTTCCCGTAGCCAGATCGCTTCATTTGCCGGCAACCTGATGGTGGTATTTCCGCTGACTTACCTTTTGGTTTGGTTATTGGGGGAATACGGCGGGTATAGGATCGCTACCGGCGACCAGGCATTGGCCTTGTTGGAGGCCCAACATCCTACCCATAGTTTTGCCCTTCTCTATGCCTGTTTCACCGGTGTGTTCCTTTTTTTAAGTGGATTGATCTCCGGTTATGTAGAGAACCATGTCACCTATGGACAATTGAATGAACGCCTGAGGCAACACCCGATCCTGAGCCATAGCATGTCGCCTAAAAAACTGAACAGACTGGTAGAATTGGTAAATACCTATTCCGGGGCATTTACAGGTAGCCTGGCGCTCGGTTTCTTCCTGGGGATGTCTGCCTCTGTAGGGAAGATCTTCGGGATTCCCTTTGATATCCGGCACATCACCATTTCTGCCGGCAATACAGCCATAGGCTATTATGGCCTGGAACAACCCGTTACCCTCGGTTATATGGTTGTCGTGGTATTGGGAGTTCTTGGCATTGGCTTCCTGAACTTCTTTGTAAGTTTCTCCCTTGCCTTCTTTGTCGCCCTAAAATCAAGGGGGATAAGGTTGCGCGAATACCCCGAATTGATCGGCATCATCTGGCGGTATTTCCTTGCCCATCCACGCGATTTCGTTTTGCCGCCTAAAAGACAAAGGAAACCTGAAGACCTGCGTTAGCAAAAGGGCTCCAGTGTTTATAAACCTTAACGCTTCCTAATGAACAAGGACGGTTTTAACTTCGTTATTTTAACATGGCAGTCAAGTACCAGGTAACGATCAGGTTTGAATGGGACGATGAATTCATGGCCAGGGTTCCGGCTCACCGTACCTATATCAACTTCCTTATCAACAAGGGAATCATTGACCACTACGCCGTTAGCATGGAGTCCCAGCGCGTATGGATCACGATCAACGGAACAAGCAAGGATGAGGTGGAGAAGCGCCTGAAACAATCCCCACTTTATCAGTATTGGCAATATGAGATCGATGAATTGTATGTACTGGATGGGCCTTCTTATCGACTGCCTTCTGTTCAGTTGAACTAGCCAATATTTTTTTTAAAAAAAACTTTGTCAATAAAATTTAGCACTTATCTTTGCAATCCCAATCGCGAAAGGGGTTGATCTTTAAGAGTTTAGGGAGCATAGCTCAGCTGGTTCAGAGCATCTGCCTTACAAGCAGAGGGTCCGCGGTTCGAATCCGTGTGCTCCCACATTTTCAGGTTGGTTTTCCAATCTTTTTTAAGTTCTTCACATTGGGAGCATAGCTCAGCTGGTTCAGAGCATCTGCCTTACAAGCAGAGGGTCCGCGGTTCGAATCCGTGTGCTCCCACAGAAAGGTTGCCCCAAAGGCAGCCTTTTTTTTTGCCCTTCATTTATATTATTTTAAACCTGGCCAGCTTGCTACAGAGCTGAATAAAATTTCTCCTATGGCTACTACCTATTGCGATGTTGTTGCCCGAATGGAGCCCGGCAATGTCCATACCCATTACCACAACCATGAATACGGATTCCCCATCCATGATGATGACCAATTGTTTGGAAGACTGGTGCTGGAGATCAACCAGGCAGGTTTAAGCTGGACCACTATCCTGATCAAGAAGGACAATTTCTTCAAAGCCTATGATGGGTTCAATATCAGGAAAGTGAGCCAATATGGCGACGAAAAGATCGCTGCCTTATTGAATGATGCGGGTATCATCAGGAACAGGCTGAAGATCCTTGCTGCCATTGAAAATGCCAGAAGGATAATAGATCTGCAGCAGGAATTCGGGTCATTCAAGAACTGGCTGGACCATCACCACCCGATGAGCAAGGAACAATGGGTGAAATTGTTCAAAAAGCATTTCAAGTTTACGGGAGGGGAAATTGTCAACGAATTCCTGATGAGTACAGGCTACCTTCCAGGTGCCCACCATCCAGGTTGTCCTATCTACAAAAAAGTACTTGCCACTAAACCGGCATGGAACCATCTTCAATAAGCCTTAGGGAAATAATCAGAGGGTCCAGTCGACGATCTGGTTCACCCACTCTTCGCGGAATGGAGTGGTAACCTTGATATAATTATCAGTGTACCCCTCCATCATACCTTGCCTGGCATTGCCTTCAAACAACACCTTCCTGGTCTGGCCGGAATGCTGCTGGTTGAAATATTGCTGCTTCATATAGCTGAGGTTACGCAGCGCCTTATTGCGTTCGTGCCTGGTATTCATGGGCACAACAGGTTTAATGTCCAATGCAACAGTATTGGCCCTTTCCGAATAAGTAAAAACATGCAGGTAAGTAACATCCAGGCTATGCAGGAAGTCGAAGGTCTCCTTGAAGATTTCATCTGTTTCACCAGGGAACCCTACGATCACATCCACACCGATGGCACAGTGTGGCATCAGCTTCCTGATCAATTCCACACGTTCTGCATATAATTCGCGCTTATAACGGCGACGCATCAACGCTAAAAGCCTGTTGCTTCCGCTTTGCAGGGGAATATGGAAATGTGGCATGAATTTATTACTGTTAGCCACATGCGCAATGATATCATTGGTCAGCAGGTTAGGCTCAATGGAAGATATCCTGTAGCGTTCGATACCCTCCACTTCTTCCAATGCTTTTACCAGATCATAGAAGTTCTCTTCGTGTCGCTTATTACCATCTGGCCCTTTTCCAAAATCACCCAGGTTAACCCCCGTAAGCACTATTTCCTTTACCCCATTGGCAGCCAGTTCACGGGCATTCCGTACCACATTCTCAATACTATCGCTCCTGCTTTTGCCGCGGGCCATGGGAATGGTACAGAAAGAACAATTGTAATCACAGCCATCCTGTACTTTCAGGAAGGTCCTCGTCCGATCGTTGATGGACCATGAACTGTTAAAGCCGGATACTTCCTCAATATCACAACTGCAGACCTTTGCGCTATCGCCCTTGGTCAGGTCGGCCAGGTGTTTGGCGATATTGAATTTCTCAGCGGCACCCAGTACAAGGTCAACTCCCGGTATCTCGGCGATCTCTTTTGGTTTCAACTGGGCATAACAACCAGTTATCACCACCATGCTTTCCGGTGCCCTTCTCTGGATCCGCCTAACGATCTGGCGGCATTCCTTGTCGGCATTGTCCGTAACAGAACAGGTGTTGATCACATACACATCTGCATGGTCGTCAAACGACTTCTTCTCAAAACCTTCGGTCTCCAGCATCCTGCTGAGAGCAGAGGTTTCAGAGAAGTTGAGCTTGCAACCCAGGGTATGAAAGGCAACTGTTCTTTTTTCGGCCATAGGGGCGCAAAGATACGACCTGGCCAAGGAAATCCAAGGATTTGGCCATTGTTAAAATAAACAGGGGAAGGAATTGGCTCCTGGTATACACTTTAAGGTTACAATATTCATAATGAATGATTTGCAGTAAATTCCCGGGTATTTTATTCTAGATTTGACCCATGCTAAACCGGAAACTTCTTACAGCTTTAGGACTGGTCCTGATGGTTGTATTGGCGCTATGGCTGAAAAGCAGGGATGGCCACAGGCAGGATCCAAACAGGCATTCCGAAACGAAATCCTGGTCGGGCAGGGGGCTCAACAGGCATGCTTCCAAACTGGATTATACCAGGCACGCGCTCTGCCGAATGGATTGCCGCAAGATCACCAAAGGGGAGGTGGAAGACATCCTCCGGAATGGAAAGATCAATTACCGGAAATCGGACCTGGAGGATAAACCCTGCCCAACCTATGCCGTTGAAGGATATACCCTTAAGGACAACCAGCATGTCCGGATTGTATTTGCACAGTGTACTAACCATGTAAAGGTCGTTACTTGTATCGACCTTGAAAATGATTTTGAATGTCATTGCCAATAACTGCCTTATGAGATGGATCACCACACCCTTCCAGGTTCTCTATAGTATTTATGCCTTCCTGGTATTTGTACTGCTGCTGCTCTTACTGATGCCCTTCTTTTTCCTGGCCTCCTTCTTTGGCAGGATTAAGGGAGGGAATATGTTTTACCGGCTCTGTTCCTTCTGGGCTGATGCCTGGCTGTTGCTCATCGGCATCCGGTCAAATACCATCCACGTCTCCACCCCAACTGAAGAACGACCTTGCATTTTTGTGGCCAACCATATTTCCTATCTCGATATTCCCATGCTGGTAAAAGTGATCCGCGAGCCCATCAGGGTCTTGGGAAAGGCAGAAATGGCCCGCATTCCCATTTTCGGGTTCGTGTACCGCAATGCGGTAGTAATGGTGGACAGGAGTAGCCCGGAAAAAAGGGCAAAGAGCGTGGATATCCTGAAGAAATACCTGGGCAAGGGAATATCCATATTCATTTTTCCTGAAGGCACGTTCAATGAAACGGATGAACCCCTGAAATCCTTTTATGACGGGGCTTTTCGTATTGCCCTTGAAACCAATACGCCTATCCAGCCATTGATTTTCCCCGATACCGTAAAACGCCTGCATTACCGCTCTGTCTTTTCTTTTACGCCCGGTCGTTGCCGTGCTGTATTTTTACCCATGGTTCCTGCAGCCAGCTATGAAGGGAAGTCTGTCACGGAATTGAAGGAATTGGTTTTTGAGGAAATGGAACAAGCATTGACCAGGTTCAATAAATAATGGAGCAAAAGGAAAATACGCTGTATAGTTATGATGAAAATGGTTCCACCGGCTGGTATGCGGAGGTGTTGATCCCGCTTGCCCTGCCGCGGAATTTTACCTGGGCGGTACCTGCAGATCTGCTGGAGTTGGTAATGCCCGGTGTTAGGGTAGAAGTAATATTGGGCAAGAACAAGAAATATGCAGGAATCGTAAAATCCGTCCACCAAAACAAGCCCGCAGCCTTTACACCCAAGGATATTCTTAATGTGTTGGATGACCAGCCCATTCTCTATCCCAACCAATTGGGGTTATGGGAATGGATGGCCCGTTATTACCTCTGTTCCGAAGGGGAAGTGATGCAGGCTGCATTACCTACGCATTTCAAACTCAGCAGCGAAACCATCCTGCTGTTCAATGATGAGGCAGGGGATGATTTTTCCCATCTCGATGATGAGGAGTTCCTGGTGGCGGAAGCACTGACCATCAGGAAGGAATTAAAACTCGTTGAAGTACAACAGCTCCTAGATGCCACGCATGTTTACCCGGTCATCAAGCGCCTCCTCGACAAAGGGATTTGCCTGGTATGGGAGGAATTGAAAGAAACTTATAAAGAGAAGAAGGAAAGCTTTGTCCTGCTGCATCCCCAATACGATAATGAGGAACAATTGGCAGAACTGCTCAATAATTGGGGGCGTGCGCCCAAACAGATGGAATTACTCCTTGCCTTCCTTCACCTGCGCAAAACACAGGGACAGGTTACGCAGGCGGAATTACTGAAGAAAGCAGACGCATCAGCTGCGCAATTGAAAGGCCTGGTGGAAAAAGGGGTGATCCAGGTAGAGAAAAGATCGGTTGACCGGATCAGGCAATTGCCCTTGCAGATGGATATTGATTTTGTGCTGACCATCCAACAGGAAGAAGCCCTTGAAAAGGTCAGGCAGGTTTTTGAAGACAAGCAGGTTTGCCTGTTGCATGGCGTTACTTCAAGTGGCAAGACACAGGTCTACATCAAACTGATGGAGGACCTGGTGAAACAGGGCAAGCAGGTGTTGTATATGCTTCCGGAAATTGCCCTAACGGCCCAGATCATACGAAGATTGCAAAAGCATTTCGGCGGGTATATCGCCATCTACCATTCCAAGTTCAACCCCAATGAACGGGTAGAAATTTGGAACAAAGTGAAATCCGGTGAAGTAAAGATCATCGTAGGAGCCCGTTCTGCCTTATTCCTTCCTTTCCGCGACCTATCACTGGTCATCTGCGATGAGGAGCATGACCCTTCCTTCAAGCAGCAGGATCCTGCACCAAGGTATAATGGGAGGGATGCAGCCATCTACCTGGCCTCCTTATACAAGGGCAGGGTCTTATTGGGCAGTGCCACCCCTTCGCTGGAATCTTACTACAATGCATTGCAGGGAAAATATGGCCTGGTGGAAATGACCCAGCGCTATGGGGACCTGGCCATGCCCCACATTGAACTCGTGGATACCAGGAATATCAAGATGCCGGATAACAGCAAGGTGATCATCTCTGCTCCTTTGCAGGAAGCCATTGAATCCTGCCTGGTAAGGAATAAGCAGGTCATCCTGTTCCAGAACCGAAGAGGGTATTCCCCTTACCAGGTTTGCCAGGTTTGTGGATGGATTCCGCATTGCAAGCATTGCGACGTATCGCTCACCTTCCATAAACTGCATAATAAACTGGTCTGTCATTATTGCGGTACGGTATATCCGCCCTTGCATACCTGTGAGGCCTGTGGGAACCATCTTTTTGCCCAGCAGAATTTTGGGACGGAAAGGATCGAGGAAACCCTTCAGGAATTGTTCCCTAAGGCCAGGATCGCCAGGATGGATATCGACAGCGTCAAGGGAAAGAATGCCCATGATGCCCTGATCCAGTTATTTGAGCAACAGAGGTTGGATATACTGGTAGGTACACAAATGGTGGTGAAAGGACTGGATTTTGAGCATGTGGCATTGGTTGGGATCCTTGATGCTGATGCCATTCTGGGCTTTGCAGATTTCAGGGTGAACGAAAGGGGTTTCCAACTCATGGAACAGGTAAGCGGAAGGGCGGGAAGGAAAGGGGAGCAGGGAAGGGTAATGATCCAGCTAAAGCAAACCAACCATCCGGTTTTACAATTTGTACGGCAACATGATTATGCCAGTTTTGCACAGGTTGAATTAACGAACAGGCAGCATTTTGGTTACCCTCCATTTACCAGGCTGATCGTCCTGCAATTCAAGCATAAACAACAGGACACCGTAATTGCTGCTGCCCGGCAAATGGCACAGTGGCTGCATCCGCAATTCGGGGAATACCTGGTAGGTCCTGCCGCCCCGGTGGTCAACCGGGTACGGAACCAATACATCATGGAGTTGCTGGTAAAATTGCCGAAGGAATCAGGCCTGACCACTCACTGCAAGGAACAGATCCATATACTGATCGCCCATTTGCATCAGCAACCCGGATTCAAATCGGTTGTGGTTACCCCGGATATTGACCCGCTTTGACACAAAGGATATTATGCCCTGGTAGCGAGCTGGATGATCTCAGGATAATGATGGATGAATATGCCGCGCTGCTGAAGTTTGGAAGCAGCCAACATGGCCATGGCAACTGTTTCAGATTTGATCGGCTTGTATTTACTGAACTTGCCGAATAGCAGACTGCCAAAAACCGGCGCGAGGAATTGGGCGATCCCTTCCCCCAGTCGCTTTTCCTCCCGTTTTCCCAACAACAGGGAAGGCCGGAAAATATGCAGTTGGGGAATGGAATGACGCGCCACATTCTCTTCCACTATACCCTTTAATTTCAGGTAGAAATTGTTATTGTTGGAAGCATCTGCGCCAACGGAGGATACCAAAAGGTAGTTGAACACACCCTGTTCTCCTGCTACTTTTGCAGCATTGACCGCAATGTCATGGTCAACTTTCTTATAAGCGTCCTTATCACCCTTCACCTGCTTCATGGTTGTGCCTACTGCCACGAATACGGATTCAGCCCCTGCTATACCACTGGTGTAGGATTTCTCGTCAGCAAAATCCATCATAAAAACCTTTAGCTTTGGATGGTTGATATCAGGTTGTCTCCTTACCAGGATGTTTACCTGGTCGTAATAAGGATCTTCCAGGCAGCGTATTAACAACGCTTTCCCGATGAGGCCTGAGGAGCCGATGATGGTAGCAATACGGGCCATAACTTTGTATTATTGATTATGAAAATACAGGAAAATTTTTCCCTTCGGCCATATAACAGTTTTGGCATTGATGCCAGGGCTAGGTATTTCGCCAGTTTCCAGTCGGTGGACCAACTAGAGTCCTTACAGTGGGAAATGCAGCACCATGCATTAAAAGACCAGCAATACATGGTACTGGGAGGGGGTAGTAATATCCTGTTGACCGGTGATTTCAACGGCTGGGTTTTCAGGAATGAGATCGAAGGCATTGAGGAACTGCATGAAGATGCCGAATATGTTTATGTGAAGGCTGGTGCCGGGGTGAACTGGCATGCCTTTGTGCAATACTGTATCAGTAAGAATTGGGGCGGACTGGAAAACCTTTCACTGATTCCCGGTAATGTAGGTGCTTCACCCATGCAAAATATTGGGGCCTACGGGGTGGAACTGGATGATGTTTTCTGGGACCTCGAAGCCTACCACTGGCAAGACAAGAAGGTACATACCTTTACCCGCCAGGATTGTGAATTT